>VGYC01000106.1 GCA_016873095.1 Planctomycetota bacterium | reverse complement strand
CGGGACCATCACCGCCATGCGGTAAAACGGGCCTGCTTCGGCAGACCCATCATAGGCTCGACCGGAGCCTTTTATATTGACCTGCATCGGGGCACGCCTCGTCGGTCTGAGGCGAAGCCTCGCTAGTTCTTGCGCGGGCGTGGAACCAGGCACGCGGAATAATCAGGAATGGATGGCGCTGGCGGTCGTAGTGGGAGAATTAGCTGGGATTCACCGAAGTTGGGAGCGTCCTTTCATTAAGGGCTAATCGTCTTTTAATCGATGGACGATAACCTCAAGCCGATGTTACAAAAAGATGTTTGCTTCTATCTTGATGGCATGCGGTTGACGGCCCATGCCGGCCAGACAGTGGCGGCAGCGCTATTGCTGGCCGGAAAGCAGACGTTGCGCTGGACCGGCCGACGCGGCGCGCCACGCGGGCTATTCTGCGGCATGGGCGTTTGCCAGGAGTGCCAGGTGTGCATCAACGGCCGGCCCGGCATGCGCGCCTGCCAGGTTGAAGTACAGGAAGGCATGCGCGTGCAAGTCCAGCGCGGTGCCGGTACGTGGGATCACGGGGTATGACACATTGTCCGCTGGTGATCGTGGGCGCAGGGCCGGCGGGCCTGTCCGCAGCCAGCACCACCGCAGAAGCCGGGATTCCCACGCTGCTCATCGATGAGAATCCACGAATTGGCGGGCAAATCTTTCGGCAGCCAGCCGCGGCCACGGACGAAGCGCCGGATCCCCAGAAAGCCGAGTTGTTTCGTCGTTTTCAAGCGGCAGGCTCGAAGATCGAGTCACGGCTGGGAACGACTGTCTGGGGTCTGTTTCCTCCAGGGCAACTGGCGCTGCTGCACGATGGTCAGTCCGCGCTGCTCAGGGCGGATAACATCATCCTGACGCCCGGCGCGCACGAGTATGTTCCACCGTTTCCTGGCTGGACGCTGCCGGGAGTGATGACGCCGGGGGCCGCGCAAATCCTCGTCAAGTCGATGAACGTCAGCCCCGGCAAGCGCGTGTTGCTGGCGGGCACCGGCCCCTTCTTGCTCGTCGTGGCCCAGACGCTGCACCACGCCGGCACCAGGGTTGTCGGCATCATCGAGATGGCCCGTCGTCGGGAGTCGTGGCGCGTGTTGCCGGGTCTGCTCGCCTGTCCCGGCTTGCTCAAGGAAGGGATCGGCTATCTCGCCCGGCTCAAGAGAGCCGGCATTCCCATCCACCGCGGGCAAGTTCTGGTCGAGGCACGTGGCGACGAGCAGGTTCAAGAGGCCGTCTTCGCTCCGTGCAACGCGGACGGCAGCCCGGATCGCGCCAGGTCCAAGAGCATCTCCGTGGATGCCATCTGCGTCGGCTATGGTTTTGTGCCGCGCGTGCAGCTAGCGCAGCTTGCGGGATGCCGATTACACTTTGACGATGCACAAGGAGGCTGGCGGCCGGCAACGGATGAGAACCAGCAAACGAGCCAGACCAACGTCTGGTCGGCGGGCGACGGCGCAGGCGTTGCCGGGGCGCTGGTCGCGCAGCTCGAAGGTACGCTGGCAGGCCTAGCCGTCGCACGGCGGCTAGACGCCCTCGCGGACGCCGAGTTTCGCGCGCGGCGCCAGTCCATCGCGCGACGGCTTGCCCGGCTACGGCGCTTCCGGGCGGCGCTGGACTGGTTGTACCGCCTTCGGCCGGCGCTGACCGATCTGGCCGCTCCGGAGACAGTGGTCTGCCGCTGTGAGGAAGTGACGCGGGCCGAAGTGGAGACGGCCATCGACGCCGGCGGCGTCGAGTATCGCACGCTCAAGACGATGACCCGCGCCGGCATGGGGCCTTGCCAGGGGATGATGTGCGGCCCGGCGCTGTGCCGCTTTCTGGCCGCTCGCGCTGGCAAGCCCATCGAGCGCATCGGGCCTCCCAGCGTCCGACCGCCGATCGTGCCGGTGGGACTGGGGACACTCGCCGAGGCTAGCGCGCTGAGCGCACGTATGGGAGCGACGTCGTGAGCCAGGTACCGGACGTCATCGTGGTGGGCGCCGGAGTGATCGGTAGCGCGGTGGCGTTCGAGCTATCAAAGAGATCGGTTCGCGTGCTTCTGCTCGACGAGGCATTGCCGGGCCGTGCGACGTCGGCGTCGGCGGGCGGCCTGTGGCCGATCGGCGAGGCCATCGGCCTGGGATGCGGCGTCATCTATCACGCGGCGCAGACGGGCGAAGCCTCCGCCGGGCCCGCGTCATTGCCCGCCGTCTTTCGAGACTTTCTCGCCGCCAGCAACGCGCGCTTCCCGCAACTGGCCGTCGAACTCCAGGACATCTCCGGGCTCGACATCGAATTTTCGCCAGGCCACGGGCTGCTGTTTCTGATGTTCGAGGAGCGCGAGTCAGAATTCGTGCGCGGCCTCGCCGGTTCCTTGCCGCCCAGCACCAGGATCGATGTCCTCTCCGCGGACGAAGTGCGGCGTCTGGAACCAGCGTTGAGTCCGGACCTCAAAGGCGCCGCCTTGCTGTCGGGCGAGCATCAAGTGAATCCCATGCTGCTGGCCGAAGCCTTCAAGCGCGCGGCCATGCGAAACGGCGTGCATTCTCGGCCGGATGCCCGGGTGACCGGACTGCGGCGCGAGGGCGGGCGCGTGACCGGTGTCGCAGTCGGCGACGAAACGATATCATGCGGAACGGTCATCAACGCCGCCGGTGCCTGGGCGGGGACGCTGGCGGCCACGATCGGGCTGGACCTGCCCGTGTTTCCCGTGCGCGGCCAGATCGTGCTCACCGAAACTTTGCCGCCGCTGCTGCACTCCTGCCTGAGCACATCGGCGTGCTACCTGTCGCAGAAGGAACATGGCGAAGTCTTGATCGGCAGCACGACGGAACGCGCTGGGTTCGACACGTCCGTGACGCCGGCAGCGATCCAGTCCCTGTGCCGCGGCGCCATGCGTGCCGTGCCATTGCTCGCGCAGGTAATGGTGAAACGTTGCTGGGCTGGCCTGCGCCCCGGAACGCCGGACGAGTTGCCGGTCCTCGGTCCCGCGAGTGGGCTGACCGGTTATCTCAACGCCGCCGGCGGCTTCCGCACCGGCATCGTCGCCTCACCGCTGACCGGCGAAGTAGTCGCGCAGCTGGCAACCGGCGAACGGCCCACTCTGCCGGTCGAACCATTCTTGATGCGACGTTTTGAGTGAGTTGCGGGACAGATTGATCCGGCACCAGCGTCGCCTACGTGGCGTTTGGTAGAACGAGTGGCTTCTCAGCGCAGCACGTCCGCCGCCGCGGCGTGCCATGCCGCCATGCCCAGCGTCATCTGCCGGAAGTACTCGCGTTCCGGCGTCTCCAGGGCCGCGTCGTCCTCGGCCCTGTCGCGCAGGTGATAGATGAGATCGAGGTAGGCTGCAAGATAGCTTCGCTCGCCTGTCTTGAAGTCGCGCAGATACTCCACCAGGCGCTCGGTGAGGATATAGCCCGGCAATTCCTCGGACAGGTCGCGGACGAAGTTGTGCGGGTTACGGTCCTGCACGACCAGCGGCGGGCCGTAGAGTACCGCGTCGCCCAGCTGGTCGGCGATGACGCGCAGGAAATAGCTCATCCAGATATCGTCGAGCCGGCCAATGCGGTAGCCGCGAATCGTGTCGAGCATGACGACCAGGTACATGGCCGGCAGCGTCGCCACGTTGAAGGCCGTATTCTGGCTATTGAAGGGGCACCAGGTCCCCGGCGCCAGGGCACAGGCGCGATTGCCAGCGATCGGTTCCATGCCGACGACGTTGATCGGCTCTTCGATGTTGGTGGTCGCATCAACGTCCGGATTCTTGAGCCACAGGCCGGCATTGACAGCGGGCCGCACTGTCGCGGTCTTGACGAGCTGGCCGTTCTGCTTGAAGGTCTGCCGCGACTTGGGATAACCGCGGTGATAGAAATGCCGTGGCGGATCGCACGTCAGGCGCTGGCAGATGTTCCACCAGCCGGAGGGATGCTCGACGACCGGAACCTCGACCGTTCGCCCCACGCGCAGGTGGGCGCCGACGTAATCTTCCTCGGTCACGAAGTTGTCGTCATCGACGGCGACGATGACGTCGGCGCCGTCGATGGCCGCCTGCAGGTAGCCGACGTTGCGGCGCTGGATGCAGTTGTAGCGCAGCGTGATATCCAGCGCCGGCCAGCGGCGCAGGAACTTCTGCTGCGCCGGCACATCCAGGTACTGCGTGGACACGCCGAACTGCCGTTGCAGGCCTTGCAGGTACTGCGGCGTCTCCGCCGGAGTCTTGCGATCGCCGATCACGACGACCGATACCTGGTCGAGATGTCCGTAGCGCTGGGCATTCTCGAGGTAATTGGTCAGGCAGCGCGGCACGTTGATCGTGGTCGTGACCAATGCGACGTTGCGCCGATCACGCCCGGCCGCTTTCGGCTCCCCGCTAGAATCACGCCCGGGCATCGGCGGTCTCCTTGTTGGCCAGGTACCAGCGGATGGTCTTCTCCAGGCCGGCTTCCAGCGAAGTCGGCGGCATCCAGTTCAGCACCTGCTTCATCCGCGACACGTCCAGCACCTTCCGCATCACGCCGTCCGGCTTGGTCGTGTCCCAGACGATCTTGCCCGTGCAGCCGGTGAAGCGGGCAACCAGCTCGGACAGTTCCTTGATGGACGTGCCCACGCCGGTGCCGACATTGAGCGGCTCGGTGTGATCGGTCTCGAGCAATCGTGCCACCGCTTCGGCGGCGTCACCGACATAGATGAACTCGCGCACCGGCGCTCCGGTCCCCCAGCACACAACCTCCTTCGCCTTGCGCTCGACGGCGTCGGCGAACTTCTTGATGAGGGCGGCCACCACGTGCGAGCGGTACTCGCCAAACACGTCATGCTCGCCATAAAGGTTGGTGATGAGCGGAAACTGTCCGGTCATGCCGAACTTCTTCTTGTAGGCATTGAGGCCAACCTGCTGGACCTTCTTGGTGAAGCCGTAGGCCTCGACGGACGGATGCAGCGGACCGGACCAGAGGTCGTCCTCCTTCATGTCGCCGGCAATGTTGCCGGGGTAGGAGCAAGCGGAGCCGATGGCCAGGAAGCGCTTGACCCCGCCACGGGCGGCCGAGTCGACCATGTTAATCGTCATCAGGATGTTGCGATAGTAGACGTTCTCCGGCTCGTTGACGCAGATGCCCAGCCCACCGTAGTAGGCGGCCGAGTGCACCACGATCTCCGGCTTGATGGTGGCGATGGCGCGATCTACCGAAGCACGGTCCATCAGGTCGAACCTGGGGCGGCCAGGAGCGATGACCTCATGCCCACGCCGCCGAATCGCCTCGACGATGGCCCTGCCGTAAAAGCCGCTGCCGCCGGTGACAAGAACGATGCTCATGGATGTCTCTCCTCGTTTACGTTTCGCGCTCGCACGATCCGGTCGTCAACAGGATGCCGCGAACGCGAAATATAAACTCATGCATTCCGTAACGGGTGCTGCACGGTCAGCACCGACAGCACCTTGATCAGCTCGCGGATGCCCTCGTCGAGCGTGACCTTGGCGCGGAAGCCGGCGTTACGGAGCTTCGAGTAATCGACCTCGTAGTCACGCTGGTCGGGGTCGGTGCCAACGTCGGCCTCATGGAGATAGTAGTTGATGTACTTCTTGATCTGCTGGGCCACCTGCTTCTTGGTGAAGTTCATGGCCTCGTCGCCGACGTTGTAGACGTGGCGGTTCATCTTCTCGAAGTTCTGCATGGCGAACGGATACACACCGGCCGCATCGCTGGAGTGCAGAAACGTGCGGCGGAAGTGTCCCTCGAACAGCACGATCTGCTTGTTGTGGATCGCCTGGTAGATGAAGTCGTTGATCAAGAGATCGAGCCGCAGCCTTGGCGAGCTGCCAAACACGGTGGCAAAGCGCAGGATGACGTGCGGGATCTTGCTGTCGCGGATGATCGACTCGCAGTCGCGCTTGTTTTTGCCGTAGAGCGTCAACGGCTCAATGGGTGTCTCCTCGGTAGCAATGCCGTTGACCTTGCCGTAGGTTGAGCCGGTGGAGGCGAAGATGAAGCGCTGGCTGGCGCTCATGGCCTGCAAGATGTTGCGGGTGCCATCCACGTTGGTCGTGCTGGCGCGGAACGGGTCGGCGGCACAGGCCGGGTAGCCGACGATGGCCGCCAGATGTAGTACCCAGTCATGCTTCGGCACCAGCTTGCCCATCATGACCTCGTCACGCACATCCCCCTTGATGAGCGTCAGATTCGGGTGCATCGAGAAGCCGAGAACCGGCTGAGCACCATAAAGAAAGTTGTCGACAATGGTGACGTGGTAGCCTTGCTCGAGCAACATGGGCGCGAGCAGCGTGCCGATGTAGCCGGCCCCGCCGGTGAGTAGCACTTTGTTGTCCATGGTGAAGCATTCTCCTTCGGGCTGTTAGCGTGACGATTGACAGCATTCCCGGACGGGAGTCGGGGAAGGATACGTTGGTTCCAGGTACGGTAAGCTGTCAGAGCCCGATGCATCAGCGATGGGTTTCGCCGCATCACTCGCCAGCGCCTCGGGCTCAGACAGACTGATCCTGCCGAGCAGAATCTTGAACGCCGTGCGGACATAGCGGAAGTTGCGCCAGAACGTGTTCTTGCTGGCCCCCTGGGTGCGTGCGGTCCACTTGCTGGGAACTTCCGAGACAGGCAGGCCGAGGCGGATCGGCTTCAGGGTGGTCTCGCAAGCGATTTCGTGAAGCGTGCCCTCCCAGGCCAGTTCGCGGACCAGTTCAGCACGCATGAGCTTGAAACCGTAGGTGAGATCGTGCAATTTCGTCCAGAACAGCCAGCGGAACATCTGCTGGAAGCACCAGTTGAGGTAGTACTTTGGCCCGCCGTAGCCGGAGAAGCCGCCGCCGGGCAGCCAGCGTGCGGCCGCAACCAGCGCGAAATCGCCGCGAGCCATCTCGTCCAGCAGGCGCGGCACGGTGGCGTTCTCCATCTCGCCGTCGGAATCCATCATGAGCACGACATTGCCGCGCACACGGGCCAGACCCTCGCGAACGGCGTTGCCGAGGCCCGGATTATTCTCTTGCATGAAGAGGTGAATGCACGAGTGCTCGTCAGCCAGCCGCCGGCAAATGTTGCGCGAAGTCTCCGACGAGCGCGGCGACTGGATGATGATGATCTCTTCCAGACGTGCGCCGACTTCTTGCATCAGGTAGCCGGCGATCTTCGGGACGGTGTCGGTCTCGGAATAGACCGGCATGACAACGCTGACCCGATAGTCCGTGGGTGCCAGTGCGGTGAGTCGGCCGCGCGCGAGCGCCGTGCGATAGGCCGCCGCTTCCCACGCCAGGCATGCCCAGAAGATCAGCAAACCCCAGAAGTAAATGTTGCCGATGAGCAGGGTCGCGATGGCCTCAAGATGAAAGCCTGTCTCGGGCGCGAAAAGCCCGGCGCGGATATGCTGTGCATCTGGTTGAAACAGCCGCGTACCGATGATCGGCCAGACAAGAGCGACTGCCACAATCCACAACAACGGCCGCGTGCAGCGGGTTCGGACTGACTCCTGACTCCTGACTGCTGACTGCTGGAACGGCCAGCCCGCCTGCCACAGCGCCAGCGCTGGCGGCAGCAGCAGCCACAGGTAATAGATCCACCCCAGTGGGCACAGCAGGATCGAAGCCGTCAGGGCCAGCATCAGGTTACGATCGAGTGCCGCGGGAGCGGCATCGTCGCTCGTGAGCAGCAAGGTGACAAGCCCCATGACGCCGCCGCCGACGGCCCAGGTCAGCCACAGCGCCGCCGGCGACAAATCGGCTAGCGGCACGAACCAGACGGATTCAGCCAGGGTGCGCGTCAAGAATGCCATCAGCGAGGCGTTCATCGGCAGCCAGGCCCAACCATCGGAGATCGCGAGCTTGTGCTGCCAGGAGGCAAAATTCTCGCGCCCGAAGACGATCCAGCCGAGCGCGAAGCAGGCCGCAACCGTCGCCAGACACGTGATCACCGCCCGGAAATGTCGGCGAAAAACAAGGTAGGCGAACACGACTCCGAGGAACGGCTTGACGCTGAGCGCCAGACCCAGCCAGACGCCGGCGCGTCCCCACTGCCCATGGCGTGCCGCCAGCCACATCCAGGTGATCGGTATCAGCAAGACGAAGGACAGCTGGGCGGTCGCCAGGAACGCCGCCGTTCCGGAAAACGCCAGCAACAAGAGGAGGCCGGCGCGGCGATTGTCGGGCGTCAATTCGATGTGCAGTTCTTTCAGGATGCGGCGTACGCAGAGGAACAAGCAGAGTCCGCTCAGCACCCACCAGGCCACCATGGCATGATCTTCCGCGAGCAGCGTCATGGGCAGCAGGGGGAGATGGAGGTGCGGCGGGTTCATGTTGTACAAATCAAGCGCGTAATTCTCTTCGATTCTGGCGGGAGTGGCGAGGCTCCAGGCATACATGTCGCGGTCTTGTGTGAAGGCGACGGCGCTGTGAAAGATCCGGCCAAAGTCGTTGCCCGGCAGCCGGATCCATGCGCCAAGAAAAATCCAGCCGTTCCACAAGACCAGAAGAATCGCCAGCACCGGCAACACCAGCCGATTCCACACGCCGTGCATGATCTGGGCATTCGTCACAGCCGAACCCTGGAGCGCGGCACCGGGCCTGTCCGCGTTCGACGCCGGGTCCAGTAGCATTGGGGAATCCCTGTCGACATTGCCGGGGAAACACCATGGCCGTCCCATCTGGGCGACTTTCCAGGGACGGAATGAAAGAAGGGACACAACCTCCACCGCTGAGGGCTGGCCCAACTAAACGGACTAAAAGGTATATAGCATGCGGGCGGAGAATTGCAAATTTCGGGAAAGGTTGAAGCCCCGTCTTGTTTTACGCGCGCCTGGCGGCATGCGATCGCATGGGCCGTTGCCGGAGCGAATCGTCAACAACGGCACTTTGCCTCGATCACCAGCCGCACCGTGGTCCCCTCGGCCGGCAACCCCTTGACGCGTTCCAGCCGGTACAACGGCTCGTCCTTCATCGTCAGCGTGCTTTGCAGCACCACGTCGTCGGTGACCGGGAAGAGCGTTATGAGCGTGCCGGACATGTCGGCGCCGTAGACCTTGTCGCTTTTCTCAGGATCGGGCTGCTTGATGGCCGAGCCGGTGAAGCGCCAGCGCAACGGGGGCAGCGGCTTGTTCGTTTTCTTGTCGACCATGCGCTTCTCGACCGGGACACTGTGCGACTTGCCGGCGGCATCTGCATACTCGAGCAGGACGCGCACCTCCGGCCCGGCGGCAATGCCGTCGCCGCGCGCCGGCTTACCGGCCTTGAGACCGAGTTTTTCCAGGCCGCGATGGACTTCGCTGGGACGAATGTCCGTGAAACTGACCACCGTTTCGTGCGCCTTTTGTCCGCGCGGCGCGGGATAGGTCGCCACGACTTCCAGCGGATAAACGTCGTTGAACTGCGGCAGTTTGCGCTGCGCGATTCTGGCCGGGATGACGACCGCCCGGCGTTGCGCATCCACCGTCAGCCGGGCTGGATTCTTCGGGTCGCCCTTCGGTGCGCTGAGATCCAGCGCCGACGCCGGCGCGGCCGTCTTGCCTTGTAGCGGCTTCGCCACCTTCAAGGCGACACGCGGCAGCGGCACCTGGGCGGTGATTTCCATGTCGAGATACAGATCGGAACTGCCCTTCTTGTTGCGAACCAGCACCGTTACCAGGTTCGTCCCCGGCTGGAACAGTCGTGCCGGCAGTTCGATGTCACGGTTCCAGTAGGCGAACTCGTGATCGGTGTTCTCCGGTTCCTGGTCCGCCAGCTGACCGTTGATGTGCACGACCGCGCTATCGTCGCTGGCCACCGCCAGGCGGAAGACGACGTCCTTCTGTCGCAACAAGTCAGCCGATACCTGGAAGGTGCGGCGGAAGCAGAACGGCACGCCTTGTTCCTTGATCAACGTCCCCTGGCGCTTGCGAATTTCTTCCTCGCCGTAGCCGATGGGCGAGCGACCGGTCCGCCAGCCGCGGTCGTCGTAGTCCGCCTGCGACCAGCGCCTGTCGCCCCTGGGCAGCGATGCCGCGGGCAGGTACTTCCAGCCGGGACTGCTTTCGGCAAGCAGGTTGATGGTGCGAAACTCCTCGACGACGTCACCGTCGCCGCCCAGGCCGGCGAAGTCGCGGCGCGGGTTCCAGTCGAGCCGCTTCAGGCTTGCCTTCATGCGGATGACCTTGCCCTTGCGCAGGTGCAGGTTGTTCTTGTTGCCGTCTTCCAGCGCGGTGACCACGACTTCTTTGTTCTGCAAGATCGCCTTGACCTGCTCGGCCAACTTCTCCGCCCGTCCGGAAAAAGTCCGCAGCAGAAACGGCTCGGCGTGCGACATCGCCCACCATTCGCCCTCTGGATAGCACTGGTACCAGTAGCTGCCGATGCAGGTCTCACTGGCCCCGCCGTTGTGGAAGAACAGGGCCACATGGCCCTCGCGGGCCCAGTTCATGATGTTCTGCCATTCGCGCGGATGGAAGCCGCGCTTGCCGATATTGTGCTTGATCTCGTTTCTTGGATGCTTGCCCTTCAAGTCCTCGACCTTGCGAAAGACGATGAGCCCCTTGTCCTTGTCCACCCGGGCCACCTGCATGACGATAATGTGGCTGGAATCGCGAACCACCAGGCCCAGGGTGTGCGGCGCCTCGATATAGGCAAACGACGGGCCGCCGAAAAATGCCAACGCGACGAGGGCAGCAGGTAAGTAACGCATGGGGTCGGCTCCTGGAGACTTGACATGACTCCTTCACATCTGACGACGAACGCGCATGGAGGGTTCCCGGCACGGCTCTTCATTGTCGGTTTCCGGCGACCGGTTGCCAAGTCGAATTCGCCCCATTCTTGCCGAGGATATCGAGGTTGCCCTGCCGGCTTGAAATGCGATTGCCTTCGACGCCTGTCCCATTAAGATGAGGAACATGGATCGCTTCACGCACAGCGACGAGTTGAAGAAGGAATGGACGGACCAGTTTGTCCAGGTGAAGCCGGAGCGGCCGGAGTTGAAGCGCTTCGCCGGCATCGTCGGCCGTGTGGTCACGGTCAATTGCAGCGGCCGTGCCGTCATCGACTTCCAGGACGGCGGCTGGTACGACATCGCTGCCTCCACCGAGTACCTCACGCGTCTTGACGCCGTTGAGGCCAAGTCCAAGTACGACGCCAAGGCCAACAGCGCCCAGCCGTTCCCCGAAAAACAAGGCGCTTGACGCGAAACGCGAAAACTGAAACTCGAAACTCGAAACTCGATGATTCTCCTCATCGACAACTACGATTCTTTCACCTATAACCTGGTGCAGCGTCTGGGTGAACTGGACGCGGGCATCGATATTCAGGTGCATCGCAACGACAAGATCACGCCGGACGATGTCGCCGGGCTGAGGCCGACGCACATCATCGTCAGCCCGGGGCCGTGCACGCCGCGCGAGGCGGGTGTGTCGCGCGAGGTCATACGCCGCTTCGCTCCCACGATCCCGATACTGGGAGTATGCCTGGGGCATCAGTGCATCGGCGACGTTTACGGCGGCGAGGTCATCCGCAACTGGCGCATCATGCACGGCAAGACCTCTCCGATTCATCACGACGGGCAGGGCGTTTTCGCCGGCCTCGACAATCCCTTCGATGCCACCCGCTACCATAGCCTGGTGATCCGCAAGGAGTCGTTTCAGAACCCGGATTTCATTGTTTCCGCCTGGACCGACGAAGGCGAGATCATGGGCGTCCGCCACCGTCAGTGGCCGCTTCACGGCGTGCAGTTCCACCCCGAGAGCTTCCTGACTGCCGAGGGACCGAAGCTGCTGAACAACTTCATCAGGGCCAGCTAGATGATTGCTCCGTAAATTCCCTGAGCAGCGGTCAGTGGTGGCTCGGCCGGAGCTTCGCCCTCCCGGATCTTTCGCCAGGAATCTTCCATGCCGCGCAATCCGTTCCTCAAGGCGCAGCGCCATCTGGGCGCCAGCGACAAGGTTTTGAAAGAGGTCATCGCCCGTGTCGGGCCGTGTACCTTGACCTACAATCCGGACGGCTTCGGCGTGCTGGCGCGTGCCATCGTGTCGCAGCAGATTTCGTCGAAGGCAGCCCTGGCCATCAGCGGCCGGCTGCAGGAAACTCTCGGCGCCAGCGGGATCTGCCCCGCTGCCATCCTGCGTGCCAAGGATGAGCGGCTGCGCGCCGCCGGTCTATCCGCCTCCAAGACGCTCTCCTTGCGCGACCTGGCTGAACATTGCCGGACCGGCAAGATCAATTTCGATGAACTGCCAGAGTTGGATGACGAGGAGGTGATTGCCAGGTTGATCCCGGTACGCGGCATCGGCCGCTGGACGGCGGAGATGTTTTTGATCTTTAGCCTGGGCCGGCCGGACGTGCTGCCGCTGGCCGACTACGGATTACGCGCCGGCGTGCAGAAGAATTACGCATTGCCGGAGATTCCCGTCAAGCAAGTTCTCACGGACCTGGCAGAGCCCTGGCGCCCCTACCGCAGCATCGCCACCTGGTTCATCTGGCGGAGCCTCGGGAACGTGCCGCAATCCTGATTTCCCGCAGGGCAAGCGGCTCGCTTGCCCTGCAACACTACGACTCTACGACTTCCTCGCCGTCGCCGCCGCCACTCGTCCCGGCGACATCGGCAACTCCGTCATGCGCACGCCGATCGCCCGGTGGATGGCGTTGGCGATGGCGGCCGGCGGCGGCACGATGGGGACCTCGCCGACGCCGCGGACGCCATACGGATGGCCGGGGTTGGCGACTTCCACCAGCACCGGGTCGATCATGGGCAGATCCAGGCTGGTCGGCATGCGGTAGTCGAGAAAGCTGGCGTTGGTCATCTCGCCCTTGACGTTATAGAAGTACTCCTCGTTGAGCGCCCAGCCGATGCCCTGTACCGCGCCGCCCTGGATCTGTCCCTCGACATAGGACGGATGGATCGCGGTGCCCACGTCTTGCACGGCGGTGTAGCGGAGGATGGCGACCTTGCCGGTCTCCGGATCGACCTCGACATCGACGATGTGCGTGGCGAAGGCGCCGCCGCAACCTTCCGGATCGACGCTGGCCCGGCCCATGATCGTGCCGCCGGTTGCATGCAGCTTGCCGGCCAGTTCCTTGAACGTCATGCTCTTGGATTTGTCGGTTTTCGAGCGGATGACGGCATTCGGCTCGTAAACGACGTCATCCGGCTTGACTTTCCATATCTCGGCGGCGCGGGCGACCATCTGCCGTTTGATGTCCTGGGCGGCCTCGTAAGCCGCGTAGCCGGTGGCGAAGGTCACGCGGCTGCCGCCGGTGACGTCCGTATAGCCGACCATGTCAGTGTCGCCGACAACGGGACGAACATCGGCCACCGGAATGCCCAGTGCCTCGGCGAGTTGCATGGCGATGCCCGTGCGGCTGCCGCCGATGTCGGTGGAGCCCTCGACCAGCCCCACCGAGCCGTCGGCGTTGACGGAAGCCGAGGCGCTCGACTTGAGGCCGCAGTTGAACCAGAAGCCGGAGGCAACGCCCCGGCCACGCGGCAGCTTCGCCGGCTCGCCGATGCCGTTCGACATGGCCGGCGGCGCGAAGTTCTTGTCGCGCGGACCCAGCGGCGCGGCGTAGTGCGCGTGCTTCTTGGCCGCCTCGACCGTTTCGATCATGCCGATCTTTGGATAGACCGGGCCATCGGCGCGGCGCGTGCCTTCCTTGGCGCCGTTCTTCAGCCGGAAGTCGAGCGGATCGATCTTGAGTTTCTCGCAGATTTCATCGATGACCGTCTCGGACGCGAAGCCAGCGTTGGTGGCCCCCGGAGCGCGGTAGGCGGAGGTCGCCGGCTTGTTGACGACGACATCGTAACCATCGACCTGAACGTTGGGGATGTCGTAGCAGGCGAAGATGCACATGGCGCCGGGGCCGACTGGTGAGCCGGGGAACGCGCCCGCCTCGTAGGCGAGATACGCCTCGGCGGCGGTGAGCCGGCCGTTCTTGTCCGCGCCCATCTTCACGCGGATGTACGAGCCAGGCGTTGGCCCGGTCCCCTCGAAGACATCGGCCCGGCTCATCAGCACCTTCACCGGCTTGCCCGCCTTCTGGCTCAGCAGGGCGGCGACCGGCTCGAGGTAGACGCGAATCTTGCCGCCGAAGCCGCCGCCGATCTCCATGGGCACGACCTTGATCTTGGCCAGCGGGATCTGCAGCAACTCCGCCACCTGGGCCCGCACGCTGAACGCCCCCTGTGTGCTGCACCAGATGGTCAGCGTGCCGTCGGCACTGAACAGGGCCGTGGCGTTGTGCGGCTCGATATAGCCCTGGTGCACCGTGGCCGTCGTGAACTCACGCTCCACCACCACGGCGGCGTCGGCAAAGCCCTTGGCGATGTCGCCCAGCTTGAACTGAAAATGCTTGGCGACATTGGACGGCTTCTTGGCGGTCTCCCCCAGCGAGTCAGTCTTGAGATCGGGAATGAGCAGCGGTGCGTCCTCCTTCATCGCCTCGCGGACATCGACGACGGGCGGCAACGGCTCGTAATCCACCTTGAGGAGCGCCAGCGCCTCCTCGGCAATGTGCGGCGAGGTCGCAGCCACCGCCGCGATCGCATGGCCGCGATACAGCGCCTTCTCCTTGGCCAGCGTGTTGCAGCTCAGGTGCCGCAGGTTGATCGCCCCCTCGCCCAGCTCGACGATGCGCGAACCAGGGTCATGCAAGTCGGCCCCGGTGACAATGGCCTCGACACCGGGAACCGCCTTCGCCTTGCTGACATCGATGCTGCGGATGTTGGCATGCGCATGCGGACTACGCAAGACGCGGCCATGCAGCAACCCCGCCGCCTGGAAGTCTGCCCCGTAGAGAGCGCGGCCCGTGACCTTGTCCACGCCGTCATGCCGGATGGGGCGGGTGCCAATGACCTTGTATTGCTGAGTGGTTGACATGTTTTCCCCTCGGTTGTTGACGGCTTCCTCGCTACAGCCGCGCACGGAACAGGTCCGTGAACGGAGTTAGCGGCGAACGCACTGGCGTCGAGGCTCTTACCTGCCGGCAGAGCATTCTGCAATCTTAGCGATTGCCGTTTCATGAACCAGACGCAGGGACTCGGCATGCAAAAGACGCAGCTTCGGCTTCGAGCCAATAAGATTGGAAACACCGTCCAACAGGAGTGCAGATATGATCCGCGATTCAGTTCTCGGCCTCGTAGCATGCCTCGCTCTGTCAGGCTTCCCGGCTCAAGGCTCGGCGCAGGAAGCCGGGCCGACGCCGGATGAGGCATTGAGGCTTTTGAAGGAGGGCAATGCCCGATTCGCCGCCGACAATCTCAAGGAGGCGAAGCCGCCGTCGCGGCAGCGGCTGGCAACCGCGCAAAAGCAGAAGCCGATCGCCATCATCCTCACCTGCGCCGACTCGCGCACGGCGCCGGAGTACATCTTCGACAAGGGCCTTGGCGTCCTGTTTGTGGTTCGCGTGGCCGGCAATGTCGGCGGGCCCGACGTCTACGCATCGATGGAATACGCCGCCGACGTGCTCAAGGCGCCCCTGGTCGTCGTCCTGGGCCATTCGAACTGCGGCGCCGTCGATGCCGTCATGAAGGAAAAGGACCTGCCCACCGAGCACCTCAAGAATCTGGCCCGGCTGGTGCGGACGGGCGACGATGCAAAGGACCTCGACACCGCCATCCGCAACAACGTCCTCGCCCAGACCGAGCAAATCACCAGGCAGAGCTCGCTGCTCAAGGATCTTGCATCGGCCGGCCGCATCAAGATCGTACCGGCGGTCTACGATCTCAAGAGCGGCGAGGTGCGCTGGCTGAAGCTGAAGCGCTAGCGGCAGTCCCGCCACCGCCGTAGCGGAATTCGCAAGAATGCCGATGCAGCGTTGACGAGCTGACGCCGGCTGTCGGAACTCTTGCGAGTTCCGCTACACGACTTGACTCTAGCGCGATTCCTAGCGAGGCTTCGGCTCGACCAGCCCCACGTCGATGTAGCAGCCGCCGCCCGAGTCCCGGCAGGTGACGGCCAGGACGTTTGACCCGGGTCGAAGCGTCTTCCTGGCTTCCGCGGAGATGGCGAACTCCTGATAGCCGGTCGTGCACTTGGTCGCCTGGGCTGCCAGCACGCCATTGAGGTAGATGTCGGCATAGTCGTCGGCGTTGAGCTGAAGCTGAAGGTTGGTGAAGGGGCGATCGGGCAGGATGATCTCGCGGCGCAGCCAGATCGCGCTGGTGTGCCACGGCGTGCGGTCCACGGCGCCGGGCGTCAGCTTGTTGCCGAAGCCGCCCGGCCCAGTCCTCCACGACAGGTCGTTGAAGTCCGGTTTGAACCAGTGATCGGCCGGCCTGGCGAACGTGTAGCGCCACATCTGCTCCACTTCCCTGGAAGTCGGGACAACGGTGCCGCTCTCGGGTGGCAGCACGGTGGCGATGGCCTTGTAAATGGCGCTTGCACTGGCGTCGTTCAGCTCGCCCTTGCGCAGCGCGAAGTTGGCGGCGACCTTCTGGTCGCGGCGGCGGTTGGGCGGGTAGACCACGACGGTCAGGTCAGCGTCGGCAGCGATGGCATAGTCCGGCGGCGGCGCGCCGATGCCGAGCGGCACCTCCTTGAGCGCTTCCTTCTCCGCCAGCGTGCGCAGGCCCTGATCCAGCCCGGGGCTGTCGTTCACGAACATCACGAAGACCCCGAGCGGACGCCTCGTCTTCTGCGTCGCCTGCATCCGCCGATCGATCTTCTTGACCAGACTGGTCAAGGCGTCGCTCTTCTCGCGCGCGAACACGAGAGCGACCAGGTCATACCGGCTTCAGACGGGGCACAGATGCTTGCCGGCACATGGTCCGGTCACCCACTTCGGCGAAAACCCACTACGATTGTTCGCCGCCCCAACGGGCGGCCCAGACCGCAAGGGCTCGACGGCATTCAGGTCTGCATACACCAGGAACGAGCAAGCAACACCGGCCAGCACGCATCGGGACATGGCAACGCCTCTTGGTTCGGTTAAGGGTGTGCGATGGTTTCTACCATAGAAAGCGTAAATGGGGGAGAGAAGACGCCAAGAAACTTCGTTTCTTGTCATCACTTGGTAGGTGGTGGCCGAAAGACTGTCGACCTTTGACGATGACGCAAAAGTGCCGCATGCCTCCCGCCTCCTTGGCGAAACGACCGAACGCCCGGATCGCCGGAGCGAGACACTGCACCCCGACCCATGACCCCGTCCCGGAGCAGAGGGAGGGTTACTTCTTGCCCACCGTAACGGTGATCGGCGGCGTGGCGGCTTGCTGGTTGCCGGCGGCGGTGGCGGTGCCGAGGACATCAACGCCGCCGATGGTTGTCGGGGCGGCGTTCGCGGCAGCACTGACCTCCAGTTCCAGGGCCGTTTGTCCCATGGGGATGGCCGCCTTGCTTGCGGTCACGCCGGCGGGGAGCTTGCGCACTTCCAGGGCAATCGGTCCCTGATAGCCGGCCTTGCGTGTGGCCGTGATTTTCAGCTTTGCTTTCTGCCCCGGGAACAACTTGAGCGCCGCCGGCTCGACCTTGAGGGCAAACGGCAGGGTCAGCACCAGCTTGGCTGCGGACGAGTTGCCCTGGAAATCCCGCTTCATGTGCTTGGCCTTGCCGTTGACGACGATGAGGTATTCCCCCAGCGGCGCCTTGGGGTTCAGCGGCACATCCACCTTGATCTCCGCCTGGCCCTTGGCGATGGCGGCGACCTTGGGGGCGGCGACGTTGGGCGGCAGTCCGATCGGCGGATTGAGCGTGATGACATCGTCGAATCCCGGCTGGCGCTTGGCCTGAATCACGAGCTTCGCCGTCGCCGTGTTGAGCACCTCCGGCTGCTCGATGCGGGCGATCAGCTCGAAGGGGGCTTTCTCGCGGATCGCCAGGGCGATGTGCGAATGGAAGTTGCGGGGCGGAAACAGCAAATTGCCCATCGACTGTGTGATTGCCTGGCGGACCGAAGCCGCGCGCGTGACGGCCTTGCCGTCGATCATCGCCTTGCCCGTCAAGGTGGCGCGGAATGGGCCCAGCGGCATGTCGGGCTTGGCGGTGACGATCAGCGTTGCGGATGCCTGGCCCGCCGGAATGATCGCCGTCCCGGCCACGCCGCTGACGCCCGTCAAGGACACATCTATCGGGCCCGCATAGCCGCGGCGATTGGCGAGAACCGTCAGGGGCAGCGGCGAATTGCCGGCCAGATCGAAACGGTCCAGCCCCAGTGTGAGATCGAAGTCCGGCATCGGTGGCTCGATCGTCAGGTGATAGGCCTCGCTGGGACCGCCGGCAAGATTGAGATGCTGAACCTCGACGAGGTAGTCGCCGTCTTCCGGCGCGGTGAAGTCAAGCCGCTGGTCGGCGGGCGGCGGCGCTTCCGGATTGGTCTTGGCCAGCTCGGCGTTGGTCTTGGCATTCCTGACCATCATGTAGATCAACGTCGGCGAATACAGCTCCAGTGTGTCCACATTGATGACCAGCTTCTGGCCTTTCTTGGCGGTGAAGCGAAAGAGATCGGTATCGCTGCTCTGCATGAGGCGGCCGGTGACGCCACCGGGAACCGGAATGGCCTGCGCCTTGGCGGGCTCGTTGTTCGGCTCCTGCTCGACCAGCTCGTCGTGATCGCTGACAGCCAGCGCGACCGGCCAGCCATGCAAGCCGCTGGCCCCCTTGGGCGCGACCCAGAGAATGTCCACCGCAGGATCCTGGGGAATCGCGAGGGGCACGGGCGACACCCCCTCCACCATCGGCCCGGCGAACTGCACGTTGACCTTGCTGCCGCGCTTGGCGGCCATCGGGATCGGTACGATCGCATTGGGAAAATCGCCGACGCGCAGGCGATAAAAGAACTCCGGCCCGCCGCGGTTGAGCACGTCCTTGATCTCGAGCAAATAGTCGCCGCCTTCCTTGAATGTGTGCGTCAGCCGGCAATCGCTCTGGCACCCGGGTGAATCGTTTTGATGGGCCAGCTCGCGCATGTTCCGGGCGTCGTACAGCGTCATCTCCGGATCGATAGTGCTGCCGAGACGATGTCCGAGAACATCGAAAGTCAAGCGCTGTCCGGGCTTCACGCTGATCTTGAACCAGCAAGCCTGCTCATTGTCGGTCCGGCCGGCGAGCGTGCACGGCACGGGCAGCAGCTGTGGCGTCTCCTTCTTGCGGTTGCTGGCGACCTCCGCGACGGTGGGCAGGTCATCGACGCAAAAGACGCGTAGGTTCGACATGCCCTGCGTGGTCGCCAGCTGAAGGGTGTGATAGCCCAGCGGCGCGTCGGCCGGCACTTCCAGGCGAATGCGCAGCGTTCCCGCCTCGGTGCCGTTCTTCTTGTCGTTGGGTATTGTGACCTTTGCGGGAAAACTGAGGAGCACTCCGGTGGGACCTGCGAGATTGCTGCCGGTGAGCGTCAGGTCTACTGCCGTGCCGGGCTTGACGCCCAGGGGCATGGGCGGCGCCAGCACCGGAGCCAGCGGATTGGGGGGCAGCACGGCTGGAGGCTTCTGGCCCCAGGACGAATGGCTCGGCAGGCACAGGACCACCAGAGAAATGACGAGGGCGAGTCCCTTCAGGTGCAGCTTCATGGAAAATCCTCAGCGAGTGAGAAAAGAGCGTTGGGAGGGTTCGGATGTTCACTTCTTGGCGGGCTGGGTGCGTCGCGCATGCCGGCCGAAACCAAGTCGTAGTCACTTGTCCGGCAACTGCTTACGCACCAGGGAATCGGCGGGAGAAACGGAACCTTGTTGCCGGTCCCCCCTTCATATTAACGGGGAATCCAGCGCGCGGAAAGAAGAATGCGGAAATCCTGATGGTTTTTCCGACTTGCCTGTCTAAAACGAAAATTCAGCGGAATGATGCATTTCGGCAAGTTGCAAGCTATAGTTGTTGGGGTTTTCCAGTTTTGCCCAAGATCGCATGACAACGGGACCGCGCCCCTCGGAACGGGGGCAGGCGCCTGGGAAAGCCACTTAAGGAGTCGGGGCGTGAGACGGCAAATACGTTTGCGCGGAATCAACGGCGACATAGAAGGCATGACCTGGGAATCGGAATCAATTCTCAGGGCCGGCCGGCTGGCCAGCCTGGAAATCGTCCTGGACGACAGTTCCGTGAGCCGCCGGCACGCCGAGGTTCGCTCGACAAGCAGCGGCTGGCGGGTCCGCGATCTGGGCAGCACCAACGGAACCTTTCTGAACGGCAATCGTCTCGGGCCGGGCGAATGGCCATTACGCGCGCACGATATTCTTCGCTTTGGTAACGTCACGGTCGTCGTGGATGTACTGCGCGAGACTCGCGACAATCAGGACAGCGCATCCCCCGACAACTTGATTGTCGCCCACACCGCCAATCGCACCTGGGAAGACGCGATCACCGGCCTGGCCTTCGATCGTGAGCGCTCGCCACGCCCCGGCGAGCAACTACTGGCCCTGCTGCGTGCCGGCCATCATCTGGTCCATCTCGAAGACGAACTGGACCTGCTCAACTCAATTCTCAATGACGCCGTCAGCACGCTGGACGCCCAGCGCGGCGCCATCGTGCTTGCCGAGGGCCCGACCGGACCGCTGCGACTACGCGCCCTGGCCAGCGGCCAGAGTCAGGTTGCCACTCGAACCGGCTACAGCCAGAGCATCGCCAATCGCTCGTTCAGCCGGGGTGAATCGACCCTGTGCAATGTCGAGGAGGACCCCGAACTGGCCGGCGCCCGCAGCATCGCGGAAGGGACGATGGCGTCGGTGCTGTGCGTGTTGCTGCGCACGCCGCGCAAGCGCCTGGGAGTGTTGCATCTGGATCGCGGACCGATGCAGAAGCCATTCACGCAGGACGACCTGCACCTGGCGGACGCCATGGCCGCTCACGTGTCGGCCGGCATCGAGAGTGCGCAGCTGCTCCGCAAGCAGCGTGACCTGTTCGTCGCCACCATCACCGTGTTGGCCCAGGCCGTTGAGTTGCGCGACGACTACACGGGCAACCACACGCAGCGCGTCTTGCATTACTCGACGCTTCTCGCGGAACATTTGAATTTATCGGCCGAGGACATGCGGCGGATTCAGATCGGCACGCCGCTGCATGACATCGGCAAGATCGGCATCGATGACGCCATTCTGAGAAAACCGGGCAAGCTCACCGAGCGCGAGTTCGAGATCATGAAGACGCACACGACCAAGGGAGCCAAGATCCTCGAGCAGATTCCGGACATGGTCGATGTCATTCCCATTGTCCGCTCACACCATGAGCGCTGGGACGGACAGGGCTATCCCGACAAGCTGAAGGGTGAGCAGATTCCGCTGCTGGCGCGGATCGTCGCCGTGGCCGACGCCTTCGACGCCATGACTTCTGATCGGCCATATTGCCCCGGCATGCCCGCCGACGTGGCCTTTGCAGAACTGGTGAAGCAGAGCGGCCGCCAGTTCGACCCGGATTTCGCAGAAGCCTTTGTCAACATTCGCCAGCGCATCATTCAAGGCATGCCGCAGGTCGATACGAAGCACGTCAACGTGGCCCAGCAGGTGACGCTGAAAGTGGCCACCTGATCTGCGCCTGAGCCGGCGGCAACGACTCACTACTGCAACGACTCACTACTGCAACGACTCACTACTGCAACGACTCACTTCTGCAACAACTCGCGCAGCTGCTGCAACTCCCTGTTCTTGTTCTGGCGGGTCAACGCCTCTTCCAGCACCTCCTGTGCCTCGCGGTCGAGAACGTCAATCTCGAGCGCTTGCCGGGCATAACGCTCGGCCTCGGCGAAGTTCTCGGCCTCCAGGAGCAGCCTGCCCAGCTTGCGGCGGCTGACCAGATCATCGGCATCGGTTGGGACCAGCGCTTTCAGAATCTCGATGAGCTTCGTCTTGTCCTGATCCTGGCCATGCAAGCGGGCCAGCAAGATCAGCCAGCCGTTCTCGAACGGTTCGAGCTTGCGGCCCAGCTCCAGAGTCTTGGCGGCGTCGGTGAAGTTCTTGCTCTCCAGCTGAAGCTTGCCCAGCAGCGTCAGCACCTTTACCTCGGGCTCCTTCAGATTGGCCGCGGCCGCTTGCAGCACGGTCAGCGCCTGGGCGCTATCACCGGCGTCGTGCAGCAGTCGTGCCTTGACATAGGCTGCCAGAGGATGGTTGCGGTTGACCAGCAGCACGGCGTCGGACAGGTGCCGGGCCTGCTTGCGGTCGCCCACGAGCAGGAAGCGTTCGGCGAGCTGGGCGGCGATGTCGGCGTTGTCGGGATCTTTCTTGTGAAGCTCCTTGAGGGCCTTGAAGGTCAGTTGCTTGCCCGGGATCTTGACGCCGCTTTCCTTGACGCGCTCTTGCAGAAAGGCACGATAGCTCTTCTCGAAATCCGCCTTATCTTGCCCGAGGACCTTCTTGATGACCGAGCCAGTGTCGAGTCCAGCGCCATAGCCGGTCAGCAGCTTGCCGATCGACTCCTTGCCGTGGCGCTTGATGATGTGCTCGACGTAAAGCAGGCTCTGATAGTAGGCCATTTGCCAGGTGTCTGGTGAATCCGGTCGGGCGAAGCCCATGAGGATATTGTCCAGATTCATGAGCTGGCCGGAAGCGACGCGTTCGGCCAGCAGCGTGTGCCAGCGCGGCGGCGGCGGCAACTCCTCGGCCAGCACCGCCAGCCCCTCCGTCAGCCAGTGTGGCACCAGGAACTTCGTTTGCTCAAGATTGAAGATGTGCACCAGTTCGTGACGCAGCACCCGGTTCCAGTTGAATGGCTTGGCGACCACCCGCGACTTGTCGCGCGGCGACACCATGGCCACCATCCGCCCCGTGCAGGCGCCAATCGTGTGCAGGTCCGGCAGCGACACCACCCGGCCGCTGAACATCTCGTGCTTGTTGAAGACCTCGATCAGGATCGGCCCCGGCGGACGATAGTCAAACTTCGCGGCCAGCTCCTTGTAGATGTCTTCCAGATACTTGCCCATGAAGTTGGCGAGAATCTGGTCGTGCTTGGGATCGTAGCGGAGGTGAAAGTGCTGGGTCTTGAGCGTTTCATACTTCTCGAGATGATCGAGGACCGTCAGCGTGTTGAAGACGCGGACGTTGAATTTGTCTGCCTCGAAGGCAGGCTCGAGCAGCTTCCTGGCCTCGTCTTCCTTGCCCAGACGCATGTACAGGAGGCCCAGACCGTTCTGTGCCCACGGCAGCTTCGCATTCTTGTCGATGGACAGACGATAGTATTTCTCGGCGTCATCGAAGAACTTGCGCTCCTCGAGGCGCTCGGCCAGTTCGAAGTAGAAGACACCCGCCTTCGGATTGAATGCCTCGACGTCCTTGATGATCCGCGCCAGATCGGCGGCCTTGTTCTGCCCGCGGTAGATTGCGGCAATGCGGGCCAGCGTGGCCTCGTCACGCGGGTTGACCTCCAGGGCCTTCGTCAGATCCTTCATGGCCTTGTCCGTCTCGCCGGCGAACTGATGCAGGTCGGCCTGCAGGCGCAGCGCTTCCGGCAGGCGCGGATTGATCTTCAGGGCCTCGGCGGCATGAATGCCGGCGTCCTTGAGATCGAGGGTCTGCAAGGCCGCCTGGCCCTTGGCAGCGTAGACCTCGGCGGCCTGCGGATTGATGGTCAGGGCGCGTTCCAGGGCCTTGAAGGCGCGGCCCTTGTCAAACTTCTCCAGCCGCAGCCGGCCCGCCTGATACTCCGCCGGCCAGTAGTCCTTGTCTTGCTTGAGCGCGAATCCGTACACCTCTGTCAGAATGAACTGAAACTGATCGGTCAGCTTGTGCCACCTGGCCCGCTCGGCTGCCGCTTGACCAATGATGACAAGATCGTCCGGATCGGTGAACGGCCTGTCCATGTTGTCGCGCTCGACGTACTTGCGCACAAACCAGCGAAACGCCTCGTCGGCCTTGTCCAGCTCTCCCGTGTCGCGCAGGATCTGCCCCTGCACCCAGCGGGCGAGAAGATGCTCGCCGGATCGCTCGATGGCCTTGGCGGCGCTGGCGGCGGCTTCATTCCAGCGGCCGCGCAGGTACAGCAACTCGGCCTGACGGGCCAGCAGATCGGCGTGCGGCCCATCCTTGAGCGCGGCCTCGACGGCCTGCAGAGCGCGGTCGTACTGGCCCTCGGCCTGCCAGGCCCGGCTGGTGCCGATGGCCGCCGCGGCCCTGTGCTGAGCATCCTTGGCGAGGGCGGCATACAGCTCGCGCGCCTCGGCATAGTTGCCGCGCAACAGGCGTTGCCGGGCCTCCTTCACGTCGCCACCGGCGCGGGCTGCGACCAACGATACGGTCAAGGAAACGCCGGCCACAATGACGCCAATCCAATGACGCTTCATGTCAGGTACCCTTCAAGTCACTTACCCTTGCCTTTGTCCTTGCCATCCTTGAGCACCTTGCCCTTGAAGTCTTCCTTCGTGAGGACTTTCAGCAGGGCCTTCTCGTCGTAACGATCCGATATGACGGTGACAACGGCTTGCTGCTTCTCGAAGTCCGCCTTGGCTTGCCTTACCCACGGTAAGGACGTGAGGGCCTTTTCGGCCCGCCGCGGTCAGCCGACCGGTCAGGTCATGCCGTCAATGTGGAGGGTGACCGTCCGGGTCTTGAGCTTGTCCACCTTCTCCGCCGGCTCCTTGCTTTCGCGGCCGTTGTCGCAAGCAGCGGCGAAAGTGACGACAAACGACATGGTCAGTACGCAGGTGCGCATCGGATTCTCCTCTGGTTCGGTCGGCTACCGGCGTCGTGCTCTGTCCTCGTCGTCAATGACACCGCAGCGTGTTCGCCCTGAAGATCATGGTAGCATTTTCCCAGGGTGCGCGAAGCGCGATCCGGGGACCGGGAATGTCCAGCGGCAGATCTACCCCGAAGGGGTTGCATCGTCCGGGACTGGCGCGAAACGTTAGTAATCGCGCACCGAGCCGTCCGCGTAGGTCGGCGTGGGCCAGCGGAAGCGGCGTTTTGGATCGGCGTTCACCTTGGCGAACTGCGACTCGTCGATCTCGACGCCCAGGCCTGGACCCTGCGGCAGACCGGCGTCGCCATTCTTGTCCAGCGTAAAGCTCTTGCGGGCTACGCCGGCGGGCATGATGTGGCCGTCGAGATAGCCTTCCTGAATGAGGAATAGCGGAATGGAGGCGGCCACGTGGATGCTGGCCGACAGTCCCAGCTCCGAGCAGGTACAGTGCGGCGCCAGCGGCACGAAGTAGGCCTCGGCCAGAGTGGCGATCTTCTTCATCTGCGTGATGCCACCGGTGTGGCCGACGTCCGGCTGCAGGATGTCGATGCAGCGTTCTTGCAGGTACGGGATCATGCCCCAGATGGTGCGATCGCGCTCGCCGGTGGCCATCGGGATGCGGATCTGCTGCTGGAGCCGCTTGAACACCTCGATGTTCCCCGGTACGGCCGGCTCTTCCAGGAAGAGGATGTCGTACGGCTGGATGGCGGCGGCGAGCTGGATGAGCATCGGCGGCGGCACGGCGCAATGGGCATCGAACATGATCGTGGCGTCGGGACCGAGACGCTTGCGCGTCTCCTGAATATGTCGCACGAGCCCTTGAATATCGCTGGGGTTTCCGGAGAAGGGGTGCGGCCCGCCGGTGCCCAGCTTCTGAGCCCGCGGCGTGGGATACATGCGGACCTTGTCGCGCGTCGGCCCGCCCAGGAGGCGATAGACGGGCACGCCCCAGAGCTTGCCGGTGATGTCCCACAGGGCCATGTCGATGGCCGACAGCACGTGGGTCATGAACGGCCCGCCGCGCATGTCGCGGTGCGAGCGATAGATCTTCTGCCAGAGATGCTCGATGCGCGTCGGGTTCTCATCGACGAGCAGTTCGCGCATGGCCTCGGCCAGCGCGGCAGCGACGGTTGGCTCCGAGCCGGTGACTTCTCCCCAGCCGACGATGTTGCGATTGGTCTCGATCTTGACGTACGCCTTGGTGCCGACGCGCATGCCACGGATGCCCGTGATGCGCACGGTGGAGCCGCGATCCTCGACCTGGGCTGCCGCGGAATCGCTTGCCGCCGCCAGCAGGACGCCGCCGGCCGCCAGCACGCCGGCCGTTTCCAGAAGCTCGCGACGGTTGACGCCGGTATCGGCTGGCTCGGACATGACTTCCTCGCGTTGTGCGGAATGGGCAAGGATTTTTTAGTGACTAAAGTTTTGCAATCTTAAGCCAACCCCAGCTGAGCGACCACATGGTCCGGACTCTGCGAAAACTCGGTGACCTGCTTGATGGCCCAGCCCAGGGTTGTCCGCAGGGTTTCACGCAGCATCGC
>VGYC01000105.1 GCA_016873095.1 Planctomycetota bacterium | reverse complement strand
GAACCATGCCCACGGATTCGTTGCCGGGGTGCGGAGAGGGGGGTGGCAACGCAACGAATCCGTCGCGGCGGCTTCTGCTCTGTCCAAGGCAGATTTTCGGGTTGCAGGATGCGTCTCCCTATCCATCTGCTGGATGTGATGGGGTCTACGAACCCGTAGATCAAGCCCGGACAGTGCACTACGATTCCGGCAAGTACAGCATGCGCCCGCAGCTCTTGCATAGCACGAACAGGCTTCGGCGTAGTTCGGTCTGATTCTGCGGGGTGATTTCAGTGTAGCAGGAGGCGCAGACGTTGCCTTCGACGGCGGCCAGGGCGTCTTCGCCCATGACGCGGATGAGGCGGTCGTACGGCGCCTTGATGTCCTCGGGCAACGTCTTCTCGACCTCCGCCAGCCTGGCGGTGACTTCCTTGTGCTGATTGGCCAGGTCGGCCATGCGCGTCTCGTAGTCGCGGGCCAGCTGCTCGGCCTGCGCTTTCGTGTCCTTGAGATTCTTCTCCAGTTCCGGCAGCTTCGCGGCCCGTTCCTCGATCTCGGTCAAGACGGCAAGAATCTCGTCCTCGATCTTGGCCACCTTGTCGCGCGAATGGCTCAGCTCGTGCTTGAGGGCGTCGTACTCCTTCTTCGACATGATGTCGTTCAGCTGCTTCTCGTACTTCTTGATCTGCTCGTCGATGGACTTGAGCGAGACTTCCTTCGCGTGGGCCTTGACCTTGGATTGCTTGAGTTCGTCCTGGGCCTGCTTGAGGATCTGCTCCTGACGGGCGACCTTGTCCTTCTGTAACTGCTGCTGCTTGGGGCCCTGGTCGATGCGCGTGGATAGATCCTTCGCGTTCTTGCGCAGGCGGTGAATCTCACGGAGAATCGTTCCTGGTGTGGACATTGCTGCTCCAGTTGGCGAGCGGGGGCGTTAGCCCCCCGATGACAGAATACGGCCGGCGAAGGCGTCCTGCCATCAGGGGGGCTTACGCCCCCCGCTCGCCATTGTGCAACAAAAAAACCGCCGGTCGTTAGACCGGCGGTTGTTGTGGTCAGCGGCGTTGCTGGCCGTCGAGGAAGCCCTCGAGCTGCCGGCTGCGCACGGGATGTTGTAGCTTGCGGACCGCCTTGGCTTCTATTTGCCGGACGCGTTCGCGGGTGACCTTGAAGATGCGGCCGACCTCTTCGAGCGTGTAGGTGTAGCCGTCGCCCAGACCGTAGCGGAGCTTGATGATTTCGCGCTCGCGATACGTCAGCGTCTTCAGTA
The DNA here is from genome assembly GCA_016873095.1 of Planctomycetota bacterium. Classification (GTDB taxonomy): domain Bacteria; phylum Planctomycetota; class Planctomycetia; order Gemmatales; family Gemmataceae; genus VGYC01. The sequence continues at coordinate 24,946 of VGYC01000105.1, read as the reverse complement.
CCTGGTCGATCTTGTCCTTGAGCATCTCCTGGGCGGCGGCGGAGACGGGGGACTCGACTCCTTCATCCTCGATGAAGTCGCCGAAGTAGCTGTCCTCGCTCTCGCCCACCGGCCGATCGAGGCTGATCGGATGGCGGCTGATCTTGAGGACGCGGCGCGTCTCTTCGATCGAGATGCCGGCGGCCCGGGCCGTCTCCTCGATGGTCGGCTCGCGGCCCATCTCCTGCAGAAGCTTCTTGGAGACGTTGCGCAGCTTGCTCATCGTCTCGATCATGTGCACCGGGATGCGGATGGTGCGAGCCTGATCGGCGATGGCGCGGGTGATGGCCTGGCGAATCCACCACGTCGCGTAGGTGCTGAACTTGTAGCCGCGGCGATACTCGTACTTGTCCACCGCCCGCATCAGGCCGGTGTTGCCTTCCTGGATGAGGTCGAGGAATGACAAACCGCGGTTGCGGTACTTCTTGGCGATGCTGACGACCAGGCGCAGGTTGCCTCCGGAGAGGTCGCGCTTGGCCTGCTCGTACTCGGTGAAGCGCTTGCGCATGATCTCGACGCGCTTGCGGAGCGTGAACGGCTCCTCAAGGGTCATCTGCATGAGGTCGCGCAGCTCTTTTTCCAGGTTGGCGCGATCCTCGCGGGCAGCGCGCTGGCCTTTCATGTCCTGGACCTGATGCTCCAGCTCATCCATGCGCAGCGAGATCTGTTCCAGCTTTTTCATGAGCGGCTGGACCTTCTGCGTGCGGATGGACAGTTCCTCGACCAGCGTGACGGCCTTGCGGCGGCGAATGCGCAGGCTGCGCTTGAGGCGGCGGCGCTCCTCGTCCGGATGGCGCTCGTCGGTGCTCGCCTTGAAGTCCTCGATATCCTGCTCGAGCAGCCGTTCCAGCGTCTTCAGGTTGTGCGGCATCCGCTGCAGGATCTTGTCCTTCTCGAGGTTCTCGGTGAGCGAAACCTTGACGGTGCGATCGAAGGGTAGCTCGCCGCTGTGCACGCGCTTGAGGGTCTCGACGACATTGCTCAGGGCGTAGTCGCACTCGAGGACCTTGCGGCGGAAGCGCTTGCGCGTGACCTCGATCTTCTTGGCGAGCGAGATCTCCTCGTCGCGCTTGAGCAGCGGAATCTCGCCCATCTGCGTGAGGTACATGCGGACGGGGTCGTCGATCTTGCGGTCGCCCTCCTCCTCGACGAAGGCGACGACGTCGGCGTCGCCGCCGCGCGTTTCGAGGTCGGTGCGGCTGGGGCTATTCTCGCGCTCCTCGGCATCGTTCTCGTCGATCAGCTCGATGCCCTGCTCCTCGAGAACAAGCAAGAGCTGGTCGAGCTTCTCGGGATTGACGGCGTCGTCGGGAAGGTACTCGTTGACCTGGGAATAGGTCAGGTAACCCTTCTCCTTGCCGGTTTCCAGCAAGGTCTTGAGGCCGTCGTCCAGTTTCAAGTCCATCCAAACCTCCTCGAATTGGGCGGGACGTTTTCTCGGTTCGGTTTCAAGAACCCGTGTGCTTTTGAAACTGCCGCAGGATTTCGACGGCGGCATGATCGTCGCCGGCATCCTGTAGCTGATGTTGTAGTTCCAGCTTGCGTCGCGTGGCCAGGCGCTGGCGAAAACGCGCCAGCACGTCCTGGGCAAAGGCCTGGCGATTCGTCTTGCCCTGGCCGCGTTCTTCAAGCTCGCGGGCCCGCGCCATGAGCGGCGCGTTGTCCACCCGTGCCCGCAAATGCTCCAGGTCGGGGGGATATCCTTCGTCCTGCAGCCTGAATAGCTCCTCGATCAAGCGCCGCAACCCCGGATGCTCGATCTGCCCCGGTTCGATCTCCGCCCGAGCCGTGGCGACGAATGCCGGCTCGGCCAGCATCGCTTCCAGCAACTCGACCTCGTGAGGCGCGGCCTTCGCCGTGCGAGCTTCGGGCGGCGGTTCGGCACTTCCCCCTTGCAAGGCGCTCCGGTCGCTGACGCTGTCGGCGCGCCTGGCGCGAATCTCATTGAGTCGTTTCCATACATTCTCCTCCTTGAGTCCAGCTCGTGTAGCGATGCGGTTGACGATCAACTCCATCTTGATCGTGTGCGTTTCGGGAGCCAGGGCCAACACGCCAAGCACCGCATCGACCGCTCGGCGCCGCCCCTCGACGCTGGACCCTTCCCGAGCCCAGACGCGATTCAACTTGAATTCCAGCACGTCCACCGCATTTGTCAAGGCCGACTGAAATTCCTCCGGCCCGCGCTGTGACAGCAGATCGCATGGGTCCAGCCCGGCGGGCAACGTGGCCACGCGCAGGTCCATCTCGTTCTTGACAAACACCTCCAGGGCGCGATCGACGCCGGTCTCCCCCCCAGCGTCGGCATCAAACACCAGCACGACCTTGTCGGCCACGCGCCGCAGCTGCTGCACGTGTTTCTCGTTCAGCGCCGTGCCCATCGTCGCGACCACCTGCGGGATCCCCACCTGATGGGCCATGAGCACGTCGGTATAACCTTCGACGACGGCGAGGTAGCCCGCCGTGGTCGCAGCTTGCCTGGCCTGGTCGATGCCGTACAGCTGCTGACTCTTGCTGAACAAGATCGTTTCAGCCGAGTTATAGTACTTGGGCGCTCGGTCCGCCCACGGCGAAGTGGGCAGGATCCGCCCGCCGAAGCCGACCGTATGCCCGCGGGCATCGCGAATCGGGAACATGACCCGGTCGCGAAAGCGGTCGTAATACCCCGGTCCCTCGTTGCGGCGGGCGATCAGGCCCAGCTGCTCGAGAGTGTCGGCGGATAATCCAGCGGAGGCAGCCCGCTGCGTCAGCCATTCACCCGTTCCCGGTGCGAAGCCGAGCCCAAAACGGCGAATGGTTTCACCGTTGAGGCGGCGTTCGCCCAGGTACTTCCGGGCGGCGTCGGCAAGCGGCGACTCCAGCAGGCAGTCGTGAAACTGCCCGGCGGCCCACTTCATCTGCTCTAACATAAAGGCGCGCGTGGCCGCGTGCGGCGAACTTGAATGATTTTTGAGCGAAATCCCGGCGCGCCGCGCCAGTATCTCAAGCGCTTCGAGAAAACTGACACGCTCCTGTTCTTGAACAAAATTGATAACGTCGCCGTATTGGTTACAGGCCCAGCAACGGTAACGCTGCCGCCGCGGATCGACGTCGAACGATGGCCGGTTGTCGTCGTGAAAGGGGCACAGGCCCTTGTAGGTCTGACCGGCTTTGCGCAGGGAGATGTACGTGCCAATTACATCGACGATGTCATTGGCCGCCTTCACCTGCTGGGCTAGGCTTACGCGGTCATCCACTGTTCACCCGCGCGGCAGAAAAGAGCGACACCGAACGGCCCCAGGCTCGGACCCTTCTCTCGGCATCGCGCTCTGTGATCAAGGCGGTTAAAGTGAGCCGTCCGGGACAGAGGAAGTAGTGCGGCCGAAGAATCAGCCCGAGAAAAAAAGATGCCTCTGATGAATCTCTCCGCTCCCCGGCCCGCATCCTGCTCTGGCCTGCCTTTCCCGATCCTTGACGCAAGTCACACTGCCCAAGCTGCTTGGTTCCAACATCCTGTTGAACCGCAGGAATTATAGCCAGGGCCTGTAAACCGGTCAAGCTAGGCAAGCCGGACCTCGGCCTGCTTGCGTTTCGCGCTCGCGCCGCGACTTGCGAGACATCCGAGCGCGGATCGTGAACACGGAGGTTCCAGCTATTCCGATTTTGCCCTGAACAACGATGCTGCCGGTTGCCGACAAGAATAGTTGAGTATTCGCATCGAAAGGAGACAGGGATGGTGAAGTCGCGTGCATGGCAAGTGTCTCTGGCCGGTTGCCTCTTGTGCTGCGGACTCAACTCCGCCTCGGCGGCGCCACCGAGCGTTGCCCAGATGCTGCAGTTTCAGCCACGGCAACAGGGCGTGAACTGCTCCACACCCACCCCGGAGGAGCAGCGTTCGTGCAAAGTCAAGCTCGCTCCAGGCAAGCGGACGGGCAGCAGCGCCTGGGTGCTGGAAGATGGACGCGGACTGCCGCTGCGCCGCTTTTTCGACAGCAACGGCGACAAGAAGATTGACATCTGGTCCTATTACAAGGACGGCATCGAAGTCTATCGAGAGATTGACACCAACGCCAACGATCGCGCCGATCAGTATCGCTGGCTCAACACCGGCGGCATGAAGTGGGGCGTCGATAGCAACGAGGACGGCAAGATTGACGGCTGGAAGATGATCTCCGCCGAGGAAGTCGGACACGAGGTCTTCGATGCGGCAGTGCAGCGCGACCTGCATCGCTTGCAGGCCCTGTTCGTCAGCGAGGCCGAGCTGCGTGCCTTGCCGTTGCCCGCCGGCCGGGCCGACCAGGTTCGCGCTGCCATTCGCGACGCCGCCCGGCGCTTCCAGGCCACGCTCGACAAGATGCCCACCCTTAACAGCTCGGCCCAGTTCCGGCAGGTCGAGGCCAGCGTGCCGCATTGCGCTTCGGACGGCGGCGAGGAAGATCTCATCCACTATCCGTCGCGCGCCATCCTGTTCCAGAGCGGCGACAAGCACGACTGGCTGCACACCGGCGAGATCGTCAAGGTGGGCCTGGCCTGGCGTTTGCTCGATATTCCGAGCCACCAGGAGAGCCATCATCCGGTCGCGCAGCCACACCCCAGCCAGACGCCGTCCGATCCGGAAGCGGAAAAGCTCAAGGACCAGATCGCGGAGATGGACAAGCATCCGCCGGAATCGCCGCCGCAACCGCAGCCGCACCCTGCCACCGTGCGTTTCAACCTGGAGCGCGCCCAGCTGGTCGAGAAGCTGGTGCCACGCATCCCCGCCGGCAAGGACCGCGAGAACTGGATCAAGCAGCTCTTCGATAATTACAGCGCGGCTGCGCAGCATAGCGACGCCAAGGATCGCCGCGCCTACACGCGCCTGAAGGACCTGCGCGATCAGGCCGCCAAGGACCCTGGCGCCGCCAGCATGGTTTCCTACGCCGACTGGCGGCTCCTGTGGGCTGAGTACGCCCCCAAGATGGGCGAAGTGGAGACGCAGAAGAAGTGGGTCGATGAGATGGCCAAGTTCGTCCAGGCCTATCCGCGAGCCGAGGACACGCCGGACGCTCTGTTCCACCTGGGCATGACTTGCGAGTTCGCCGGCCGCGAAGAGGAGGCCAAGCGCTACTACCATCAGCTCGCCACGAATTTCCCGCAACATCACCTGGCCAGCAAGGCCGCCGGCGCCAAGAGACGACTCGAGCTGGTTGGCAATGCTATCGAGCTGCACGGTCCGGCGCTCGATGGCAGCACGTACAACATCGCTCGCCACAAGGGCAAGGTGGTCGTCGTGTATTACTGGGCCAGCTTCTGCACGAACTGCGCTACCGATTTCGGCAAGCTCAAGCAGCTTCACGCCGCCAACGCGGCGAAGGGACTTGAGCTGGTGTTCATCAACCTGGATGACCAGAAATCGATCTGCCAGCAGTTTTTGCAGAGCAATCCGGTTCCCGGCACACACCTGTTCGAGTCGGCCGCGGACGGCGGGGGCCTGAACAGCCCGTACGCCATCCAGTACGGCATCCAGGGCTTGCCGACGCTGTTTCTGATCGGCCGCGACGGCAAGGTCATCAACCGCAACCTGCAAACCGTGGACCTGGAAGAGGCACTGAAAAAGGCACTGTAGCGATGGATAGCAGATTTGAGATTGAATCTGCAATCCAAAATCAAAATCCCTTGAACCCCCTGTTCCCAGTGGGCCCGGACCGGAATCTCCCCCCGGCCGGGCCCCGTTTTTTTGCTTGCGTCATGGAAACTCGCTTGGCGGTTTTCACGCGCGAACCCGCGCAGCGAGCTTCATTCAAGCACGTCTGAGGTCGGCGCGACTGCATGAAAGTCGTGCCATTCGTATCCATCCGGCAACGGTGCGCCGGCAAACTCCAGATGCAGGATGCGGCGATGACGCACTGTTCCTGGCTGCGAGTGATTGCTAGCATGCGCGAGCAGTGGCTGCATGACCAGCACGTCTCCGGTGCTAACCAGGATGCTGACGGGCGAAACGTCGCCCGGCGGCATGACCTTGCCGAAGCGATGCGACCCGGGAATGACGCGCAGCGGGCCATTTTCTTCCGTCACGTCGTCGAGATGAATTCGCGCGGTCAGCATGTTCTGGAGCACTTCCAGCGGCGCTTCAACGTGCGGGACGCCCGCCTTCGTCGTCGGCTTGTTGAAGCTCCGGCCGGCGAGGCGGTTGTCCTTCACGGCGATCGTCAGGTCCTTGTGCCACGGCAGCGCCCAGGTTCGCTCCGGCGGCTTGTCGAAATACAGGCCACGCACCAGTCCGGCCTGCTCTCCGAGGATGGCGCGAACGAATTCCAGAAGGGGAGCCCGCCGCCAAACCGTTGCTGTCTCCGGCCAGAGCGACAGCACGTTCCGCGCGGCATAGAGCGAACCGCCTTGAGCCCGGATGGCGGTCGCTTGCGGCTGCGCGGCAAAAGCCGTTTGCAGGCCAGTGCGAATTCCATCGGCTTCCGCCGCGTCGAAGACGCCAGGCAGGACCAGAAAGCCCTGGACTTCAAGTTTTTGCCGGCATTCTTCCAGGGAGACAGCCATTCCAGCGATCATCAGCTGATCTCACCTTGCCAGTGGGCCTGAAACATCGTTGCTGAAGCTACTCGCGAATTCATGCACTCGTACACTTCACTACGCCCGGCCAGAGGTTCCCGCCTTCATGTGGCTGTTCTTGCTTGCCGACAAGCCCCGGTTGCGCTGGCTAGTCTGGAGCGCCTATGTATTGCTCTGGACCACGCTGCTCGTCATCCCGATCCCGGATGCCGTGGACTGGTCGCCTCTCGATTCCGAGTACGTGACCAAGAAGGCTTTGGCCAAGACGGGGCACGTCTGTGCCTATGCCCTGATGACGATCCTGACCGCCTGGTTGCGGACCGGCCCAAGGTTGCGGATGGCCATGCTCTTTTTCCTCATGGCCCACGCCGCCGGCACGGAATGGATACAGCTCAACGTCGCCGGCCGAAGCGGCACGGTGAATGACATTGTGCTGGATCATCTCGGGATTCTTTGCGGACTGGTGCTGAGCTGGCGATGGTGGACCGAAGCGGCGTAATCATCGCCACAGCTCACCAACCGCATTGCCCCCCTCGACGAGTCGCAGCGGTCGGCCCACGTTGCTCTGGTTCTCACGCCGCGAGTTGATGCCCAGGGCGCGGTAAATGGTGACGAACAGGTCCGGTACGGACACGGGGCGGTCGGCAACTTCGGTGCCCGCGCGATTGGTGGCGCCGATGACCTGTCCGCCGCGCACGCCGCAGCCGGCCAGCGCGAGATTGAACGCCTGCGGAAAATGGTCGCGCCCGGCGTTGACATTGACGCGCGGCGTGCGGCCGAACTCGCCCATCCAGATCACCAGCGTCCGTTCCAGCAGGCCCCGGGCACGCAGGTCGCCGATGAGGGCGGCCATGCCCTGGTCCACCGGCGGAATCAGCCGCTGCAACGACCGCAGTTCATTGCCGTGCGTGTCCCAGCCTGGCGACTGCACCTCGACGAACGGCACGCCTTCCTCGACCAGTCGCCTCGCCATCAGGCAGCCCTGGCCAAACGGTGATCGGCCATAGTGATCGCGGACACGCGCCGGCTCGCGCTCCAGGTCGAAGCCGCGCACGCGTGGGCTCAGCACGAGCCGGGCGGTCTGGCCGTAGAGCGTCTGGTGGTCGCGCACCTGTGCGCCCGCGCCTTCCTCGGCGAAGGGCTGTTCCAGCTCGCGCATGAGACCAAGCCGTCGCTGTAGCCGTGGGTCGGGGACCGGCGCGGCCAGGTTGTCCGGCGCCCGATTCGGATCCAGCACGATGAACGGCGCATGCTGCACGCCCAGGAAGCTCGGCCCGATGCTGGCCCCCTGGATGCTGACGAAGTTTGGCAGGTCGAAGTCTGCTTGTCCCAGTTCCTTGGCGACGATCGAACCCACGCCTGGATGAACCACGCCCCCCGAGGGCGCGTAGCTGGTGTGCAGCAGATACGTCGCGCGCCCGTGGTTGCCTTCACGGCTGGTCATCGAGCGGATGACGGCAAGGTCGCCGGTGACGCGGGCCACCTGCCGCCAATGCTCGGCGATGGCGATGCCGGGCGTTGCGGTTGGCATGGCGCGCGTCGGGCCTTGCGTCTCGGCGCCGGGCTTCGGATCGAAAGTCTCGAACTGGCTCGGCCCGCCTGCCATCCACAGCAGAATGCACGACTTGCCCTGGCGACGGAGCTCGTCACCGTGTAGCCGCAACTGGTCGAAGAGGCTGAAGCCGGCGCCGGCGGCCATGCCGATGAAACCGCGACGCGTGAGGTGGATGGAGGTTGACATTGATTCGACTTTTACTCCGGTCGCTGACGCCCCCGGCTCGCCTAACGCTTTGTCACAAACTCGGTGGAGTTAAGCAGGCTCCAGAAGATATCCTCGAAGGCTTCGCGTCGATCATTGACGGTGCGCAGGTAACGGCGGCAGGTTTCCAGCTCGCGGCCACGCGGCGAACGGGCCAGCGTCCGCTGATAGAGCGCGACGATCAACTCGTCGTCCGCCATGTTCTTTTCGAGCGCCTCGGCGAGGAACGTCTTGCCCGAGGCGGCGACATAGGTGTTGACCAGCACGCTGTTCATCATCAGCAGGGCTTGCGGGATCGTGCCCTGGACTTCGCCGGGCGACAGCGACGGATCGAACTTGAATGCCATGTAGACCATGTGCCGCAGCCCTTCGTGCCGGCGCGCGGCCGGGGCGGCACTGGGAGCCGGCGCCGGAATCTTCTTGTCTTTCTCGTCGAAGCCGAGAGCGCGGACGAGATTCTCGAATATCTGCTCCGGCCGCAGGCGTTGCGGGCACACCGCGACCGGCTGCGTCGATTCGGAATCCGGGCGCGGCTGCAACTGCCGCTGATAGGCCTGCGTGGCCGTGATCGTCCGGAACAGCCAGCGCATGTCGTGCCCGGAAGCGGCCCACTCCCTGGCAAGCAGATCGAGCACTTCCGGATAGCGTGGCTCGACATCGGTGCCAAGGTCGGCCAGTCCCGGGTAAAAGCCCCAGCCCATGAGGGCGGTCCACATGCGGTTGACGTATGCCTTGGCGAACCATGGGCTCTTCGTGAGCTGCTTCGCCAGGGCGGCGCGGCGCTCCAGGTCCGGCAGGTCGGCGGAGACGGCGTCCCCGCCGAGGAAGCGCGGCGCCAAGGCGATGAGCCGGTCCGGGTTTTTCAGGTCGGGCATGGCATACTGCCCCTCGGCCCGGCCGTCGATGGCGTACGGTGTCCCCCGGCCGTTCACGTCCTTGTGCTGGATCAGCTTGGCCCGGCCGAAGAAGGCAACAAACTCGTGAAACTGCTCGCGCTTCCACGGCTCGTTCTTGGCGTCATGGCACTGGGCGCATTGCAACTGCACGCCCAGGAAGACGCGACTGACGGTGGCCCCGATCTCGATGGGATTGCCGAAGTGCGATGTCAGGAAATTGACCGGCGCCACCTCGTCGTTGATGCCGGTCGCCGTCACCATGGAGGTGACCATGTCGCTGAACGACCGGCCCTCGCGCACCTGGTCCGTCAGCCAGCGGTCGAATAACTCCCAGCGCAGGGAATTGTTGCTCGCCTGCGAATGATAGGTCAGCACGTCGCGCCAGTAACGGCCCCAGTTGACGGCGAAGGCCTCGCTGGCCAGCAGTTGCTCGACGATTAGGGCGCGCTTGAACTTGCCGGCCTGCAACGACTTGGCCAGCTCGGGCTCGGGCAGCTTGCCGGTCAGGTCGAGACAGACCCGCCGCAAAAAGGTGGCATCGTCGGCCTGCGCTGGAAGGGCGGCACTCTTGCCGACGTCCTTGAGCAGGGCTTGATCGACACGGCGGGCAGTTTCCGTCGGCGAATCGGCAAGTGACGGACTCGCGGCAACGGGGAACCCGAGAATCACCGCGGAGACAATGATGTTTAGCATCCGAAACATGCTTGCCTCATTGCCGGATAGTTCAGGCCTCTCTTCGCTCGCCATCTTGTAGACCTTGTAGCGAGGCGTCTAGGATTTCGGATCTTGGTAATGGCAAAGTGCCGGCAATGACGCCTGCAATGAAACCAATCAGACCGCTGGTCAATCCGTTACGTTGCCAGTGAACGAAATCGAGGTAGGACTCGCGGACCCAAAGTGTCATTACCAGAGCGACTGCGACTCCTATGCCACAACTCATGCGCAAAATCATTCGGTCTGCATTCGCAAGTCGCGTGACAAGCCAAGCGGTCAATAGCACCGTCAAACCCGCCGAGATCAAACGCTCTTCAAGAGAGATCGAGGGCATTCCTGCGAAAAGCGTCATGTCGTCGACTCCTGCGATCGCCACGCCAAGCGATTGCTAGGGTTGAAGTTAAAGCATTTGCGGCCTCAGTGCAACAAAAATCCGCCAGCGAATGGGTGTAAATCGGGCGCGCGATCAACTGCTTGTGCGCCAGATCGCGCGAAACACAAGCGGTCAGCAAAGCTTCGGAAACATTTCAATACGCCTTGGCGAACACCACCCGCCCCTCCGACGGCTTGCCGGTCACCATGCACTTGCCCGGTTCCTTGGCACGGCTGAAGGGGATGCAGCGTATCGTCGCCTTGGTCTCCTGAGAGATCTGGTTCTCCGTCTCGCGGGTGCCATCCCAGTGGGCCCACAGGAAGCCGCCCGGCTCTTCGAGCTTCTTCTTGAAGTCGTCGTAGGAGTTGACCTCCAGCGTATTGGCGTCGCGGAAGGCGCGGGCGCGCTCGACGAGCTTGCTCTGCATCTCCTTCAGGAGCGTCGTGATGCGCTCTGGGGCGGAGGCCAGCGGCACGCCCATCTCCTTGGCTTCCTTGCCGGGCAGGTCGCGGCGGGCCAGCACGCAGGCGTTGCTCGCCAGGTCCTTCGGGCCCAATTCGACGCGGATCGGCACGCCCTTCACTTCCCACTCGTTGAACTTGAACCCCGGCTGATACTGCTCGCGGTCGTCCACCTTGATCGACCACGGCTCGTAATTGAGCCAGGGGTCCGGCGGCAGGCTGCGGATGGCGGCGGCGAGCTGCTGGGCGGCCGCGCAGACGGCCGCCTTCTCCTCCGCCTTGCGGAAGATGGGCACGATGACCGCATGGATCGGCGCCAGTCGCGGCGGCAGCACCAGGCCCTGATCGTCCGAGTGCGTCATGATCAGCCCGCCGACGAGGCGCGTGGACACGCCCCAGCTCGTCGCCCAGGCATGCTCGAGCTGTCCCGCCTGGTTCTGGAACTTGACATCGAACGCCTTGGCGAAGTTCTGTCCGAGGAAGTGGCTCGTCCCCGCTTGCAAGGCCCGCTTGTCCTGCATCATGGCCTCGATGCATAGCGTGTAGACGGCGCCGGGGAACTTCTGCCCCTCGCTCTTCGGCCCGGTCAGCACCGGCATCGCCATCCAGTCCTCGGCGAAGCTGCGATACACCTCGAGAATCTTCCGCGTCTCCTCCTCGGCCTCGGCCTGCGTCGCGTGGGCGGTGTGGCCCTCTTGCCAGAGGAACTCGGCCGTGCGCAGGAAGAGGCGCGTCCGCATCTCCCAGCGGACCACGTTGCACCACTGGTTGATGAGCAACGGCAGGTCGCGATAGCTCTGGATCCAGTTTCGGTATGTATTCCAGATGATGGTCTCCGACGTTGGCCGGATGATCAGCTCTTCTTCAAGCTTGGCTTCGGGGTCAACCTGCACGCCCTTGCCGGCCATGGTCTTGAGCCGGTAGTGCGTGACGACGGCGCATTCCTTGGCAAAGCCCTCGGCCATCTCCTCTTCCTTGGTCAGGAACGACTTGGGGATGAACAGCGGGAAGTAGGCGTTGACGTGCCCGGTGTCCTTGAACATGCGGTCAAGCGCTCGCTGGATGTTCTCCCAGATCGCGAAGCCATGCGGCTTGATGACCATGCAGCCGCGCACGTCGCTATTCTCCGCCAGCCCGGCGTGCTGCACGATATCGAGATACCACTGCGAGTAGTCCTTGTCGCGTTTGGTGATTTTCTCCGCCATGAAAGTCTCCCCTCGTCCCGGCTCTGCCTGGGAACGCGCTGCCTTGGAGGCTTCTGTTCGCCTCGCGAGATCATAGGGCGGATAATACAGAGACGATGGCGGAGAAGCGAGAGAGGTTCAGGCGTCGGGCGGCGTCCAGCGTGGTCGGCTACGAATGATTCCAAGGATTCGTCCAGGATTCGTCCAGAAAGTCACATACACCCCCTCGGCACATCCTGAGCTGGACGAATCTCGCTGACCAAAGCAACTATCACCAATGCGATGAACAAAGTCACAATCCCACGGACCGTAGTTCCCCATGCCCCCTCGCGTCAACGGCGTTGCATGCTGAAGCCCGGGGCAACGCCCCGGGAATGCGCAGAACAAAGCGACCACGGATTTCACGGATGGCACGGATCAAGAAATCAAGAAGCCGGTCAATCGTCCGTCAACCCTGTCTTCTTTATCCGTGCCATCCGTGAAATCCGTGGTTCGAATCGCCATGAAATCTCTGCACGCTGCAAAGAAATCACTCGAAGAGTAGTACACGCGCACAGACATTAATAATGCCAGGCGCTCAGCAGCAGCAAGCCCGTCAGCAGGCCGAGCTGGGTGGCGGCGAGGAGAAAGCCGGTGGTGGCCGCGGTCATGCTCGGGCCGCGGGCGCGGATCGCCGACAGGGCCAGGCCCAGCGCGAACAGCGCCGGCAGCATGCTTGCCAGCGTGGTTAGTTTTCCGAGCTTTGCCAGCTCCGGTTTGGGCACGCCGTCCTGCGCAAACGCCAGTGCGATCAGGGCCAGCACGACCATGACCCAGCCGCCCACGCTCAGAAAAACGCTGAGGCCGGCCTGGCGGCCTTGATTCCAGGCGTCTTCCTCGCCGTGCTCGCGGGCGATGCGGGCACGCACCGCGCAGGCCACGCACGTCGGCTTGTCGTTCCAGCGGCTGCGACACACGGAGCACATGATGGCGCCGCACGTCGTGCACGGGCCCACGGCCGCACGGCCGGGGTGCGTCGGGCATCGCGCCTTGTCCGCCTCCAGTTCCTTCTCACGCTCGGGCCGCTCGTACAGCGGCTGTCGGCAGCGCGGACACCGCGCCCCGATCTTCGCCGGGTCGCCACGCAGCCATTCACGACAGGATCGACATTCACGCATCTTAGTTTTCAGTGTTCAGTTTTCAGTTTTCAGCAAGAATGGTTGGTCCACTGAAAAACTGGCCACTGACAACTATTCCTTGAGTGACTTGCCGAGCGCAAAGAGCATCTTTGAGAGCTCCTTCGTTTCAGCCACGATTGCTGTCATTGTGGATTTGTCGATCATGTTAATCCGTGCCGCGATATAGGTCTGTGTGCGGAGCTCCGCGGCGGAGCCGCGCGCGATCGAAAGGAATCGAACAAACTCCTTGCAAGATCGCTCCGATCCTTCGGCAATATTGGAAGCAATCGAAACCGCTGCCCGCTGCATCTGATCGCGCAACCCAAAGTCGCGACAATCTTGCAGCGACTCATACACCTTCACCGCCAGCCCACACGCACGTTTCCAGACCTCGAGATCCTCGAATGACTGATACATACAAAGATTCTTGCTGAAAACTGAAAACTGAAAACTGAAAACTGAAAACTGAACACTGAACACTGAAAACTATTCACCGTTTAATCTTGAACCCCTCGATCAGCTTGCGCAGCTCCTTTTCGAGGGCGGCGAAGCGATTCTTGCGAGTGCCGGCCGCGATGATGAAGATGTCGTCGCCGCCGCGGATGACGCGCATCACGAACGAGCGTGGCTGCCTGCCCGGCTGCACATCGACCACCAGTTCCTGAACTTCACGGCCGTCGTCGGCCGTCATCCTGCTCGACACGACTTCGACCGGCAGTTCGCCCGCGCCGCGCCGCCGTCGGCCCAGCATGCGCAGCAATTCCGAGCGGGCAAACGTGTCGAGGGCCGTCTTGCGGTCGCTGTCCTGCTCTTCCACCAGCTGTGTCTTGACCATCAGATAGCCAATGGCATGAGCGTCCTCGGCCACGTTGACGAGGATGACCTGATCGCTGTTGAGGACGGCCATGGGCTTTTCCGGATCGGTCTCCAGCTGGCCTCGGTAAAGTCCCCAGTCGGCTGTCGGCTTGGTGATGAAGAAGCCGCGATCCGTCTTGACCTCGAGCGACCCGGAATAGTCGAGCTTGCCCGCCCACTCGGCGCCGTGCAGCAAGAAGTCGATCCCGAGAATGTCCGGCGCGAGCACTGCCAGCCCGCTGACGATCGAGAACAGAAAGCCGAGGACGATGCCGGCCAGCGCGTAGCTGCGACCCGCGAGCCGGTCCGGGTGCTTGCGGATGGAACGCAACGCCAGGCCGCCGGCAGCAATGCCCAGCAGCGGTCCGATGAGCGTCAGCGCCCCGGCCACGGACGCGAACAGGCTGGCGATGGCCCAGCCGCTGGTGCGCAGCGGTAGCTTCTCCCCGGGCGCAGCCTGCAACGGCCGGCCGCAATCCGGACACTGGATCATCTGCCCGGCGAAGCGGTCATCCACCTCGAGGAAGGCGCCGCACGTGCATGTGAGGGCAATAGCCATGATGGTTTTCAGTTTTCAGTGTTCAGTTGACCCGCTGGCCTGGTGGCTCTTGTTTCTTCACTGAACACTGAAAACTGAACACTGAAAACTCTCACATAGGTTTAAAGCTCAGCCAGTAACGCATCGGCAACATGCCCAGGCCGATGACTGCGAGTTGACTGAAGATGAAGATGCCCATCCACAGCACGGCGCCCGGAATGAACCCGTAGGCATGCAGGCCGACGCCGAGCATGTTGACGCCGAACCACGACCAGGCGGTGACGATGTTGCCGCCGATCGACAGCACCGCCAGGCCGCGCTGCTTGATCATGCCGGCCCAGCGGGCGTGCAGCACGATGGCGTTCCAGAGCACGATGATGAGCGCGCCGTTCTCCTTGGGGTCCCAGCCCCAGAACCGGCCCCACGACTGATCCGCCCAGATGCCGCCCAGCACCGTGCCGGTGAAGCTGAACAGGATGGCGAAGCAGTTGACGCCATAGATCATCTTGCCGAGCGAGGCAGCGCCGTCGCGCGTCAAGCTGCGTGTGAACATCCCCTGCAAGACGAAGAGAATTCCCAGGATGCCGGCGACAAACGTGGCCGTGTAGCCCATGGTGATGCAGGTGACGTGCGTGGCCAGCCAGAAGTTCGTGTCGAGCACGGCCTGAAGCTGCGCCAGCGTGTCGCCGCTCAGTCCCAAGTTATGGGCAACGATGAGGCTGAGCGATCCGGCCACGGCCGCCGCCACGTTGCCGATTCCGTTGTGGTAATACCATTCGAGGAACAAGCCCAGCCCGACACAGCCCCAGCCGATGAAGATGGCCGACGAGTACAGGTTCGTGACGAACACGAACCAGCGATCCATCAGGTACATGCGCGCGATCAACCCCAGGGTGTGCACGCTCACGGCAACCACGGCCAGCCAGAAAGCTGCCCGGTTGATCTGTGGCGAGTTGGCCAGCCAGCCGATGCAGGCCAGGATGAAGACGAAAATGTACAGCACGCAGCAGCGATGGAACGGCTCGAAGGCGTTGAAGAAGGTCTCGGTGCGGGCACTGGCTGCTTCGCGCGGCATCTCGCGCTGCAGCAGCTTCTCGAAGTCCTTCAGGGCTGCGTTGAATGTTTCGGGATCATTCTTCAGCGTGAATGCCTCGGAATCATCCGCCGGTGCCTTGAATGCTTTCCGGTAGCTTTGCAGGAGGGTCAGGTAAGCCTCCACGGCCTCGTTGCCGTTCGCTCCGCGCTGAAGATCCTCGGCCGCCTCCATCAATGTGCGCCAGCGCTTCTCGCCGTTCATCGGCGGAATCACATGCGGCGCCCGGAAGCTCGACAGTTTCATGAACAGATCGAAGTGATGCGCCAGCTCGACAACCTTGGCCTCGAACAGGCTGCGGTTCTTGGGATCGATGGCGCTGGCCCGCTGAGCTTGATGATCGAAATCCTGGATGCGCGGCGGGTCGATCTCGTTGACGGAGTAGCGAAAGCCGGATCGCGGTTCGAGTCCCAGCAGTGCCAGCACCTGGTCGTTTTCGATGCGGAAGATCTTGTAAGCGCCGGCGGCGGGGTCCTTGGTCATGAGATCGAGCAGCCATTTGATGGCCGGGACCGTCCGGTTCTCCTTGTCGCGCGTCGTCTGCCGGCCGCTGATGATCATCAGGCTGATGCGGGCGGTCGTGTCCAGCGGCTGGACGCGGCCCTCGTGCACCACGGGCAAGGCGGCCACATCGCCCAGGCGCACCGGCCCGCGCCAGGTCGTGGCGAAAATGGCGCCCGACAACAGATACAGTCCCCCGATCCCGGCGACGATCCAGGGGAAGTGCTCCCAGAACCAGTGTTGCGGCTTCATGCTCTTCATACCGCCAACCTCTTCTGAAGAAAGTTGACCAGCACCACGCCAAAGTGGATCAGCAGGCCGATCACCACCATGGCGCACGAGATATACGGCAGCAGCCAGCCCGGAATCAGCAAACCGGGGTTGCGAACCACCTGCAGCACCGTGCCGCTGTCGTCCTGCAGGAAGCTGGATTGATAGAACGTCTCGCCGTCGTAGCGCAGCGGGTTGTTCATGTATATCTGGACCTCGCGGTCTTGCTTCTGTGCGGCGTCGATGAGGCGAATCCGGCTCTGGAAGTTCTTGGGCGTTTTTGTCCCCTCAAAGACCTCGTGCTTGAATTCCAGCAACTGGATCGTGTACGGCTTGTAGATGCGCTGCGGGCGAAACTCGAGGACATAGGTCTTGCCGTCCACGGAGACGTTCTGCTCCGCGAAGCGAATCTGCCGCGAGATCGTGTTCGGATAGAACCATGGCGACAGGGTCAGCGAGGCGATCTTCTCCTCGGTCCCCTTCCTCTTGAAGGTCACGCGGGCCACGGGAATGTCGTCCCGGGCATTGCTGTCGACGCCGGTCTCCTCGGAGCGATGCGCCACCTTGTAGTAGTGCAGATCGCTGCCAGGCATCACGTCCGGCATGTCTCTGCCTTCGGGCTTGACCCCAACCAGCGCCGAGTTGACGTAATACTCGTCAATGGCGATGTCGAACGGCAGCTCCGCGCTCTGGATGAGTTTCTGGTTGCGCAGGATGGCGTCGGGAATGACGATGACCTTTTCCTTCTTGTCGGAACGATCGATGATGGCCAGCTCATTGGCCCGGCTGTTCTCGATGAAGTTGGCTTTCTCGTTGATCGCCAGCGTCATCCGCGACTCGACGGCCCATAGCCCGGTGAACAACTCGCCGAGCATCATCACGATCAGCCCGGAGTGAATCAGCAAGATGCCGGAGCGCTTCAAGGAGATGCGAAAACGAACGGCATGGGCCGCCAGGAGGTTGACGAGCAGCAAGCCGCCCAGCAGCCAGCCGCCGGGGAATGGGAAGCCGCCGCCGACCGGCAGGTCACGCGGCACGAAGATCTGGAACGGCACCCAGATCAGGCCCCACGAGCGAAAGTAATGGTTCACCACCGTCCAGATGCCCGCATCGACCTGGGCCAGCGTGCCGAAGAACACCAGCAGGATGGACAGCGCGAACAGCCAGACCGTGAGACGCAGCGAGGCGATCGGCTTGAGCAGCCTGAACATCAGCGGCTCCTCGCGGCGGCGCGGCTGCGGCGTCGGGGACGGCGTCATGACCGAGGACGGCGGCCCTGCCGGGATGGCTGTTTCTTGCATGGCTATTTTCCGCCTTATTTCCCATCGTCGCCGAAGCGGAACGAACGTATGAAGCCGTCGAAGTTGCGCTTCTGCTCGCTCACCAGATCGGCGGGCCCTATCATCTTAAAGAACAAGGATTGTTGCGGCCCGCGATCCTCCCGCAGGGGCACGATGACGCCCAGGATGCGCGTGGCCGCTTGCGGCGAATGCAGGTCCACGTAGAACGCCTCGACGCCGGCAACCTTTAGTTTCGTCAATTCCCGGCGCATCGCTGTCTCGGTCGTTTCGGGCAAGCCGAGATCGTCGCGCCGCCAGCGGTTGACGTTGCTGAGCAGGTCGCCGCCGGCCGGCGTGGCCGTGATCTTGGCGATCTTGTCCCCCTCGCCGACCTCGAACGACAGCAGTTGCCGCACGAACGGCGACACCTTGGGCCGCAGCGGCCGCCAGCCCGGCGGTAACTCATAGCTGGGCTTGGGCCCGCCCTCCGCTGCCGCCTGCGGACGCGCCCTCGGTTCGGCACGGGCCACCTGGCCCATCGGCGGCATCTTCGAGCGTGGCTTGCGCCCCAGCAGATCGACCAGCGTCGCCTCCTTGCCGTCGATCTTCGCCTTCTTCGTCGTCGCCGCCAGCTCACTCTCGCGAATCGGCGCCAGGCCGATCTGGTCGCGCCAGCGATTCACGTTCTTCAAGAGCCAGTCCTCGCTGTCGCGCGGCAGCGGGATGACCGTCAGCTCCATGCCCTGCTCGGGCGGGCCAAGGCGGATGGTGGCGAATCGAAACTTGCCGTCGCCCGGCTCCTGCCGCCAGCCCTCCGGCAGCTTCCAGCTCGGTTCTGCGCTCTTGTCGCTGAACTGGATTGATTGCACGAACTTGTCGAACCGGTCCTTCTCGTCCGCCAGCGATTTCTGCGGGCCGTCGAGCTTGAAGAACCACACCTTGTCCTGAAACAGGATGATGGCGCCCAGGCGGCGAAAGTCGCGCGTCTCGGCCTCGCGCGGCACCTCGTACTGAGCGATGCGCGGTTCCTCGTTGCACCCTGTCATCATTACGAAGAGCAGGGTGCCGAGGATCGCCGGCCGGCAGCGCCGCCACGTTGTCGCTTGCTGGGTCATGCTCTTTACATGTTGACAGGCCAACGGAGGGTAATCAAGGCGGGATTGCAGGGGGTGGGAATTCACTTTCCTCATTCTCGCCGATTGCCCGGCGGCAGGCAAGGGAAATCTCATGTGTGATTTGCATTCGCACTATCAAGAGTCAGAGGGGCAGGAAGATCACGCGACCTTGCAGTTCTGCTTCGGTGGAGCAAGCCGCCACCATCACGATTTGCTCGATGGCATTGCCAATAGACAAATCCTCATGGACGACAATCAGACCGGGCATGTCGAGCTTCAGCGTAACCCGCTGATAAGCGTGGCCAATCATCGTCTGCCGATCTCGCGTGATGAGCACACGCTTTTCTTGCGCCGCCCATTCGAGAATGACAGGATCTTCCTTGGTTCTCAACCCCACGTCTTGCACACGACATACATCGATTTCTCAAGGCGTTGGCGAAGTCCACGCACGAGTGCGCGCGGCACACCTTCGTCAGTCATGAGGCGACGCATGCTGACTCTCCTGGTCTGCCCAGCGCTGCCGAATCACCTCACCTGTCTGCTGCGAACTGATGCCAGCGTCCTCGAGCTTCTTTTTCAAGGCAGCGGCTTCGTGGCGCCGCGCGTCAAGATATGCGGCAATCTGTTCACCGTGACGGAGGCAGTAACCCAGCGCCGCGTAAATATCAGCCAGGTTGACGGTGTCATATTCCTCGGCTATCTGCTCCGGCGTGACGCCGCGCCTGTGCTCGGCCAGGATCACATCAAGCGTCACTCGCGAATCGCCGACGCGAATCGCCCCGTCCTCATCCACACGCAAAGGCATCGGATCCGCTTCAATCAGGGTCTTCACGATTACTTCCTCCTTCTCATGAGTGTAACCAATCGCCCCGATTGCTACAATTCTCACGGACGTGTCGGTCGCGATATTCCTGACGGAGGCAAACCATGCACAGGCTGCTCGCACTTTCCGTGGCACTACTGGTATCGTTCAGCGCCAATGCCGGCGACGACTTCAAGCTCGAACCCGGCTTCGTGCTGCTCTTCAACGGCAAGAATCTCGACGGCTGGAAGACGCGCAAGGGGGGCGAGGCGCTCGACGGCAAGACCGAGGCCTACAAGGGACGCTTCAAGGTCGACGACGGCAAGCTGATCATCGATCCCAAGGTGCGCGGCGACGTGATCATCGACACCGCCAAGCCGCTGGTCGGCGACGTGCACATCAAGTTCGAATTCCTGCCCGGCAAGGGCTGCAACAACGACCTGTTCATCCGCGGCCTGAAATTCGACCTCGTCAAGCAGCAGGTCAAGAGCATCAAGGAAGGCGAGTGGAACAAGTTCGAGATCGTCATCAAGGGCAAGAAGGCGGAGTTCCTCTGCAACGGCCAGGTGGCGCGGTCCACGACGGTGAAGAACGCCAGCAGCGTCCTCGGCGTGCGTGCGGAGTTCGGCCCGGTGGAGATTCGCCGTCTGCGCGCGAAGATGACGGATTGAGTTCCCGATGAAAGGAGCCCGGCGTGACTGATCCCGATGGTGACCGCTTGCGAGCACGGGTCCGCGTTATGCAGGTTATCTGCATCGCGCTGGTGCTGGGCGTGGTGTTTTTCCTGGCGCTGGCCGGCTACCTGGTCCTGTCGCGCGGCCAGGGGCTCAATCCCCCGGCCGGCATGCCGTTTCTTTCCATGCTGGCACTGGTGATGTTGCTGATGAACGGCCCGCTGGCCCTGATCCTGCCGGCTGCCATGACGAAGAACGCCATCCAGCGCCTGGCGTCGCGCACATCGTCATCGACGCAGGATGATGAAGCTCAGCTGCTGGCCGTGCGGCAAACGTCGCTCATCGTCGGCCTGGCGCTCTGGGAGGGCGTGGCCTTCATGGCCGCCATTGCATTCCTTCTGGAAGGCGACCCCCTCGTGCTGGCCATCGACGGCGTGGCCATCCTGTTCATGCTCGGCAGCCTGCCGAACATGGCGAACGTCCAGCTTTGGCTCGATAGGCAACTGAGCTTGCTCATGGAACTGCGACAGCGCTGACCGGCAGCGCTGAACCGGAACGGCCGCGCTCACTCCTTGTCGCGCAAGCGCTCACGAATGAATGCCAGCGCTCGCCGCCTGGCCTTGTCGACTAGCTCGCGCTTGCCGCCGGCAAGCCCATGGCCGGCGTCCGGCACGGTGACCAGCTCGTGTGCAACCTTGTGCCGGGCCAGCTCGCGGGCCATGTCGGCCGATAGCTCGTAGGGCACGTCCTCGTCTTTGGTGCCGTGGATCATCAGGATCGGCGGATACTGCGCCGTGATATTGCGGACCGGGCAATACGGATCGAG
The DNA here is from genome assembly GCA_016873095.1 of Planctomycetota bacterium. Taxonomy (GTDB): domain Bacteria; phylum Planctomycetota; class Planctomycetia; order Gemmatales; family Gemmataceae; genus VGYC01. The sequence goes on along the minus strand of VGYC01000105.1, from coordinate 3,890 downwards.
CTTCGACTTTTCGGTGAGCGGGTCGAAGCCGGTGACGACTTTCGTCCACAGGCCGTTTTGCCGCAGATAGCGATAAAAGAGGCCGCGGTCTTTCTGCTCCGGGTCCTTGCCGTCGGTCCCGGTGAGCACCTTCTTGCCGACGGCGCGAAACGCATCGTCCTTGCCAATGATCGGAAAATTCTCGCGATAGAATCTGGCCGGCTTGATGTACCAGTCGCCATCGACGTCGCCGTAACCCCAGTAGGCGACGAGGGCCAGCGGCCTCGGCTTGACCTTGATGCCGGCGAGCATGGTCAGATAGCCGCCCGCCGAACCGCCGGCGATGACAATGCGTTTCGGGTCGGCATGAAAGGCCTTGGGCCCCGTCGTGCGAATCCAGTCGATGGCGTCCACCAGATCGGCGGCGATGGCCCGCAGCTTCACCTCCGGCGCCAGCCGATAGTCAATCGACACCAGGATGTAATTCTCGTCGCGACACAGCTTGAGCAAATCGCCGGGCACGGAAACGCGGCTGCCGACGATGAGCGCCCCGCCATGAATCCACACCAGCACCGGCCGGGACTGCGCGCCGTTGCGCCGATAAACGTCCGCCTGGATGGCGACATCGCCGACGCGCTTGAAGTCATGCGTTTCCTTGGCGAGCGGCCTGGCGTCTTGCTCCCCGTTGACGTGAAGGCCGGCAATCAGCAGCAATGTCGAGACAGCGATGACCAGTTTCATTGGCGGTTACCTCGCGGAACATTGTAGCAAAAGGGACTTCGTCCTGCGGGTTATCGGCGTCCTTTCGTCGCTCCTGGGGCCTGCGCATAGGTTGTGAAGAAGAAGGAGGCGGCTTCATGTGGACCGTGGAACTCCTGGTGATGCTCGCAATGGTCGGCATCAACAGCGTCTTTGCAGCCTACGAGATCGCTCTGGCGTCCATTCCCTGCGGGTCTTGTTGCCTACTCCACGCAGCCGCAGCAGTCGCCGCATCGGCATCCCGAGCAAGTCTTCCACCGTCAGCACGTTGGCCCGGTCCAGAGCGTTAATTGCCCGCGTCCCCAGGCCGATTTCATGGATCGACGAATCGAAGGTAGCCTCATCGAGCAGCCGGCGCAGTTCAGCCTGGTCGACCTCGGAGACGGCATCGGGCGGCCCCAGCGCGGTGAAGCACTCGCGCCATCCGTTCAACATGATCTCGGCGTTGTCGAAACGATCGGCGACATTTCGTCGCAGGGCCTTCGTAAAATAGGGAACCAAGGTGTCTCGCAGGACCGGGTCGAACAATTCGGCGTCCAGGGTTGCCTCGCATTCAAGCTGCGACGGCTCGCTCCTTCCGTCCCCCCAAACCGGCAGCGTGCCGGTGGTCATCTCGAACAGCGTCACGGCGGCGGCATACCGTTCCGCAGCCAGGTCCCAGCGTTTACGCAGCGCCAGGAAAGGGTCGAGATAAGCCTTCGTGCCCGCCTCTACATTCTCCGGAGGTGTGCGGGATAGAGAGAAGTCGAACAGGACAAGGTGCAACAGGTCGCCGCGGCCGATCATGCCCACCGCCATGTTGTCAGGCTTGATATCGCGGTGGGCTATGACGTCGAGGCGGTTTGGCAGGTCTTGACGACATCTGCCGCGGACTTGTTCAATCGCGAGCAAGTCTTTCGCTTGCTGTTGCAGGCTGTCGAGGTATCCAGCCGCAAAGCCCCCGCTGATTTCGCAGGCTATGTGTTTGCGAAAATGCAGGCCCTCGTTGCCTATATGGTGCTGCGCAGTCACCGGCTTTGTCACCGCGCCTTCCGCGGACACGATCGCCACGTGCGCGGCCGGGCGACCCTCTTTCCGCCGCATGATGTCAACAAGGAATTGTTGCCCGACCTGCTCGAACTTCAGCGCCACGCTGCCGAGATCGCCGAGGCGCAGGCTCGGGTGGCACGACTTTGGCGGCTCGCCAAGGGACCCGACGCGAAGCGCGTTCGCCACCCGAGAAGAACGGCGTCGGCGAAGGCGCGTAGGGCGCCGAAGTCCAGTGCGCGCATCCGGCCCCATGCCCATCCAGTCTTCTCGGACATCATTCTGCAAGGAGGGAGGGTCGCCATGGAGGACCGGCATGGTGGATGCTCGTGAGGGTGCAGGTCGAGAGAATCGCTGGATTACCATTCGTCGCAAGTTGGAAAGACACGTCACAACTCTGCGGAAACAAGGAGCCATCGTGTCGAGAATGGCCAGGGGCCGGCGGGTATGGTCGGTACGTTTTCGAGACGGCGGCAGGCAGCGAACGATTTACATCGGCGGCGACAATCAGCCGGAGTTGTTGAAGCGGGCCAGGAGCCTGCTCATGCAGTTCAGAGAGGAAGCCAGTTGGCCCAGGGAAATCGCCCGCTACGCCAAGGCTGCCTCCACTCTTGCCTTGATCGCGCGGCGTCTCACAGGCAGATAGCGTGGAGCACAAAACCCACCTTGGAGCAACTTTTCTACCTTTCAACAGAAGCACGGAGGCAAGACCATGGCCGATCGCAAACCAACTTACCCAAGATCATTTCGACTTCCTCCCGCGATTGCCGCGGAGATCTCGAAGCTCGTCGAGAAGATTCTCGATCACACCGACGAGGATGTGCCCCGCGCTGTCCAGGCCATGCTCTCACCCGACGTCAAGTACGCCTCGCATGACGACATCTTGGTCATCGTGGTCGATCAACTCTTGATCAAGCTTCGCACTGCCAACGAGGACGTGCGCAGAAAAGCAACGATTGCACTCACAGAAATCGGCGCTGCTGGCGTCAATCTGATGGCGTGCCACGTGACCGAAAGCACGGATGTGGATTATCGCATTCGATTGATTGGCATTTTGACTGAGATCGGTCCTCGGGCTCGAAAGCCCGTCGCATTCTGCCTGATTGGAAATCTCGTTAACCAGGTGAATCAACGAATCCGGAAAGCTATCTTGGAAGGAGTGATGCACCTGGAAGCGACTCAGCGCAGAAGTGCCGGGGAGCCCGCCATGAATTAGCGACGATCGCCCGGGTTTGCCGTCCGGCTAATGCAGTTAGCACCCCTAACTGTTGCGGCTGATGCCGAAGCTGGCGCCCATGTTGCCGTCAGGCCCGTGCGACGCTCGGTAAGTCTGGCGATTGGATGCCTATGAGATGGTAGAACCGCTCGGAGCCTGGTGTCCGCTCCGAGCGGATCGCGTCGAGGCAGAATTCCGCCTATTTCTTCCGGATCAGCTTCAGCCCGCAGCACATCTCCTTCGCCGGAGCCCCGTTCTCCCAGCCGACGCCGCTCACTTCCAGCCGGTCATCATCGACGATGGTCAGCGTGGCCTCGTGCATGTGCTTGTCCTTCTTCGGGTCGAGATTGGTGCCGCCGGCGAAGCGCCACACGATCTGGTTGGCCGCAGATTTCGGGTCCGCCTTCATTCGGGGTTGATTACCCAGCACGCAATAGTGCGTCATGACCAAATCCGGACCGTCAACTGTGTAGACGGAAATCATTTCGAGCGGTTGCCCGGGAAAGAGCGTCTCATGCACCGCACTGCCGCCGGCAGTGACCTTGATGATGGAGGCAATCTGGTCCGTCGGCTTGCCGTCCTTGTCTGCAAGCAGCCATGTCCCCGCCAGTTTCTTCATTTTCTCAAGGGCTGCGTTCGTGGGCGGCGGCGGCAGCTTGGGCGCAGCCTTCTCTTCGCCGTGGATTCCCGGCGAAACAGTCAGCGCCAGGGCCATCAGCATGCCGCCTGCAAGAAGTCGTCGCACCATGGTCGTTTCTCCTTCTCTTTGGAATGGCATCGGCGACGTAGTTGCCCATTCTGCGACAGCGAGCGTCTGCAGAGACTTCGAAACTGGCGCAGCTGCGCGGTGATCGGTTTGATAGTCTGGCAGCATGGAGGACATCGAGCGACTCAAGGAGGACGCGCGGGC
>VGYC01000104.1 GCA_016873095.1 Planctomycetota bacterium | reverse complement strand
TCTGGCGTAAGCTCTCCTTCGGCACGCAATCGAACGGTGGCAGCCGTTTCGTCGAGCGTCTGCTGACGGTGATCGAAACCTGTCGTCGCCAGTCACACAATGCTTTTGCATGGCTGACAACCGCCGTAGAAGCCCAAATGGCTGGAAAACCAGCACCATTGCTGGCCAAGGCGTGAACGGTTACCCAGGGTCAATGACGAAAAGCCCCGCCTACAGTCCATTGCCAAGTCTACGTTTGACGCCGTTGTGCAGGATAAACCGGAGTTGTTTCTTCGTGCAGACATGGCTAAGGAAGGGATTACACTTGACCTGATGGCCGAGTTGTATCAGCAAGCTGCTCATGCTGGAGCCATCGCAACCCCGAAGGTCGAGTCAGCCAGTCAGTTGTTTGAGCATTGCCGGGAGAAGGGAATTGGCAGTGGCGGTGGGTGGCTGTTCCGTCGAGACTGCAAGCAAGATGCCAACCAGTTGAGGTACTTGATGGCGTGCCTTGAGGAGATTAACCGCATTGATGGAATGCGCCTGTTGATCTCGGAAGTTCATGAGAAAAAGGCTTCTCTGCCAGCCCTCCGGGAATCGCTGCGTGAGTGGTGGAAGGAAAAAGTAGGGACGACTACAGACACCCCTGATGCGGTTGTTGCCTATGCGTTAGTTTGAGCATCTTGCATGGAATAATCGCAGTAGGTAGCCTTCGGCATCAGCCGTCGTATCCACGGCCGAGTGTGGATGTGGCGCGGGCGTCTTGAGCTTCGCCACAAACTTATCTGGCACGATCTCGGCAACCTTGTGGACGGTCGGGGCGAAGGGCGTGGGCTTTTTCGGGGGCTTCGTCTGGAGTCGCTTCCGGCGAGCGTTGGTGAAGGGAGTCAGGTTGAGCCGTGCCATCCCCTTGAGGGGCGCTCGGGCGGGCGTCAATAGCCCTTCATCTCTTTGGGCAACGTACTCTGTGAAGGTCGTGTACTGCATGATGGTATGTAGGGCGTAGTGAAGAAAAAAGGCGGCTGGCCGCGAAGCGGCCAGCCGCCCTTTCGTTACAGCGGGTCGGTTAGTCGTGGAGGGTGTACCACAACTTCCAGTACACAACGTCGTATGCCTTCTGGGTCTTGAGGATCGGGTCGCAGTTGTCCCACCGATGCCAGCCGACCAAAGTGGCGATGGGCTGTTTGAACTGACCCCATGCAACCTCGTAGTTGAACCCACGCTTACGGCGGGGCCGAGTCGCTTGCACGTCCATCAGGAGCGCCTCCAAGCGAGGTTCCAACTCGACCAGCCTTTCCCACGTCAGGCCGTGCCATTTTTCCAATTCTGCTACTGTCATCATGTTTGTCTTTCCTTTCGGATGAATAGAGTTGTAATGTTCGGGCCGGAGCCGTCTTCGCCAGGAACTCCCTGGCGGACGCCATCGACCCCAGGGCCGTCATCGACTTCAAGAACCGTCACCACCGGGTTTCGGCGGGGCTGTCGATGGACGGCAATCAGCTTCGCCCCTTCGAGTGCTTCCAATGCTCGGTATTTGGCCTTGCGGTTCACGCCGAACCGAGCAAGGATGGCACTTGTCAAGATGATTTCGTTGGACCGTCGCCGTCCCGCCTCGAACATGATGGCGAGCGCCACGGCCAGCGGTGCTTTGCCTCGCAGGTGGGCCGCACCGGAGAGCCATTTCAAGGGGATCGGTCCTTTCAAGAACTCGCCCCTGACACGCTTGGGTTTGGCCGAACTCTTCGCTCCCTTCCCACTGGCTTCCCATTGCGGTTCTGGTTGCGAGGAATGCAACCGTAGGCGGTCAAGGTTCTCGAAGAAATCACCGTTCATCGCCGCCTCCGATCAACCGCTGAACGGTGTCCCACATTTTTGCACCCCGCTTGTCGGAATAGCGGTCGGGATGCCGGACGATGGTTGCATCTGAACGCAATGAGAAGCCGGACAAGACGACTTCACTGGCTTCCTGCATGGCCCGTTGGGTTTTGGCAACCACGTCCTCTATCTCATCAAGCGGCCCCTCCACGAGCAGAGCGTCATGGACAGGGGCGCAAACCCGAATACCTCGCTCTGTGGCGAGGCAGCACGCTATCCGCAGCATCTCGGAGCCATTTGCTTGCAGGGGGAAGTTTCTCAGGCTCCGTGGGTTCGCATCCTGGCCGACGTTTACCGTCCAGCCGAACACGGCTCTCAACTTGCCGCTCAACACGGCATAGTCACGGATGGCGTCGGACCATTTCCAGTAGGTCGGGTAGGTGTCCCGATGCAGCCGCAGAAGCTCCCGGCCACGAGCCGGGCAGTCGTCCAGCTTCTTCGCCAGACCTTCCGCCGCCATGCCGTACTGGACGGCGAGCGCACAGACCTTGAAGCGTTCTCGCTCGGCAGAATGGGTGGCTTTCGTGGCGTCAGGCGGCACGGCCCTGGCTTGCATGGCGAAGGTCAAGTAAGGGTCGCCGCTCAGGTAGGCGTGCTGCATGGCCTTGTCGCCGGACAGTGCCGCCCCAATGCCGAACTCCTGTTGCGACCAATCGCAGTAGGCGACTGCCCAGCCTGTTGTCGGCTTGACCAGTCCACGGAGCCACGTTGCCGGGCCGAACACGCAATGGCTGTTGCTCGGCTGGTTGCGGCCTGTCCGTGATCGAAAGGCCGAGAGCAAACAGCGGTTGCGACCATCCGTGCCGACCGCCAATTCGTTCAGATGGAGTTGCGACAACGACGCCCGAAGCTCACGGATGGGGGAGACTTCGGGGTATGACCGTGCCATCTCCTTGAAGGTGTCATCGTCCAGGGCCAGCGCCCCGGACGGCAGGCGGGGCCAGGGAATACCTCTGGCCGCGAGCCAAGCTGCCCACTCGTCATGCTTGAACGTGCGGCCTTGATAAACGCCGTAATCCCTGTCGATCTCCTGAATGAGCCGATCTTGAATCGACGCCCAATTCGTCCTGAGTTTCGCCAGCCTGTCGGTGTCGATGGGAATGCCGTGCCATTCCATCTCGGCCACGGCACGCATATACCGGCCACGCACCAAGGCCCGGTCAAGATCAAGGGTCGGCATCATCGCCGGGAGTAGTTTCGCCAGGGCATCCACGTCGGTCTGGCAGTAGTCCAGAAGTGCCTGCTGTTCGTCGGCGGTGTAGTCGCCGCCGCGCATCGCCAACGCCCTCATGCTGTCCTTCTCGACCGTATCAAGAGCGTCGAGGCCGAAGTAGTTGAGGGCGCCAAGCAGACCACAACCGCAGGGTGTTGGCAGGCCGGACGTGAGGCAGCGAAATTCGGCATATAGGTCCAAGACCCTCACCGGCATCGGCCAGCCGAGCGCCTTGAAGCAGCCCATCTCGGCAGAAGCGTAGAAGGCAACGAAGAGAGTTCCAGGGCCGACAGAAAACGGCGGCTCTGACAAGGACCGCAGTTGGTCCTGCCAGAGCCGCACGAGCCGCCCGGTTCGGTACTCTCTCGCTACCATGCAGACCGGCGTGGGGCGTTCCCCAGCCGGTTGCGTGAACTCGAAATCGGTGAGCCAGATTTCCTTGAACGGGGTCAGCATGTTACGCCTCCCCTCGTAGTCTCCGCACTACAGGATGGTCCATCGCACGGATGAACCGATCCTTGAAGGCGATTTTCAGCAACTCTTGGAACGATGGCACTGCCCACTCAATCTCGGTCCAGTTGGCCGACGCCTCGTAAAGCTCGTAAGCACCGAGCGACATATTCGCCTGCACTCGGACCCACTTGCTCGTTGCCATGTTCGCCGCTTCCAGGGCCGACCTGTTCCAGTCATCCAACCTTCCATCGCACCCAGGCAGACGGATCGGCCAGAGGAACACAACGCCTTGTCGGTTCATCGTCGTGATGAGCGACCTTGGCCCGAAGGTGCTTTCGCCGGTCAACTCGTTCCACAAGGACGGATCGACCAAGTAAAGTTCGCTGTCTTCCTTGAGTTCGATAACACAGGTGTCGAGCCGATAGGCGGGATCGTGGTGCGTCTTGATCCACCATTCTTTCGATGGCTTCCGCACCGGAACTGTCGCCAGGACTTTCTTGACGCCTGCGGCGGTCTGAAAGTCCTGGGACAGCCGAAGTCGGCTCAGGTCGAAGGGGTCAGGGATGGGAGACGATGGTGAGCCGGTCTGCTGATTTCCGGCATGGTCAAGCATAGATACATCAGATGCAACATTGACAGTGTTCATTAGAACCTACTTTCGATAACAGAGAAAAAATGTATGCGTCTCGACAGCCGACCCAGCCAACGGGTCGGCTGTTTTCGTTTGGTCAGGGGTTCGAGTCGGCGGCACGGACGAACACCAAGTTCGCTGCTGCCAAATCCCGAACTGACCGGATGGGTACTCGGCGGCTGTGACCGATCTTGACCGAAGGCAGAACGCCCTCGCTAATCCACTTGTAAATTTGGGACCGGCTTACGCCGAGAAATGCTGCGGACTGCGAGACACGTTCCAGTCCGTCAAGCAGGATTTCGTCGTTTTTGTTTTCAGCCATGATGAACCTCCGAAACTATCTATGCTCATGGCCGTATTTTCCACGCACATTTTTCCAAATCGTTCATTACGAGCTTTTCCGGCCATCGTGGGCAATCAAGAACGGGTCAGGACCGCATGGCCGCAGACGTGATACAAGACCCCCACCCTGAGAGAAAACGCCTTGGCTGGGCGGTAGTTAGCGGCGGCACGATTTCAAAAGAAAAGAAGGTTGCCTGTGTCAAAGCACTCCGGCCCGCATGGGTACTTTTCAAGGAAAATGTGTTTGGGACGGCCTGTTAGTAATTCTGCGACAGGAGGCGAGAGGCAGGGCGGCAGGTGTTATTAGCCTGACCCCTCTCTTGTTACAGGAGAGTATAAAGAGAGGGAACGTATGACCCATTCCCGCCTGCAACACGTCCCGAAATGGGCCACGCACTCAAACGGCAAGGGCCGCTCCTTCTCTGGAACGGCCCCGCCTCGAAGAAACTGTTGCTACTATGCCTGAGCAGTCTGCTCGGCGTTCTGCTCGGCTTCCTTCTCCGTGGCGACAGGCACTTTCAGTCCGATCTCTTCCAGCAGGGCCACGAGTTCGTGCGGTTGACCCTTGATGCCGTGCTTCTCCATCAGCCCACCAAGGTCGTTCAGGGTAAGCTGCTGGTGCTTGGCCTTCTGCTGCCGGGTTCGCTTCTTCAAGATGGCGAGCGCTGCCCGAACCGTGAGGGTGGACACGTCGCCAGCCTTCTCGATCTTGCTCCAGTTCTTGAAGAGCCGGATGTAGTTGGAGGCCGTCCGTTCCTTGACGCCGCACTCCTGTTCGACCCACCGGCCCCACTTGAAGGCCGTGTCTTTCGTCACCTGCTTCTGGGCCTTCGACAGAAGTTCCCCGGCCTTCTTTGCGTGTTCGAGCGACTTCCGCACGGTCTGGATGACCTGCTCATGCTCGGCCTTGATCTTCGTCGCCAGTTGTTTCAGAGGAATCGTCTTCATTGGTCTTGTCCTTTCGTCTCGGTGTTTGTCCTGGCTGTTCCCGATGGGCCACGGTCCATCGGGGCTGCATGGTCGTAAACTAACTGGCAAGCCGAGGCCAGCGGCCCGGCCCGCCCTGGGTCAGCCGCCGCGAAGCGGCGGCGCAGACCACTTGAACGGCAGCACGAAGGCACCGGATGGCGGCGCTCGTGGCTGTCCTTGAGGCGACCAGCAGGCGCAAAGAATGGCGCAAAGAATTGGGTGAAAGTGGTGCTTTTCGTGCGAGACGTGCGATTCGCGCACTTTCACAACACACTGAAATACAAGGGGGTTACGGCAATGGTGCGAATTGGGATAGCAGGCGTGGGTTTTATGGGCATGATCCATTACCTCGGCGCCCGCAAGTTGCAAGGCGCGAAAGTCACGGCCATTTGCAGTCGGGATCCGAAGAAGCTGGCTGGAGACTGGCGGTCGATCCAGGGCAACTTCGGGCCGCGCGGCGAGATGATGGATCTGTCGGGCGTCAAGAAGTATGAACAGCTGGAGGCACTGTTGGCCGATCCGGACATCGATCTCGTCGACATCTGCAATCCGACGCAGCAGCATCCGGAGACGGCGATCAAGGCGCTCGGGGCCGGCAAGCATGTGCTGGTGGAGAAGTCGATCGCGCTCGATCCGGCGGATGCGGATGCCATGCTGGCGGCGGCGAAGAAGGCGGGCAAGCTGCTCATGGTGGCGCATGTGCTGCCGTTCTTCCCGGAGTTCGCGTTCGCGGCCGAGGCCATTCGCGGCGGCACGCATGGCAAGCTGATCGGCGGGCACTTCAAGCGCGTCATCTCGCGGCCCGACTGGTCCAGCGAGATCGGCGACCCGGCCAAGACCGGCGGGCCGGCCATCGATCTGCACATCCACGACACGCACTTCATCGGCCTGGCCTGCGGCGTGCCGGGCAAGGTCTTCTCGACGGGCCACGTCGCCGACGGCGCCGTGGACTATCTCACCACGCAGTATCTCTACGGACCCGGCGGCCCGAGCGTAACGTGCTCGAGCGGCGCGGTGGCCATGAAGGGCCGGCCGTTCGTCCACGGCTACGAGATCTACCTGGAAAAGGCGACGCTCGTATATGAATCCGGGACGTGCCCGCTGACGGTGCTGCACGCGGACGGCAAGGTCGAGCAACCCAAACTTGCCGGCGGCGACGACGCGACGACGGCGTTCACCGCCGAGATCCAGGCCGCCGTGGACGGCATCCAGCAAGGCAAGGAACCCGACCTGCTCAGCGGCAAGCTGGCCCGCGATGCCCTCGTCATGTGCCATCGCGAGTGTGAGTCGGTGCGGACGGGACAAGCAGTGGCGGTCTGATAGTTTTCAGTGTTCAGTTTTCAGTGTTCAGCAAGAACCATCGAGCTTGCGCCCCATGCTGAAAACTCATATGCATCCATACCTCACGAAACCGCCAGATTCCTGTGTCGAGTCGCGTTGGCCAGTGCTCGATGGCACGTCCATGGTCTTCATCGGGACCGCTGCCATCCGGTCGTCAACAGGCGAGAACTCGTTTGATCTGCCTGAAGCGGATCTGCACGTCTTCGGCGGCAGGAAACCCGTACCGGACTCCGAATTGCCGTCTCACCTGCGGAACAAGGGACTTTGGCAAATGGAGTTCAAGGTTCTGGAACATCGCCTGTCCGATTTGGCGTGGATCGAGCACGGCCTGTCACAGCATGACGACCTGATTCCGTGGAGCAAGGCAACGGACATGGACGATTGCTTGAATGTAGACATGATGCGCAAGGAAGATTTCCGTTGCCTGCGCCGCAAGCCGCGCTGGAAGGCATCGGACGCGAGTTGGCCGGCCATGGGCAAACGGCCGATGGTCTTTGTCACGCAATGGCCATTGCCGGATAGCCAAGCGGCCAAGACATTTCTGGTCTCAGGTTCCGCGATATTCCTGTTTGTCGATCGCGAAGAATCCGGCGACTTGAACGTGAAGATGTGGATGCAGGAAATGCGCTCACAAACCGCTGAGGAGCACTACCGAGCGGAGGAACTCATGGCCAAGCTTGAGGCCAATCCTGGCGACCCGGCAGTTATCGACCAATGCGTTCGCGAAGGCGATCAGTACGTTCACGAATACATGATCGAAAAAAAGGGTACGCCCCGTCATGCCCTGCAGCTGCTTGCGAAGCAAGCAAAAAGCAAGAAACTGCGAGACACGGCGGCGCGGCTGTTGAGAGATACTCAGTGACGCAGTCAGTGCTCAGCAAGAGAGTTTAACCTCAATGCTCTCTTGCTGAACACTGAAAACTGAACACTGAAAACTGAACACTCAAAACTCCTATTTTCCCGCCTTGGCTTCGCTGTACCGCTTGGCGACGGCGTCCCAGTTGACGACGTTCCACCATGCGTCGAGGTAGTCGGCGCGCTTGTTCTGGTACTTCAGGTAGTAGGCGTGTTCCCAGACATCGACGCCGAGGATGGGGACCTGGCCGGTCATGTACGGGCTGTCCTGGTTGGCGGAGCTGACGACCTGCAGCTTGCCGCCGGCGAGGACGAGCCAGGACCAGCCGCTGCCGAAGCGGCCGAGGCCGGCCTGCTTGATCTGCCCCTGGAAGGCGGCGAAGTCGCCGAAAGTCTTGTTGATGTCGTCGGCCAGCGGGCCTGAGGGCTTGCCGCCGCCGGGGCCCATGATTTCCCAGAACATGGTGTGGTTGGCGTGGCCGCCGCCGTTGTTGATCACCGCTTGCCGGATTTTCTCCGGGACCTTGCTGATGTCGCGCAGCAGCTGCTCGATGGACAGGTTGGCCAGGGAAGCTTCGCCTTCCAGTGCCTTGTTGAGGTTATCCACGTAGGCCTTGTGATGCCGGCCGTGATGGATCTCCATCGTCATGGCATCGATGCTTGGCTCGAGGGCGTTGGCGGCGTAGGGGAGGTTTGGCAAGGTGTAGGCCATGGTGATCTCCTGCAAGGGGTTGGTAGCCGGCGCGGTTCCGCACGCCAGATGAGGTCAATATATGGGCCGCAGCCGTCAGCCGCCAGCAGGCCGGTGCGCTGGCTGCGGCCGCGCTGTGGCACGGCGTGACGTCGTGGCCACGGGCTGACAAGCGGGCAGCTTGTCGCCACGGCCGCGGATCGATAGTTTCCACTGCATGAGACACTTTTTCCCCGTCGGTCTTGTCTTGCTGTGCTTGATGAATCCTGTCCGCGCGCAAGCGCCCAAGCCGCCGACCGAGGATGACTACTACAAGCTCCTGCAGTATCAGATTCCCAATGGGGTCGTCCTGGAAGCCGGCGCCATCGAATTCATGCCGGACGGCAGGATGGCCGTCTCGTCGCGGCGCGGCGAAATCTGGATGGTCGAGAAGCCGCTGGCCAAGGATCCCAAGGACGCAACGTTCACGCGCTTCGCGCACGGCCTGCACGAGGTGCTCGGCCTGGCCTACCGCGACGGCTGGCTGTATGCCACGCAGCGTGGCGAGATTACCCGGCTCAAGGACGCCGACGGCGACGGCAAGGCCGACGTCTTCGAGACCTTCAACGATAGCTGGGCCATCGGCGGCGATTACCACGAGTACGCCTTCGGCTCGCGCTTCGACAGGCACGGCAACATGTGGGTCGTGCTGTGTTTGACGGGGTCGTTCACCAGCGATCATCCGTATCGCGGCTGGTGTCTGCGCATCACCAAGGACGGCAAGATGATCCCGACCTGCAGCGGCGTGCGCTCGCCGGGCGGCATCGGCATGAATGCCGACGGCGACATGTTCTACACCGACAATCAGGGCCCGTGGAACGGCACGTGCAGCCTCAAGCATCTTGCCCCCGGCGGCTTCGCCGGCCATCCGGGCGGATTCCAGTGGTACAAGCTGGCGAAGGACCTTGGCCCCGCGCCTCAGGTCCCCAAGAGCAATAGCCGGCTATCGGTAGAGGCCAGGAGGATTCCGCAGCTCATCCTGCCGCCGGTGCAGTTCCCCTACGGCAAGCTGGGGCAATCCGCCAGCGGCATCGATTGCGATCTCTCGGGGGGCAAGTTTGGTCCCTTCGAGAAGCAGCTCTTCGTCGGCGACCAGACGCACAGCACCGTCATGCGCGTCTTTCTGGAAAAGGTGAACGGCAAGTACCAGGGCGTGTGCTTCCCGTTCCGCAAGGGCTTCGGCTCCGGCAACGTGCCGGTGCGGTTCGCGCCGGACGGCTCGCTCATTGCCGGCGGCACCAACCGCGGCTGGGGCTCGCGTGGGCACAAACCGTTCGCCCTGGAACGCCTCGTCTGGACCGGCAAGGTTCCCTTCGAGATTCACGAGATGCGTGCGAGGCCGGATGGCTTCGAGCTGACCTTCACGGAAGCCATTGACCCAAAGACGGCCGGCGACCCGAAGTCATACACGATGAGCACCTACTGCTACATTTACCGCGCCGACTACGGCAGCCCCGAGGTCGATCACACCAGGCCGAACATCACGCGCGTCGAAGTCGGCAAGGACGGCAAGAGCGTGCGCCTCCACGTGAGCCAGTTGCAGGAAGGCCACATCCACGAGCTGGAGGCGAATGGCGTACGCTCGGCGGCGGGCTTGCCTCTCCTGCACAAGGAAGCGTATTACACGCTGAACTACCTGCCGGGACGGTGAAATCGATGGGGGCCTGGGGCCTCGCGTGACGATGACCAGCCACCGGGGGCTTACGCCTCTCGTCTGCCGGCATACAATGGCGTCTCAGGTTGCCCGGGGCTATCCGAGACTGTCCATGCTGGGTCCGATCTTTGCGCGAGAGTGGTTGACGTTGCCGCGGCGGCCCCGGCATTACCTGGCCCGGTCGCTGTACCTCGGACTCATGTGGATCCTGGCCCTCACCGCCTGGCAGGCGACCGTGGGCTGGGAACAGCCGGCCACGCTGGGCGACACGGCGCGCTTTGGTTTGCTGCTTTTTCAGATCCTCATCTACGTGCAGTTGCTGCTGCTCTTGTTTTTCGCGACGCTGTCGGCCGCGAGCGCCGTCACGCAGGAGAAGGACCGTCGTACCTTCGTGCTGCTCTTGCTCACGGACATGCGCAATCCCGAGATTGTCCTGGGCAAGCTTGCCGGCAGCTTGCTGCAAATCCTCGTATTCCTGACGGGTAGCGTGCCGCTGCTGTTTCTGGTGGCGCTGCTTGGCGGCGTGGCGCCGTTTCAGGTGTTGCACGCCGCACTGGTGCTGGCGATGACGGCGCTGGCCGCCGGCTCACTGGGCAGCCTGGTTGCACTGTGGCGCGACAAGACTTTCCAGGCGCTGGCCCTGGCGGTGCTGTTCCTGGTTCTGTATTTCTGCGTGGTTCATGGCCTGGCGTTCGTGCCGGCCGAAGGCGTGGCGCGCTGGCAGACCTGGTTGCAGCCGTTTCTTGCCTTGCAGGAAGTGGTCGAGCCGCCGGATGACGCGGCCGCTTTCCCGGCGGCATACGGATTCGGCCTGGCCATGCTGGCCTTCAGCGTGGCCTTGAACGGACTGGCCATCTGGAAGCTGCGCGTGTGGAACCCGAGCGGCGAGCCGATCCAGCAACGCGAGCGTCCCGAGGAAGAAGTGATCGATCGAGCCCGCGCCCACGCCGCCCCCGGCAAGCTGAGGCACGTATGGGCCAATCCAGTGCTATGGCGCGAGATCGGCACCCGCGCCTATGGCCGGCGCGTTTTTCTGGTCAAGCTCGCGTACTTCGTCATTGCCGGCCTGGCGATCTATTATGCGCTCACCATGCCGCCTGGCGACTGGCGGGCAGCGACCATCCTGGTCCCGGTCGGCATCCTGAGCTTGCTGCTCATCAGCGCCCAGGCCGTGACCGCGGTCACGACCGAGCGCGACATCGGCAGTCTCGACCTGCTGCTAGTCACCGACCTCACGCCCAACGAGTTCATTTTCGGCAAGCTGCTCGGCGTGCTGTACAACATCAAGGAGTACATCTTGCCATCGCTGATCATCGCGGCGATCTTCGCGTGGCGCGGCATGCTGGCCTCGCCGCCCCGGCTCAATCCCGAGCTGCTGGCCGCCAAGAACCTGGAAGCGCTTGTCTTCGTCGCGCTGGGCACGCTGATCCTGATGGGCTTCACGATGATCCTGGGCGTGCACGTTGCGCTGGGCACCGACAAGAGCCGGCTGGCGATCGGCAACACGCTGGGCACGGTGTTCTTCCTCTCGGTCGGCACGCTCATCTGCATCTACCTGATCCTGATCAACGGCCGCTTCGAGTACCAGTGGCTGAGCTTCTCCGGGTTCATCTTTGCGGGCGTGCTGGGGCTGTGGTGGGTACTGAGCGGCCAGCGGCCATCGCCCGCCCTGACGATGGCTGCCTGGTTGTGTCCGTTCGCCGTTTTTTACAGTGTGACCAACATCTTGATCGGCAAGCCGGCACTGCGCGAGTCGGCGGACCCGCTGCTTCCGTTTCTCGTGACCGGCGGCTCATTCAGCTTCGCCATCGCCGCCATGATGATTCCGCTCCTGAGCGAATTCGATGTGGCCCTGGGTCGGACGTCCGGCGGCGGCGAGTAGGTAAGCGAGTAAGAGACTGTCCGAAAAGGGGTCAGCGCCGTCAAGTCAACCCACATGCTTTGTCCTGGATCCCGATAACCGCAGTGACGGTGTGCGCTGGCTTTGCCTCGCCGAGATGCTACTGCTCGCGCCCGACAGCCTCTTACATCAACTCGGCAATCGGCTCGCCGTCCGGCAAGATAGGAATGGGCCGGCCGGTGCGATCGTGGTAGTGATGACTGGTGTCGATGCCGAAGCGGCGGTAGATGGTGGCCAGCAGGCAGTTGCTGTTCATGGCGCGACGTGCGGGTTCCTCGCCACGGGAATTGGTGGCGCCGATCACCTGGCCCATGCGCAGCCCGCCGCCGGACAGGAAGACGCTCATGGCCCGCGGCCAGTGGTCGCGCCCCGGACGGCGGCTGGCATCCTGGTAGGCGATGCGCGGCGTGCGCCCGAACTCGCCGCAGAAGATGAACAGCACGTGCCGATCCAGCCCGCGCTGATACAGGTCCTCGATGAGCGCCGACACCGCCTGATCAAACGACGGCAACTTTTCCCGATAGGCCTGAAAGATGTCGGAGTTGACCGAGTGATCGTCCCAGTTGCTGGTCCGGCCGGTCTCCGGCCGCAGACGATAGGTCGCCTGACACTGCACGAAGCGGACGCCCGCCTCGACCAGCCGGCGCGTGGTGAGCAGGCTCTTGCCCCAGTGCGTGTCGCCATAGCGCTGGCGGGTGCGCAGATGTTCGCGGGACAGGTCGAAGGCCTCGCGCGTGCGCCGGCCGGCGAGCAATTCAACCGCGCGCCGCTGAAAGCCGTCGAAGCTTGCCAGCGTGCCGGGCCGATCGAGAGCGCGCGGCAACGTATCTAGCGAACGCAGCAGATCGTGCCGGCGGCGAAGCGTGATCGCGCCGTCCGGCGTCAGCACAAGATTGGCCCGGCTGCTCTCGGTGAGATAGAGCGGCACGGGGTCATAGGTGTTGTTGCCGGTGGAGGATTGCGGGTTCGGGCTGGGCATGAACGGCGCGTAAGCGGGGCCGAGATAGGCCGGGCCGCTGCCGTAGAACTTGGTATTGCCGACGTACACCGGCACGTCGCGACGCTGACTTTCCAGCTGCTTTGAGACAATCGAGCCGATGTCCGGATACTCGGCATCCTGAAGATTGGCGGCAATGGACGAGTAACCGGTGAGCAGCCGATGTGTGCCGCCGGAGTGTTCGCCACGGGTGTGGTGCAAGCTGCGAACCAGGGTGAACCTGTCCGCCATGCCCGCCAGCGTCGGCAGCAATTCGGTAATCTCCATGCCGGGGACGCGGGTGCGGATCGGGCGGAACGGGCCGCGGATCTCGGCCGGTGCGTTGGGTTTCAGGTCAAACAGGTCGAGATGGCTCGGCCCGCCGTTGGCCCAGAAGAGGATGACGGAGAAGTCCCGGCTGAGGCCGCCGCGGCCGGCTGCCTCCGCCGCCAGCAGCCGCGCCAGACTCGGCTGCAGACCGCTGACGAGCGCGCCAAGACTCAGGCCGCCGATTCTCAACCAGCTGCGCCGATCCAGCGGGCCCGAACAGGGGAAATTGCTTGACAGGCGGGACATCTGGCGGATTTCCTCGCACACTTGCGAACCATCTCAATTGTAATGCCTGACTCACGGATTGCGAGGAAAAAGTCGGACTCGCGCGGACCCCGGGTATCCCCTCACGATGTCAATGTGGCGCCGGGAGGTCATTTCATGTTCCGCGCAAGAAGAGGTTGAGCTCCGCTTGGCATCCCTGGCGGGATTGGCGGTTAGTCCTCTTCGTCATCAAGATCCTTGAGGAACGTCAAGGTCTCGAACTGTGCCTGTCCAGTTCCGGGGGCGGTGGCCCAGCGGCCGACGAGCTTGGGGCCGGCCTCGATGCGGTAGAGGTTGACACCGCGGATGACGCCGGCCTTGTCCGCAGGGAGGGCCCAGCTGGCAGCCAGCGTGCTGCCCTGGCGGATGGCCACGCCGGAAAACGCCGCCCCGGCGCCCACGGTCCACTGGATGAGGTACACATCGTTGCGCTTGGTGATGACGGTGACGCCCGAGTACGTCTTGCCGCTGGCCTCCTTGCCCTTGCAGACGTAGTAGCCGGAGATGTCCACCATGTCGTCGCTGGCGGACGGCCGGCTTGCTTTGGCCTTGGCGACCGGCGTGTTGGGCGTGGTGGCGGACGAACCGTCCGGACGGTTGGCGGCGAGGCACAGCAACGCAAGGCTGACGAGAAGCACGCGACGAGTCATGGGAAACTCCTTTTCCGTGTATGTCGCCTCCAGTCCTGGAGACGAAAACCTCCTCTTCTCGTCCGTCTGCGGATGATACCGCACAATGCGTCAACAGGGAAAGTGGAAAAGAAGAGAACCAGCGCAGCTTGTGCAGACCTCGCAGAATGCGAGCGAGACTTCTCAGTCGGGCCCGGCCCAGCGTCAGGACGGCTCTCGCGAGCGTGCGGCGTCCGCGGCTGGGCCTTCCCACGAGCTTTGGCCAATTCGCCGGCAGCTGTTATGATAAGAACCCATGACGAAGTCGATCCGCCCGGCCATCCGCGCGATGGCCGGCTATGTTCCTGGCGAGCAGCCGTGCGACGCGGGCTATATCAAGCTCAACACCAATGAGAATCCGTATCCGCCGTCGCCGCGGGTCCGCGAAGCGATCCAGCAGGCGGTTGCCGACGGCGAGTGCCTGCGCAAGTATCCCGACCCCAGCGGCAGCGAGTTTTGCCGCGTGGTCGCCGCGACGCTGGGCGTCGCTGCCGACGGCATCCTGCTCGGCAACGGCTCCGATGACGTCTTGACCATCATCACGCGTGCCTTCGTCCACGAGGGCGGCCTTGTCGTGTCGCCGAGTCCGAGCTATCTGCTTTACCGCACGCTGGCGGAGATCCAGGGGGCGAAGTTTCAGGCGGTGCCGTTCAACGATGATTGGACGCTGCCCGATCCCTGGCCGATTCCCGATGCGCAGTTGACGCTGGTCGCCAATCCGAATTCGCCGAGCGGCACGGTCGCTTCCGTCGCCGCACTGACCCGGCTGGCCGGGCAGCTTGCCGGCCCCCTGGTGGTCGATGAAGCGTACGTCGATTTCGCCGATGGCCACGCCATGGAACTGGCCAGGTTGCCGAACGTGATCGTCACGCGCAGCTTCAGCAAGTCGTACGGCCTGGCGGGACTGCGCCTGGGGTTCGCGGTGGCGCAGCCGGCGCTGATTGCCGAGTTCTTCAAGGTCAAGGATTCCTACAATTGCGATGCCCTGAGCCTCATCGGCGGCGCCGCGGCGCTCCAGGATCAGGCGCACTTTCAGGCGACGCGCGCCAGGGTCCGCGCCACGCGTGCCCGCCTGGAAGCGGCCTTGCGCGGCCTGGGCTTTGAGGTCTGCCCCAGCCAGGCCAACTTCGTCTGGTGCCGCCGCCAGGCTCCCGGCGTGCGCGGCATCTTCGAACAGCTCAAGGCCAAGAAGATCCTCGTCCGCCACATGGTCTACGAGGGTTACGGCGAAGGCCTGCGCATCTCCGTCGGCACGGATGCCGAGATCGATCGCCTGCTCGAGGAATTGCAGAAGCTGGTGTGATTACAGGCCCATGTCGAGGACACGATGAACGAGTCGAAGAAAAGCAAGACGAAGGACGCAGCGCGTCACGCCGACATCAACCGCGAGACTGGCGAGACGAAGATCCGCCTGCGCCTGAATCTCGACGGCCAGGGACAGGCGAAGATCGACACCGGCGTCGGCTTCTTCGACCACATGCTCACGCTGCTGGCCAAGCACAGCCTCATGGACCTGAGCGTGGACGCCAAGGGCGACCTGCACGTCGATGCGCACCACACCGTCGAGGACGTTGGCATCTGCCTTGGGAAGGCGCTGGCCGAGGCGCTGGGGGACAAGGCCGGCATCCGGCGTTATGGCAGCGTCACGCTGCCGATGGACGAGGTGCTGGTGACGGCGGCCATCGACCTGAGCGGCCGAGCCGTGTGCGTCTGGCACGTCGCCCTGTTGCCTGAGATCCTGGGCACGTTCAATGCGCCGCTGGCGGAGGAGTTCTGGCGGGCCGTGGCCGGCAACGCCGGCATGAACCTGCACGTCGTCTGCCACCACGGCAGCAACTCGCACCACATCGTCGAAGGCGTCTTCAAGGCCTGCGCCCGCGCCCTGCGCGCCGCCATCGAGGCCGACCCACGCGCCGTGGGTGTGCCTTCGACCAAGGGAGTGCTGTGAACCTCGACGGAAGGAGTGCATCAATGCCCGACATCGACGCCGAGCTGCAAAAGGCAGTCGCCAAGTTGAACATCGGCTCCTACAGCCGGCATGTGTTCCTGTGTACCGGGCCAAGCTGCTGCGCGCCGGAAGAAGGCCAGGCGGCGTGGGAATCGCTCAAGTCGGAGCTGAAGAAGGCGGGGCTGACCGAGGGCCAGCAGGCGTGCTTTCGCACCAAGGTCGGCTGCCTGCGCATCTGCTGCCACGGGCCCACCATGGTCGTCTACCCCGAGGGCACCTGGTACCACGGCATGACCGCCGACCGCATCCCGCTGTTCGTCCGCGAGCACCTGCTGGCGAATCAGCCGCGCGAGGAATGGATCTTCGCCCGCAATCCGCTGGATTGAGGGCATCTGTCCGAAATATTCGTCCAGGATTCGTCCAGAAAGTGACATACACCCCCTCGGCGCATCCCGACCTGGACGAATCGAGAAAAGGATCGACACTGGCGACCCGACAGCCCCGACTAGCTGCGTCCTTTTCTCTAAGCGATAAGTGCCGTCGCTGCAATGATATGCGTCGAGACTGCCGGGCGCTCGACTCCATCGCGATGGAGCAGGCTCAAAGAATCTCGCGATTTTCTCGCATTTCCAATGAACCGGCTGGGTGGCACGCCCTGAGGTACTCCGAAGGGCGTGCGCCAGCGACGAGCTGACCATCCTGAGGCCCAAGACGGCCAGCACGGCACGGCGGCCATCGACGACAACGATACCCCGGAAGATCCGTCCGACGACATGATCGTCTACACGCCGGATGAAGGGTTCAGCGGCGTCGATGCCATCGGCTATGTACTACTCTTCGAGTGTTTCTTTGCAGCGTGCAGAGATTTCATGGCGATTCTAACCACGGATTTCACTGATGGCACGGATAAGACACTGGCGAAATGGCGAACGCGGCATGGGAGTGTGCTGCCCACTGAACTGATCCGTTTGATCCGCGTGATCCGTGGTTCATTCTTTCACTGCGCATTTACCTCATTTCTTGCGCTTGCCGTCGTTCCAGACGGGGACCGCATAGTAGCAGATGCGCTGCGCCGCCAGGGCCGGGTCAAATGGCGCGTCGGGCGCCTCGCTCCACAGCACTCCCTGGCCCTTCGCCAGCTGCTGCCGCGTCAATGACTGCCCTGAGGGCAGCGGAAAGCCCTCGATCTCCTCGCCGGCCGATATGCGATATTGAAACGGCTTGCCGGTGACGGGATCGTCCGGGATCGCCTTGAGATAGCGAGGTGAAATGTCTTCGAGCCTGGCGGCGGGCCGGGAGTTCTCGGCCTGGTAGAGGGCGAGCGCGGTGAGCAGGATTGTAGCGCTCAAGTCGCGCTGACTGGTAGCTTTGCCTCGTCTCATGTGATACGTGGTCACTGGAATCAGGTCCCACACCAACGCGGACTGTCTGCCAATCCGGTTCCATTTCTCGTCAGTCCAATCGGCCGCCGGCCCGTGGATGGGCCGGTGCACCATCGAGTTCGAGGAATCCCAAAACGGCTCGTCGAGCAGCTGAAACTGTGCCTGGAAGACGAGGTTGATCAGGCGTCGCTCGCGCTCTTGTTCCCAAGGCGCCTTGCGTAATTCGATTAGCGCCGCCGCCTCCAATTCGGTGCGCGAATAACGATTGAATGATTCCGGCATTGCCAGTGTGTTGTTGATTGCGAGATACTCGCTCTTCAATGCCTCGGCCGAGTTAGGCTTGGCGGCTTGATGCTGGAGCAACGAACGCAGTGCCGCACGCAGCACGGGGACATCTCGGCCGGCGCCCTCGAGCCAGGACGGCCAGGCAGCCAGCGCCGTCCGTTCGGTTCCACGACCGACATGAAAACCAAAACTCGAAGCCTTGCTTTCTAGCAGTCGAGAAATGGCCAGAACCGTGCGGAGCTCGTTCAAGGCGCCGGGCATGTCCCGACGCGATTGCAATTGCCGGCTCCTGGCGACGCATAGAGGCGACATGACTCGTGAATCGTCAAACGCTTTGTATGAGGAATTGAAACGCATCACCCGCGGGTCGATGACCGCTCCGAGAGGGAGTTCGGCTGCCTGGCGCACTTTCTTTGCCCAAGCGCCTTCGAACATCAGATCGAGATAGAGGATCAGTTGAGCGTCAGTCTTCGGCCAACCGTTTTCGAGCACGCTGTAGACGATATCTTCGTAGGTGAGCTCTCGGCCCAAGTCCTTGTGGTTCTGCTGGGGAGTGACCGATTGCGGAGGCCCCAAGCGGTACGCCACGTACTTGAGATGCGCCGGCAATTTTTCTGCTGCTTCCATGAACAAGCGGCCGGCCTCATTCAATTTGCCCGCTGGAATACCGGCCCGATAGGCGGCAACGTCGAACGGCGGGCCGACATCCGGAAACTCCACCGCGCGATACCAGAGGTTCAGCGCCAGCCAGCCGACAGCCGCGACGACAACGGAGCCAGCCAGCGTCATCGATCTCGGGTTCATGAGCCGGCCGGACATCCAGGGGCGCATGAGCACCCATGAGCCGGCAAGCAAGAGCAACGGCGTCATCAAGACCTGCCAGGTTTCCAGGCCGCCGGCAAAAACAGACGGCATCCAGAATCGCGTGCCAAACGCTGCCAATCACCAGCGCGATAATGGCTGCAATGACGAGGCGGCGAAACAGCAGTCCGCACAAGACGCCGACAGCAAATCCGTGCGTCACCCAGCAACTGAAGAAACAGCCGAAGTCGAGGTTCACGAAGAAATACCAGTTGCCACGCCAGCGGGTCAGCCAGTCCTCTGTTGTCTGCTGAGACCTGGACGCATCGCGAACAGCATGAATTGTCAGTGCTTCGCCCATCAACAGGACGATGAACGCTGTCGCTACGAGTCCCCACAACCATATCTTCCACAACCAGATTCTGCCAGCCGGCAATCGCTGATTGCCCCAGAAGAGTTGCCCGCCGTTCTGTTCCGGCGCGAACGCTGTCAGGCCGCATACGGTGCCGATCAGCCAGGTGGCGATCGGCCAGATGATCAGCGGCGCTTGTTCGAGGAAGATGCCCGTCACCAGTGTCCCTATCAGGCAAGTCCCCAGCACCCAGCGACCCTGGCGCAGAAATGTCCAGCCCAGGACGGCCGATGGCGAAATGCGCTTGGGCTTCGGCGGCGCTACCGCGACCGTCCGCGTGCGATCCTCCTGGGTGTAGCTCCGCCACGAGAGCCACCCGCCGGCCAAGGCCAGCGCCGCCTTCATCGCCAGGAAAGCCGTCCAACTCCCCGTCACCTGCGGCACGATCCACGCCACGGCCAGGAAAAACGTGCCCGCCAGAACGGCCGGCAGTACCTTGCGATACAGCGCCCCGCCGAGCAGTCCCCAGGTT
The DNA here is from genome assembly GCA_016873095.1 of Planctomycetota bacterium. Lineage (GTDB taxonomy): Bacteria > Planctomycetota > Planctomycetia > Gemmatales > Gemmataceae > VGYC01. Next base: position 6,761 of record VGYC01000104.1, on the reverse strand, counting down.
AATGCCTCCAGGCTGAATAGCGGCAAGCGGATCAGCCAGTGCCAGTCCATGAATCCCAGTGCCAGGCCGAGGGCGAGCAGCGTGACGGCCAGCGCCAGCGTGAGCGTGGCGCCGACGGCCAGCTTGGCTTGCCACACCGGGCCACGTTTCGGGCTCAGCCGGTCGAGGAAGAACTGTGTGCCGTCCTCCTTCTCGCCGGCCAGCAACAAGGCGCCGCAGACGACGCCGTACGCCAGGGCCAGGCACAGCGCCATCGTCCGCAAGGTGGAGCGCACGTCTTCCTGCTGCAAGCCTTGCAGGAACGCGCCGCGGCCAAGCGCGGCCGCCGTGCTGACGACGAGAAGCACCGTCAACGCCAGCATTGTCCCCCAGATCCAGCGCTGCTGCCGATACTCCTTCCACCACACGACGGCGTTCATGGTATTCTCCGGTTGCGTGTGCACACGCTGCAGATTGCAGATTTCAGATTGCAGATTTACAAAGTCGTCTTCTAAATCTGCAATCTGAAATCTGCAATCTGCAATCACCAGCTTCACACCTTGCGCGCCAGCAGCGCGCAGTAGATTTCTTCCAGGTGCAGTGTCGAGACTTCCATGTCGTGAATGCCGTCCGTGCGCTTCAACGTCTCCAGGGCCTCGAGGCGCGGGTCTTGCAGGACGGCCTGCCAGTGCTTGCCGGAGCCGTTGGTTTGCAGGACGCTGCCGAACACGGCGGCATCGGGCGGCTCGGCCTCGTAGCGCAGCTTGAGGCGGATGATGCGTTGCCGCAGTTCGTCCATGGTGGCCGTCAACAGCAGCTTGCCGCTGGCGATGAAGGCGACGTGGCTGGCGACGCGCTCGACCTCGCCGATCTGATGGCTCGAGATCAGGATGGTCCGTCCCTCGGCCGCCATGCCGACCATGCTGCCGAGAAACTCTTGCCGCACCAGCAGGTCCAGCCCGGAGGTCGGCTCATCGAGGATCAGCACTTCGGGGTCGATGGCCAGCGCCAGCGCCAGTCCGACCTTGGCGTATTCCCCCTTGGAGATGGCGTCGAGCCGGGCGTTGGCGTCGAGCTTGAACTTGTCGAGCCATTGCTGGTAGCGCGTGTAGAACTCCGCCGCGTGAAAGCCGGCGGCGAACCAGCCGATCTCGGCGATCGTCATCCAGTCGTAGTACCTGGGCCGTTCCGGGACGTAGCCGACCTTGAGGCGCAGCTTCTCGGCGGCGGCCCAGCAATCCTGGCCCAGGATCTTCGCCGAGCCGCGGTCGGCCGGCAGCTGGCCGGTCAGCATGCGGATGGTCGTGGTCTTGCCCGCGCCGTTGTCCCCGAGCAAGGCGAAGATCGCCCCTTTCGGCACGGCCAGCGACATGCCGTCCACCGCCCGCTTGCCGCCGAAGCGCTTGCACAGGTCGTGGGTCTCGATGATCGGGTCCATGTCTTTCTCCAGTGTTCAGTGTTCAGTGTTCAGTGTTCAGTTTTCAGAAAGAGGTCTCGCGCGCGGTCAGCTTCTTTCTGAAAACTGAACACTGAAAACTGAACACTCACCTACGCTTGCCGTTGACCGCTGTCAGTTCCTCGTCCACGAGGTTGCGGATTTCGTCGGGGGTCAGGGCGCTGGCGGCGGCTTCGCGGAGGGCGTCGCGGATGCGGCGGCGGACCAGGTCGCGGCGCTTGCTGCGGCAAGCCGTCGGTGCCTGGGACGTGACCTCCATGCCGCGGCCACGGCGCGGCGTGACCACGCCCAGACGCTCCAGGTCCTGGTACGCCCGCGCCACCGTGTTGGGATGAACCAGCAACTGCTCGGCCAGCTCGCGAACGCTGGGGATGAAGCTGCCGACCTTGACGGCGCCGGCCGCCACGCCGTAGATCACCTGCGCCACGATCTGCTCGTAGATCGGCACCGGCCCGTCAGCATGAATCGAGAAGAGCATCGTCGGCCCCGCCCTAGTGTAACACTGTTATGTTACACTAGGACGGTTGGCTGTCAAGCAGAAAAACAGAAAGGTCTCGTCGCGGGTGCAGCGCCGGCCTGTGGTGGGCTCCGGCGCTTCCTCCGCAAGAGGCTGGCTAGGCCTTGAGATAGTAAAAGATTCTTGCCGTCTTTGATTGCGCCATGGCGGCGTTGTCGGTACAGGTGATGTCGATGTAGTTCTGGTCGCGAACATTGCCGCTGACGGGGATGGAGGTGGACTTGCCGCCTCCTGGAATGCTCATGAGCTGGGCAGCAGGGATGGCCGTCGAGGCGCCGCCGTTGATGCTGTAGCTGGCCGAATTGATGGTGGTGGCGCCATTGGTCGGCCAGAACTGGACCATGACCTGCGCGCCGCTTGCCATGGCTGTGCACAGAGAAAGCTCGAGCAGGCTGCTGTTCTCGTGCACGTGATTACCCGTGGCCATTGGTGACTGAACAAGGATGACGGGTGCGTTCAAGATGGGCATGCGATTGTCCTTTCAACAAAAAAAGCGTCGCTGGGCCAGGAAACATGTGCGATCAGAAAACGGGCCGCGCTCTTGTATATCGTCATACAAAGGATTCACGAGGTCGACAATAGATGTCAGTGACAAGCATACGTCACCATGGTGGCGTTCGCAGGCGCAGGCAACGCCGCGGGTCATTTCTTCTTCCCCTTCGTGGTTTTCGAGCTCCTGGCGCTCTTCTTGACCGCAGCAAGCGCCGCCGCCTTGAGATAATAATAGACCGTGGCAGTCTTTGATTGCGCCGCGTTGTCCGCGCAGGTCACCTCGAGGCGATTGCGGTCGCGGACGTTGCCGGTCAGGGTGATGGTTGCACTCTTGCCGCCCCCGCCCCCCGGGATGGCCGTCAAGGCGATGGGGCTGGGCGCGCCCCCGTTGATGCTGAAGCTGGCCGAGGCAATGGTCGTGGCCGCGCCCGCCGGCCAGAACTGGACGTTGATGGTGGTGCCGCTTGTCAGAGCCGCCGGTATGGCGAAATCCAGCTTGGTCCCCAGCATCGCATCTTCATGCATATGGTTGCCGGTTATCATCGGCGCTGGAAACAGAATGACGGGTTGAGTGATGTCCGGCATGGACGTCTCCTTTCAGAAGAACTGGTCGGTGCGAATCAAGTCAGTGATCCAGCGGCGTCAGCAGCACGCGGCCGCAATAAGCCCAACCTTGTTGTGTCCACAGGCCGAGCGAACCGCGTACGTCCACAACCGGTGCGACGGTGACGCTGTCGCCGCCCACAACAGCGATCGATAGCTCATGGGGTGTCGCACGGATGCGAACAGAGTTGAAGAGCTTGGCCGGCGGTGCGCGCAGCGCAATGGCCTTCTGCTGCGCGATCGGGGCAAACGGATATATCGGCTCCGGCTGATCGGCCCGCTGCCAGCGGACCTCGACGGGCGCCAGCCACAGGCGGTTGTCGGCCTGACCGCGCTCGAGGAGGAGCAGATAGGTCCGGGCCAGGCCCGCCTTGACCTGTTGCCAGCCCACATAGCAGCCTCCCACCCATTCGTCGACCTGCAGCGACATGAGGTCAATATCGATCTCGTACCAGCGTCGGCGCTGGTCGTGGTACAACTCCATGAAGGTCAACGACGGGGGCACATCGGCATAAAGCTGCAGGTGGCGATTATCCTCATAATAGAAGCCCCTGCCAAGGACGCGGCGACACCAAAGCGGTTGAAATGTCTTGCCGCCCGGAACGTTGCCGCCGCGGAACTTCTCGCCGAACGCCAGGGCCCGCCAGGGATGCCTGTCCACCAGGGCCACGGGCTTTCCCCATGACATGTCCTTGAGCGCTGTCGGATAGTCGGTGGGCCAGGGCAGGCCATCGTCCTTGGGCCCATTGTCCGTCCGCTGACGAAGATCATGCGACCATTGCCAGAAGAGCCACGCGGCCAAGCACAACCCGGCAACTACCGTGGCCACAACCATTCTTGATCTTGCGTGTGCGCGTGGCTTCGGCGTGCTCGAATCCGGCATCTTTGGCGTCGGCGTGGACTTGCCGCCTTGCGGTTGCTTCGCGCCAGGGTGAAACGGCACCGTCTCCTTGCGATGGACACCTTCGACGCTGTTGCTGCGCTCGGCACGCTTGTCTTGTGCCAATTGCGCCAGGGCCACCAGGTCATGCCCGGCTGCTGCCCCGGCAAGCGCTGCCGCCAGCTCGCTAGGTTGCTGAAAGCGGTCGGCCGGATCCTTGGCCAGGAGACGCTCGACGACGGTCGTGACCTCGCGCGCCACATCCGGCCGAAATCCGCTGAGCGGCGGCGGCGGCAGTTCTGCGTGCGCGGCCAGCTTCCGCGCACGCTCGGGGCCAGCCCTGCTGAACGGCGCCGTCCCGGTCAGCAGCTTGTAGAGCGTGCAACCCAGGCTGTAGAGATCGGCCCGGATATCGACTTCGTGGGCGCTGCGGGCCTGCTCGGGCGCCATGAAGTCGGCCGTGCCCATCACCTGCCGGCTCGATGTCAATTCGTCCGTATCCTCGTGCAGCAGGGCGAGGCCGAGGTCGAGGATCTTGGCGTGTCCATCGAGCGTGAGCATGAGGTTGGACGGCTTGAGATCGCGGTGCACGCGCTTGTTGTCGTGAATGAACTGCAAGCCAGTGGCCGCCTGGCGGATCAACTCGCAGGCATCCGCGACGCGCAGCGGGCCGCACAGCTTGACGAGCTGATTGCGGTCGAAGCCCTCGACAAACTCCATGACGAGGTAGTGCCAGCCGTCGGCCTCGCCGGCGTCGGTGGCCCGGACGATGTTGGGGTGAATGAGTCCGCCCAGGGCCGCCATCTCGCGCTGAAAGCGGGCCAGGGCCTGCTCATCGGCGCGGGCCGCGCGGGTCATGGTCTTGAGCGCGACGACTTGCCGCAGCCTGACGTGCAAGGCCTTGTAGACGACGCCCATGCCGCCGCCGCCCACCGGCTCGAGAAGCTGATACTGCCCCAGCACGCTGCCCTGCAACATGTTGCCCTGCAACATGCTGACCTGCTTGCCGGCCGGCGGCTGGTTCGCTGGGCGCGGGCTGTCATCACCCTTGGAGGAGAGTCGGCGGAATTCCTCCTGGCAAGCAAGGCACGAGCTGAGGTGGTTGAGCACGCGCGTGAGGTCGCCGCCCGTCAGCCGGCCTTCCGTGAAAGCTTCGAGTTCCTGGGTGCTCGGGCAAGGCGAGTCCGGGCTCATGCTCCCGTCGTATGAGGGGGGCGGCGATAGCGTCCATGAAATTCCAGGCAAGGCCACGCATTTCGCAGTCTGCGCCTCTTTCCCGATCCTCACGACCCGTACCGCACTTTGTGGATTGCATGACTTATTCCGCTCCCGTGTTCAGCCTTGCCTGTGCCGCCGGCCGAAAGAACAAGACGGATCGGTATTTCCCGCACGGACGGCAAATCAGGAAAGGACCAAGCCGTGAACAAGCCGAAAAAGCTAGGCTGGCTGGGCGTGGCGGCGGCGGTGATCTTGCCCCTCGCAGGTTTGCGGACCTCCGGGGTGCTTGCCTCCGGCTGGCGCAAGGCGGACAACGAGCTGTACGTTGTCAGCCGCAAGCTGCACGGCACGCTCGTCGATTTCACGTTCAACCACGGCAAGGACAACCGCATGTGGTCGCGCAGCCTGGAGCAGCGCCGCGACATGTACGTCTACCTGCCCCCGGGCTACGATCCACAGTTGCAGTACCCGATCATGATCTTGATGCACGGCTTCGCCTCCGATGAGCAGACGATCTTTCGGATCGCGCCGGAGCTGGACAGCGCGATGGTCAAGGGAACGTTGCCGCCCTTCATCGTGGCCGTACCCGACGGCAGCCTGACGGGCGAGCCATGCCTGCTCACGCCGGGCAGCTTTTTTCTCAATAGCGAGGCGGGCGCTTTCGAAGACTTCATCCTGCAAGACGTGTGGGACTTCATGATCCGCCGTTACCGGATCCGGCCCGAGCGCAATGCCCACGTGCTGGCCGGCGTGTCCATGGGCGGGTTCGGCGCCTACAGCCTGGGGATACGGCATCGCGAAGGCTTCGGCGTGGTCGTGGGCGTCAATGCCCCGCTCAATCTGCGCTGGGTGGACAAGCAGCAGCGTTACTTCTCCGACTTCGATCCATACAACTGGGGCTGGCGCGAGCAGTTTCGCCCGCACGAGCCGGTCGGCCGCTTCATGGGCGGCCTGCTGACCATCCGCGTCAAGCACATGCTCGGCAACAATTTCGGCAAGGACGACGAGGCGACACAGCAGGTCAGCGCCTTCAACCCGATCGAACTCATCGACCGCACGAGACTGCGCAACGGCGAGCTGGCCATGTACATCGCCTACGCCGGCCAGGACGAGTTCAACATCGACGCCCAGGTGGAGAGCTTCCTGTACGTGTGCAAGCACCGCGGCCTGGAAATCGGCGTCGGCTACAAGGCGGACGGCAAGCACGACAGCGACACGGCCATCGCGCTTCTGCCCGGCGTCTTCTACTTCCTCACGCCAATCCTGTCGCCATACAGCCCCGGCATTCCCATCAGCCATGCCCAGGCGCCTGCCGCAGCGGAGGCGACGCCAGCCTCGGCTCAGCCGGTGGCCCGCGAGTCCGGCCCGCGTGCGGAGGCACCACGCGCGGAAACACCGCGCGCGGAAACGCCGCCAGTGCCGGCGCTGCGCGAGCCGTCGCCGATCCGGCAGACATCGCAGCAGACGCGCGTGCCGTTCAGGCCGCAACGCTAGGGTTCTTGACTCGCAAGACTCATAGTGAATGAGTCAAGTTTTAAGCAACGAGTTTCTCCTCATGGAGCCATTGTTCGATGGCTTCATCCAATTGATCGAAAGATCGGCGTAAGGTTGTGTTG
>VGYC01000103.1 GCA_016873095.1 Planctomycetota bacterium | reverse complement strand
GGGATGGGGAGGGGGTGGGGGGGGGGGGGGGGGGGGGGGGGGGGGGGGGGGGGGCAGGTAGGATTAGGCGAAGCCTGGTGCCCCGTTTATGTCAAAGTTATTATCACTGACGATTCTCATGAATGCCATGCGCCAAAGCGACATAGACCTATCTGAAACCGACATCCAACCCAGGGGCGGAATCGAGATGGCCGTGCGTGCGGACGACCAGGACAATCGTGACTGGTTGGCCGGCGCTCCAATCTGCCCGGCTCTTGGGCATCATCAGATCCGGCATCTCGGCGTGGCGCGGATGCCTGCTCCCTTCTCGATCGTTCGCACTCGGCTGGGAGGAAGCTATTTTCTGGCCTGCTTCGGCGGCGAAGGGCGTGTTCTGGTCGATGGCCGGTGGAAAAAATGCAAGCCCGGGCAGGCATTCCTTCTGCCCCGAGGGACCTTGCAAGCCTTCCATGCTCCTCAAGGCAGCAGCTGGGAGTACTGCTGGGTCCGCTACCAGGAGTTAGCCGACCAGCAACCCATCGCCGCTGCCCAGACACCCATTTTCGCACGCCATGACTGCGAACGGATACGGCTGGCCATACTGGGGCTGCATCGGGAATGTTCGACTCAGAGCGTCCCCGCTGCCGTTGAGCACTGGGTGGAATTGATCCACCACTACGTCAAGCAATTTGCCCAGCCAGCCCAGATGGATCGCCGGTTGTGGAACTTGTGGGAAAAAGTGAGATCGACGCTGGGGAATCCTTGGACCGTAGCGGCGATGGCGGCGGAGGCTCATCTCAGCGAGAAGCATCTCCAGCGTTTGTGCCGAAAGGAACTGGGCCGCAATCCGCGCCAACAGCTCATCTGGCTGCGCATGCGCCGCGCGGCCGAACTGCTCACGAACACCTCGGCGAAAATCGAAACCATTGCCGCCCAGGTCGGCTACCAAAATCCGTTTGTCTTCTCGTCGATGTTCAAGAGGGTCATCGGGTGGTCCCCATCGGATTACCCCGGACGAGTTTGATGAGGGAATCGATGAGTCGGCATGATTAACCCTTCTTGTCTAACCAGCTTGGCGCCACGCCGTCGCCGGTCTTATGGGAGCTACCATGAGAAATGCAGTCCTTGCAATTTGCGATGTCATCGGACTCGTTGTTCTGACAGCGTTCCCCGCCTTCGCTGGGATCGGCGACTCGGTCACTGGGTCCATCAAGGAGGTCACAGTGGGGGCCGCAAAGGACGACGTTGTCGCTGTTGAGGGCGGTTCAAAACGGCGGCGGTGGGCGGTCGAAAATGGCGGCGCAAGGTGATTAAAAAAAACTCCGTGGGGTCGGGGTGAATGGTTTCCCAGGTTCTCCAGTTTCAAGAAAATCCACGTCAGGCCAGGGGCCGACGGCGGCGTTTGGCGTCCCGGAGGCGGTAGCTTTCGCCCTTGGGAAGCGTGCCCGGGTTTGGCGGGGAGACGCCGGTTTTGTCCGGCCGCGGCCCTGAGAACTTCCGGGGCTGTTGGGCTACAGGCTGGTACGCCGCAGCCGTTTTCGTGATCGGTTCCCAGAGCACGACGATCGGTATGCCGTCCACTTCATCGACGTTGCTCAGAGCTTCCCGAGCGCCCAGCTCCTCGCCTATTTCGCCAAGCTACGGTCCATGCGAGGCAAGTGCGTGGTTTGGGTCCAACTGCAAAACGAAGCCGGAGAGGTGGTCTGGCAATCAGCCTCCGTGGAGAGTCCCCCCATGGAAACTCCGCTCCAGACGCTGGAGGTCAAGTTGCGGATCATTCCGGTCTTTCCGGCTCCTGGAGACTATGACCTCGTGTTGGTCGCGGATGGCGAAGAGCTCGAACGTGAGGAATTCAAAGCGAGGCTACTGGTTCCGACGGAACCACCTGATGAACGGCACTGAGCGACGGAAGTGAACGACGGAAGTGAATGACAGATGCCATGTCGTTGTCAGCGATAGCTATTCCCTTAATCCCGCATCCCGTGAACTGTTTCCCTGGTCACCATGGTGGGAGAGTCAAGATCCATGCAGCCCTCGATGGAGAACGTGATTGCTTGCGCCAAAGCCGCGTGCCGGAGCTTTGCCAAGTGTTCCGCCAACTTCTTCAACTGTGAGTCCTGGTTGGGCTGGGAGAACTGGCTAACAGTGGACATCGTTCGCCGCTTGGACAACCCCATTGTTCGCCCGTTCCATCGCTATACGAAAGACGCTAAGAAGCTGGACATCTATATCGATGCTCCTGTGGATTTGGCAGTCGAAATCAAGACGAACTACATCACGGACTTGGAAGCCAAGAAATCACCTCGGCCGATGTCCCGTCGGGTGCTGAAAGATGCGGAGAAGATCATGAGCTGGGGAAAGGATGTCGACCGGCTCTTGCTGGTCTCGACCTGTTTTGACTCGACGGTGGCCCTCCGTGCCTATCCGGAGTGTATCGCCCGAGACTTGAAGAGACGGTTAGGCAGTTTCAAGTGCGGTGGGTCGATTGTTCATGCGGTACTGGCAAGAATTCGCTACTGGCGCTATCGCTTCAACGTAGCCGTTAGCTGAGCAACGGCCGAACCCATGAGTCTGCCTTGTCGTTGTCAGCGAATATGATTCGGATTAACAGGGCCAGGGTAGGCCGTCGTTTTTATCTTTGTCCAGAATAACCAGGCATGGGGGAGGATCCAGGTTGGCTTCTCGAATTGATGATAGCTCCTTATGGTCGTTTTCTGATCAGCTTTTTGTTCCGGGTCTTGCGTGTAGGCTTGGCCGCTGGCGCGAGCGCATTCCTCCAATAGTCTTCTGGGCATTCCTGTTCGATCAGCTCCGCGACGACTTTGCTAAAGAATGCTTCGTTCTGACGGAGTATGGTCAGCGCCGCTTCGACGGCACGTTCTCTGGCAGGCCATGTTTTCGGGGCGTTCTCAAGGTCCGTGTTCGACAGGCCGATTTCTGTTGCGCCGTTGTCCTCCCAGTTTATCATGATGTCAATCACATTGATGTCGGGCACATCATCAAGCTGCTCCGCAACCATGCCCGCGACTGCAAATGCCTTCGGATAGCGAATCGAATAACGGCGAGGTGGCTTGAGCAGCTGGCACTGCCCAGTCCAGGTTTTCGCCGCGAAGATATCCGGAGTGTTAGTTCTGAAGATGGATACACTCGCCCCGAATCCTTTGACAACACCAACGGTGACATGGCCCGCCTCATGGACTGCAGATCTCCGTTTGTCGTCGCGTTCCACTTTTGCAAGGTCGATAGGTTTCCCATGACAGTCGAGAAGTTTCTGGCGCATGCGATCTCCTTCTAAACTGGCTTCGCGCTCAATGCCTGGTTATTCCAGGGTGGGTTAATTCTACGCGCCCGAAGGAAGGGAACGCCAGAAAATCACTCGAATCGCCTAGCCAAAAAACCGGCACCGCCTCGAACTTGACGCTCGGGAAGATGTGGTGATCCGGCGTTTAATGGCCCACCAGCTCGTCGATGATCCTGATGCTAACTCTGCCCCTCTGCACTGAAAACGAATGTCTTTAAGCCAAGTACACGCGGTCTTGAGCAAGGGCAGAGATGGGCAGAGAAAACCATTGAATAGGACACACTTGACCCGAATTCATAGAATCTATGGAGTCTCGCAAGGACTGAAATGTTCGTATTTCCGCTGATTCTGCCATCAAAAACCCGTAGATGGGGTTCAGGAGGTCGCTGGTTCGAATCCAGTCGCCCCGACTATCTTTCTGGAGAAGCCCTTCGGCCAACAAGTCGAAGGGCTTTCTCATTTCAGGGACAAGACTTACGCCGACGAGCTTCCAGTTCAAACAGATGATTTCGAGGATTCGACGTTTGGCGACGTAATCTGCCGCAAACCACTTCGCCCGCAGGTTTTGCGAAAGTTCAAACGCTTTCACGGCGATGTCGATCAATTCGTTCCTTCCACGGCTGCAACGCTCAATCTTGAGCCGTAGTTCGGTCTCCTCGTCCCGAAGCTCCTGGGCTTTGCAGGCGTAGGTGTCGGCGTCGATCTCTTCGAGGAGCCGCAGGTTCAGCAGTTGGCCCTGGAGCCGGACGACCTCGGTGTGCCGCTTCTTGAGCGAGTCGTCGTCCTTCGATGATCCAGCCAAGTCCCAATTCGTCGCCTTCCGCAACTCCTCCCTGAACGTGTTGCGAAACACGTCGTCCTCGACTCGTAGCTTGTCGAACAGGGCGAGCATCTGGGCGTCGATTTCGGCCTCGGTCAACCGGATGCGAGGGTGATCGCCCTTGTGGTACTTCGTGCAACGGTAGTAGACGTACTCCCGCTCGCCGCTCTTCGTCTTCTTGGTCTTCGCCTCGCCTGTGACCGGGCACCCGCAGTGCCCGCACTCGATGAGTTCGCTGGCGTAGGTCATCTCGTGCGAGCGGTAAATCTTCTGGCCCAGAAGGAACTGCACCCGATCCCAGGTCGCCCGGTCCACGAGCGGTTCGTGCGTGCCGGGATGCCACTGGCCCCTGAACTTGATCTCGCCGATGTAGGAGCGGTCGGACAGGATGCCGTAGAGCTTGCTGCGACCGACCTCTGGCTTCGAGATGCAGTACGAGATGCCTTCCTTGAGGAGAGCAGCGGCCAGGGTGTCAAGCGTGTGGTTGTGGTAGGCGTAAAGCTCGAAGATGCGACGGACCTTCGGGGCGTTCTCCGGGTGGACCTCGACCAAACCACGCCCGTTGATTCGGATGTTGCGGTAGCCGAAGGGCGGTCTGCTGGCGAACAGGCCACTCTGAACCCGGCGAGACAGACCTTCTCTCACGTCAAGCGACTGCTGCTCGGTGTAGAGCGGCACTGGCACCGGGCCTTTCCTCACCTGGAATGCGGGCGGCTTCAAAGGCAAGATGGCCGAAGGGAGGGCTGATGATGTGGCCTTCATCGGCAAGCTCCTCGATGATCTCGGCACTGTCGTCAAGGTCGATGAGAAGCGGGTCTACGCCTGCGGCATGAGCAACGGCGGCATGATGTGCTACAGGCTCGCCGCTGAACTCTCGGACCGGATCGCCGCCATCGCTCCTGTGGCCGGGACTATCGCCATTGAGGAGAGCAAACCGAAGCGGCCTGTTCCCATCATCCACTTCCACGGCTCGAAGGACAGCATGGTGCCATTCGAGATGGCGAAGGGCAAGACACCTGCGTTCATGAAGCTGAAGGGTGTTGAGGAGTCGGTCCAGACCTGGGTGAAGCTGAACGGGTGCGACGAGAAGCCGAAGACCGACGTGCTATCAAAGGATGGCGACGAGATGAAGGTGACTCGCAGCGTTTACGGTGGCGGCAAGGACGGAGCCGAGGTCGTGCTGATCGTGATCGAAGGCGGCGGTCACACTTGGCCGGGCCAGCAACCGCCAGTTGGCTTTATCGGCAAATCGGCGAAGAACGTCTCGGCCAATGACCTGATGTGGGATTTCTTTCAGAAGCACAGCTTGAAGTGAGAAGGCCGCCTTTTTCGTCAGGGAGTCGTCCGAGGCCGTGGCCGTTTCAAACCGCTCACCGAGGTCAACACGACGCTCTTGCATCCAACCACTCGCTGACGGCGGCAAGAACCAAGCCCTCACTGAACGCCACAATCGTCCAGAACACGAGTTCAAGGCCGATCAGCAGCAGCGGCTCCCCAAAAAGATTGAACGGCGTGAAGAACTCCCAAAACAAGAACGTCATGCCGAGCGTCAACACGCTGAAACGCCATCCCCTCGACCAGATGCTCCTGGGCCAAGCCGGGCTGAGCCAGCGATAGAAGATCGAGTGACCGATCCCGAAGAGAACCAGTCCACCAAGAATGATCGGTGGCTGAGAGATGATAAGTGGGGGCGGCTCCAACTTCGTCCACACTGCGATGAGCTTCGGGCTTTGCCATTCCGGTTGAAGGAGAATGCCATCCGCATTCCAGCCAAAACCGATCAAGCGAAACGTGAGCAGCATGGCAATGTTCATCGCCATGCCTCCTGCAATCCCCGCAAGGACGGTGCGGGCCTTCGAGCAGGCAAGGAGGCCCTTGGTCTTACACTGAAGTGGCAAGTGTTTGTCGGAAGCGGCTGGCACGGTGGACATGGCAATCTCCTTCGCTGGGAGGGTCGTGAACTACTTGTTGAAAAGGCGGGCGAGTCGATCCAGGCAACCGTTCCAGCCTTCGCCATGCTGGTCCCGCATCTTGGCGTGTGGAAATCGCTCATGGATCAGTACAAGTCGTGTCTGGTCGCCGAGTTCGTGAAACTCGACCGTGACGAGTGTTTCGTCAGGTGGTTGGATGCTGGTTTCCCAGGCCCAGGTGAAAACGAGCTTCTTCGGCGGTGAGATTTCCTGGTAAACGCCGCCGACGATATGCGTTTCGCCGTCGCCTTTCTTCATACCGATGCGGTAGCGGCCACCGGCACGTAGGTCGATCTCGGTCATCGGCGTGCAATGCTCGGCGGTCGGCCCGAACCAGCGAGCCAAATGCTGCGGGTCGGTCCAGCACTGGAAAACCGTTTCTCGATCAGCCGGTAGGACACGTTCGATCACCAGCCGTGTATCAGCGGCCATTGTCGGGATCACTTGTGTTTCTCCTTCTTCATGGTGTCGAGGTAGTCGGCCAGCGAATCCAGTTGATCTTCCCAGAACGCCCGGTAGTTCTCGATCCATTCGGCGGCGTCTTTCATGGGCTTGGCTGCGAGCCGCAAACGATGGACCCGGCCTTCCTTGGTCCGATGGATAAGACCAGCCTGCTCAAGCACCCGAAGGTGCTTCGAGATCGCCGGGAGCGACACCTTGAATGGCTCGGCCAACTCCAAAACAGACGCCGATCCGTGCCGCAGCCTCGTTAGGATTGCTCGCCGGGTTGGGTCGGACAGAGCAGCGAAGGTCGAGTCGAGCGTGGCTTGACGTTTAACCATATGGTTAAATATAATGCCACACGAAGCGTCGGTCAAGTGGATGATCGGGCTTTTCGGCTTCAACACGTTGGAGTGCCAGATGGCCTTCGATGAAAACCTCGCCGCTCGCATTCGCACCGCCCTCGCCCGAAAGAAAGGAATCGAGGAGAAGAAAATGTTCGGCGGGCTTTGCTTCTTGCTGCACGGTCACATGCTGGTCGGCGTGTGGAAGGACTCGCTGATCGCTCGTATCGGCGAAGAGCAGGCGGACGAGGCCATGCTTGAGCCGCACGTCAGGCCGATGGACATCACCGGGAAGCCGATGAAAGGGTGGGTCATGGTCGCCGCCGAAGGCGTGGCCGAAGAGGATGCGGTCAAGGGGTGGGTGCAGAGAGCGGTGAAATTCGTGGGGAAGTTGCCTGCGAAGTAGAAGGGGTGATTCCACTGGCCAGATTCCACGGCATCCTGAACGACTCGTCCGTTACTTCACCAACTCGATCTGGCTGGGTTCATTTACCTCGATGTAAGGCCCTTTCTCCTTGCGGATCACTGTGCCACGAACCCGGATTGTCTTGCCCCCGAAGTGGGCAGTCGGGTCTTCAATGCCTGTCTCGGCAAACTTCGCCCGTCCACTCTCGGTGATGACCACCCCCAGATTATTCGGATCACGGTAGCTTACCTCGGAGTCGAGGAAGACCTGCCGGGAGCCGGTGCAGCACTTCGTCCGCTGGACGTGCATTTCCACCGTTACCGACTCCTTGATCCGGTTGATGGCTTCGACGGGGGACAGGTTCATCCCAGACTCCTTGTTACGAATGCGATTTCCCGGTCTGACCCCAACTCGCTTTGTTGAACTGCTCTGAGCCTCCCCTGGGAATCGTCAGCGTTTTCCATTTCTCTCCTGCGTGGACTCTAGCGACCTGAACGATCTGGCCGATGTGGTAGCAGGTGTGCCCCAATGATCGTTCGAGTGCCAACGGCACCGAATGCGGCTCCCCACGGATCATCACCGTCTTTTCAAGGTCTTCTGGCTTCAGGCTCTTGAGTGTCGTCAGCAGGCAGGCCCAACCCCGCTCCCACGTCCCCAGAAGTTCTGCCCGGCTGCCGAAGGAATCTACAAATTCGTCGTCTCGATTCCGGCCCGGCTTCTCGCCGTCCGTCGTTAGGAAGTCGGTCCAGCGAGAGGTCAGGTTCCCGGCGACGTGCTTCATGATGACGGCGATGGAGTTCGTGTTCGCATCGAGAGCGATGTGGAGCTTCTCGTCAGGAACTTGTTCGACGGCTCGATCCGCCAGACGCTTGTTGGCCTCAAAAGCGTTGATGATGGCTGCCATGAATTCGGCGGCAAGACTCACGCTGCTCTCCTCTGGCATCGGCTCGGCTCGTCTTCCTCGCACGACAACAGCAGACCGCAGACCGAGGCAGATTATGGGGATAGTCTACTGGCAGGCAGTCACGCTGCCGACACGTTTGCCAGACGATTCAACGATTCCAAAAACCAAGGCTTCGGAGGTTAAACATGGACGAACCCCGCCCGGAGAACAACACCATGAAGACTGTTCAGCTACAAATGGCGATCACGTTCGGTGATGACGCTGCGAAGGTTCTGGCCGAGCTACTTGTTCCAACGATCAAACAGGCTATGCAAACAGGCACCGAGGAAGACGCCAGGAGACAGGCACGCCAACGAACCTCCCAGAACGCATGATTTGGCAGTGAGGAGCCGCCCGCAGACCAGGGGTTACTGATCGATTCACGACAGGCGGCAAAGCTCCTCAACGTGTCGCCAAGAACACTCTGGCGAATGCACAACGACGGCGAGATGCCGCAGCCGATTCGGATTGGTCGTGCGGTGCGGTGGAGCCTGGAGGCGTTGAAGAAATGGATCGCTGACGGGTGCCCACGACCGAATGGGCAGGGCTGAGTCTTCTGCTACAATGGCACGAATAAGAGCCGTCGCTGGGACGGCTGAAGCCAAGGAGTTTTGCGAGATCGAGCAGACAATGGCTGGCCGTCATGCCGCCAAGACGAGCCGACCGACATGGGGTTCCCATTCGGCCACGCCAGCCAGGAAAAGTCCTATTGGTCTGCTTAACTCTCGACATTGCAAGGCCCGTCGGGACAACAAGTTCCGGCGGGCCTTTTTCTCGGGCCCCGACCGCGAGAAGGCGTTCAATCCTATTAGGAGATTCTCCTCCATGAGCGCCAGCAGTGATACATACTTCGCGGGGAGCGACAGTGTGGATCTTTTCCTTTCCGGTAAGTCCCTCCGCGACATGCTGGCAAGACTGGCCGCTGCGGCAGCGATCTAAAAAGGATCGGTCAGATTCGAAGGAGCAATTGACAGTCCTGCACTCGCTGGCCAATTCCATGGCCATCTGGCCTAGCCAATCACCAGTTGCCTGCCAGGCGACGCAGGCACGCGCGGACCTGGCATGATCCTTCCGGAAAGATTGAGCGGATCCGTTGCCGCCACGGTAAGCGGCGAGGCGGCGCCGGTCTCGGTCTGCCGCAACCGGCTGACGACGTCGGCAAGGGCGTACTGCTCGCCGGCGACGTCGGCGACGAAGCGGCCGCCGCGGATCTCGCCACGCGACTCAAGCCGGCGATAGCCGCGCACCAGCTCTTGCCAGGTCGGCGCCGACACCTCGCGGGCCAGAAGATCGCGGAACATGACACCGTAGCGCCGCAAGAGCAGCCGGCACCACTTCTCGACGCGCGTCTCCGCCGGCACCTCTGCCGGCAGGAAACTTCGCAGGAGCGACCAGCGGCCGCCTTCGGTTCGGGCCGGTGCGCGCAGGCCGAACATCGGGGAGCGGCGAAACGCTTGCCGCGGGTCCATCACTTGTCGGCGGTCGCGGCCGGAAGAGATCAGCCCGCGCAGCGCCGGGAAGCCGTCGCTCGTGACCAGCCCCGCAGCCGCCAGCTCGCCGAGTGCTTCCTCCACTTGTGATGGCAGAAGCTGGGCGGCGGCACCGAGTTGATTCATGAACATGGCGCCATGCCGGTTGAACGCCTCCAGCAGTGATTGCGCGGAGCCGCTCAACGGCCGACCATTGGGCGCCGGCTCCGGTGCGGAATCGAGCAGCCAGGCCAGGTCGTCGCGCAGCATGAGCGTGATCGGAGTCACCCGAGTCAGCGAGCGCATCGGCCGGCCGCTGTCCTCGGGCCGGCGCACCTGCCGCAGGCGGCCCCACATCACCTGGCCCGCGAATGTCAGCGAATCCAGCGACGCGGGATTGTACGCTTCCATGCGCGGCGGCAGCAAAAATCGCTCCCAGTGGCCGGCCGGCGCCTCGAAACCTTGCATTTGCTCGATAAGCTCCAGCAATCCCGCCTCGGTGCGCAAGCGCGTGTGCGGATGCAGATGCTGATGCCGGGCCAGGAAGCGCAGAAACTGTTCCGGCGAAACGGGCTGAATCTGCCGGCGCAACCCCTCCAGGGTGAGACGATGGATGCGTGACAGCAGGCGCCGCTCGCACCACTCCAGCGATTCATCATCTTGCCGCGAAGTCGCGGTCGCAGTGAACCGACCACGCAGGACGACGCCTTCCGATTCCAGCGCCGCCAGACCGCGCTCGACATCGTGGCCATCCAGATTGAAGTCACGCGCCAGCTTCGCGGCCGTTACAGGCCCGACGCAGTCGAGCCGGCCGCGCAGGAACGCGACGATGGCCTCCTCGCGCTCCCAGTCACGTCGCACGTCTGCCGGGACCGAACGCTCCGGCCGAGCGATCGCGCTTGGCCAGAGGACACGGGCGAGCGGCAACTTCTCGGTCGCCACCCATAGCGGTGCGTAGCCCGTCGCTTCGAGAGTCGTCGCCCGGCCGTTGGCGAGCAATTCGTGGAAGAGATCCAGCCACGGCTGCCCCTCGGCGGCCGGCAAGGCGGACATCGACAGCAGCGTATCGTGCAGCTCATCGGCGTCTCGGATCAGCGGCCAGGCATCGGCGCACACCTGCGCGATCGCCTCCGGATCGAGACGGCCAAGGTCGCGCAGGGCATCCACTGATAGCGAGCGCCGCAATGGCACCGCCCGTGCCTGCCGTTCCTCGAGCGGCGCATCGTCGAGGAAAGCATAGGGCGCGGCATTGAGCAGTTCGTGCGCGAACGGCGACGGCTCACGACTATCGAGGCTGATCATCTCGATCCGGCCGCTTTCGATTTCATGCAGAAGATGCAGGAAGCCGTCGATGTCCGTGGCCTCGTTGAGACAGTCGTGGACCGTTTGATTGACGAGGGGATGGTCGGGGACCTCGATATCACCGGTGACATTCTCCTGACACGCGGTTTGCGCGGGGAAGACGGCGGACAGGAGGTCATCAGCCCGCATGCGCTGCAAGGGCGGCGGCACGCGGCGGCCCTTGTCGGCCCGGCGGATCGCCAGTGCCCGGGTCGCGTTCCAGCGCCAGCGCGTCGTGAAGAACGGCACGGCCAGGAACGCCTGCACCAGCGTGTCCCGAGCCACGTGCGACGGCACCAGGCGAAACATTTGCTCCAGCGGAAAGCTGTGCTGAGCGCCGAGCGACAGCACTACGCCGTTGTCGTCGGCCGACGCTTGCAGCTCGAAATCGAACGACCGGCAGAAACGCTTGCGCATCGCCAGCCCCCAAGCCCGATTGATGCGCGTGCCGAACGGCGCGTGGACGACGAGCTGCATGCCGCCGGACTCGTCGAAGAAGCGCTCGAAGAGAATCTTCTTCTGCGTCGGCACCATGCCGGTCGCGGCTTGCTGGGCCGTGACATAGGCGACGGCCTGGCGAGCGCCGTGATCGCTGACATGGCAGGTCTGTGTCAGCCACGAGACCGGATCGTCGCCGCGCACGGCTGCGGCCGCCACAAGACCTGCCAGATCCTCGCGCAGACGG
Organism: Planctomycetota bacterium; assembly: GCA_016873095.1. Taxonomy (GTDB): domain Bacteria; phylum Planctomycetota; class Planctomycetia; order Gemmatales; family Gemmataceae; genus VGYC01. The sequence continues at coordinate 14,599 of VGYC01000103.1, read as the reverse complement.
GCGACCTCGGCGGAGAGTTCGACCGTGCGGCCGGGGGCTTCGCCGCGCCAGAAGGGGATGGTCGGCGGCGCGCCGTGCGCATCGCTGACGACGACCTCGCCGCCGCGGACGTGGCGGATGCGCCATGAGGTATTGCCGAGCAGGAATATGTCACCCGCCATGCTCTCGATGGCAAAATCTTCGTCCACCGTGCCGACGAAGGTGCGATCATCGTTATCCATGACCACGCGATAATCGGCGATTTCCGGGATGGCGCCGCCACAGGTGATCGCGGTCAGGCGCGCGCCGCGCTGGCCACGGAGCTTACGATTAACGCGGTCGCGATGGATGTGCGCGCCCCAGCGGCCCCGCTGCGGCGCCACGCCCTCGCTGAGTATCTCCAGCACCGCATCATAGTCGGCACGGCTCAGGTTTCGGTAGGGATAGGCCCGTTGACACGTGACGAAGAGGGCATCCTCATTCCATTCATCGCAGGCGCTGGCGGCCACGATCTGCTGGGCGAGGATATCCAGCGGCGCTCGCGGGATCTGCACGCGGTCAAGCCGGCCAGCGAACACGGCGCGGACCAAGGCCAGACACTCGATCTGCTCCTCGCGCGTCATGGCGAACAGCCTACCCTTGGGAACGACGCCCAGGGAATGCCCCGCCCGGCCGACACGCTGCAAAAAGGTAGCAATCGCTCGCGGCGTGCCGAGCTGGCACACCAGTTCGATGTGGCCCACGTCGATACCCAGCTCCAGCGACGCCGTGGCGACCACGGCCTTCAGCTCGCCGTCCTTGAGCCGTTGCTCCGTGCGCCGGCGGATGTCGTGCGACAGGCTGCCGTGATGCGTGGCCACGGCGTCCTCGCCGAGCCGGACCTTGAGCTGATGGGCGACGCGCTCGGCCAGGCGGCGGGTGTTGACGAAGACCAGCGTGCTGCGGTGTTCGCCGATGAGGCCGACCAGCCGCTCATAGACTTCCGCCCAGTGCTCGTGGCTGCAGATCGCCTCGAGCTCGCGCGGCGGCACCTCGACGGCCAGGTCCAGCTCGCGCACGTGGCCGCTGTCGACGATCGTCGGAAGCGGAGCGCCGGCCCCGACAAGGAACTGCGCCAGCTCGTCCAGTGGCTTCTGCGTGGCCGACAGGCCGATGCGCACGGGACGACGCCGCGGAGAGGGTTGGGAGGGCGAGGCTCCTGCCGAGCCGTGCTGCGGATGCGGCTCGGCGGGGGTCTCGCCCTCCCGAATGGCCTCGGCATCACGTAGGCACAGGGCGTCGAGCCGTTCCAGCGACAAGCTAAGGTGCGAACCGCGCTTGTCGCGGGCCAGGGCGTGGATCTCATCGACGATGACCGTGTCCACGTTTCCGAGGATGAAGCGGCTGCGCTTGCCGGTGAGCAGCAGATACAGCGACTCCGGCGTGGTGACGAGGATGTGCGGCGGCTTGCGCAGCATCTGCTGCCGTTCGCGCGACGGCGTATCGCCGGTGCGGACCAAAGCGCGAATCTCGTCGCAACCCGCCAGTTCCGCCCGCGCCAGCTCCATCAATTCCGCAAGCGGCCCCTGCAGGTTGCGCTGAATGTCGTTGGACAGCGCCCGCAACGGCGAGATATAGACGACATAAGTCTGCTCGCGCAGCGCGCCGTCCATGGCCAGCCGCAAAAGGCGATCCAGGCTGGCCAGAAAGGCGGCCAGCGTCTTGCCGGAACCGGTCGGCGCCGCGATCAACGTGTCGTAGCCCGCCAGGATCGCCGGCCAGCCATGACGCTGCGGCTCCGTCGCCGCAGCGAACCGCTCGCCGAACCAGCGGGCAAGCAGTGGATGAAATGTGGTTAATGGCATGTGTCACCGCCGCCGAACTATTTCCTTATTATTAGTGTACACACGGTCACGAAATAAAAGTGGCTCCCAATTCACGATCGTGGCGGCTCGGCTTGATAACATGAGTTCGACGTGTCCCGCTTGAAGAGGACAGAATTGCCCGTCGCGGGCTCATCACGAGCAAGCCGAGAGGAACTGCCATGCTGCCGGTCGCGGAAGCGCAACGATTGGTGTTCGAGCGCGTGAAACCGTTGGCTGCCAGACCCATGCCACTTTCCGATGCGGCCCTCGGACTCGTGCTGGGTGAGGACATTGCCAGCGACATCGATGCGCCGCCGTTCGACAAGTCGATGATGGACGGTTACGCGATTCGTTCGGACGACCTGGCCGAGGGCAAGGCGACGCTTGCGGTGATTGAAGAGGTGAGCGCCGGCAGGACGGCAACTCGCGCGGTTTCACAGGGCCAGGCGATCCGCATCATGACCGGGGCGCCAATCCCGGCCGGCGCCGACGCCGTCGTTCCCGTGGAGCGCACCAAGGAATTGCCCGGGAACGTTGTCTTGCTGGAAAGCAAGGTGACGCCGGGTCAGCATATCTTGCCGCGCGGCCAGGAGATGACTCAGGGACAAGCTGTGCTGAGCCGGGGTTGCCGGTTGCGTCCACAAGAGCTGGGGTTGCTCGCCGCCGTTGGCAGGACCGCTGCGCTGGTGCATCCCGCTCCCATGGTGACGGTGTTGCCGACGGGAGACGAGATCGTCGAGCCACCGCAGGCGCCGGGGCCGGCGCAGATTCGCAACAGCAACGGCCCGATGCTCGCCGCCCAGGTCCGCCGCGCAGGCGGTGTGCCGAAGCCGCTCGGCATCGCCCGCGATCAAGTCGAGCATTTGCGGACGCTGATTGGCGAAGGACTGCGTGGCGATGTGTTGATCCTCTCCGGCGGCGTCTCGGCCGGCAAGCTGGACCTCGTGCCGGGTGTCCTTGCCGAGCTTGGAGTCGAGCCGGTGTTTCACAAGATCGAAATGAAGCCCGGCAAGCCGTTGTTCTTCGGCACGCGCGGCCCGACGCTGGTCTTCGGGCTGCCCGGCAATCCGGTGAGCTCGCTGGTGTGCTTCGAGTTGTTCGTGAGGCCGGCCATCGAACGGCTGCTGGCCTTGCCGCAGCCCGGGCCGCACTGGCTGCAAGCGTCATTGCAAGCCGACTTCCCGTACCGGACCGATCGGCCCACATATCATCCTGCATGCTTGTGGAGCGAAGGCCCGGTCTGGCAGGTTCGCATCGTGCCCTGGGGCGGCTCGCCGGACCTGCGCGGCCTGACGGTGGCCAACGCCTTCGCCCTGCTGCCGGCCGGCGATCACGTCCACAAGGCCGATGCAACTCTTGCCGTCCTCAAAGTGGAGTAGGAGAATTTCGCGAATTCGGGTAAAAAAGAGAGAATGTTCCCTGCCAAGGATGGAGGAAGCCCGTGCAACAACAACTCCTGCGCCCGCTGGCCAGTACTCGCGGAAACCGAAACTTGCGCCCCCTGAAATTGCCGCCGCTGCTTGCCTTTTCCGATCCGCTCTGGCTCGGGCCCTGCTTCCTGACGCTCGTGATTCTGCATGCAGTGCTACAGTTTCCACACCTGACGTTCAGTCTTGCGGACGTTCTGGGGCTGACCGTCGACTTCTCGGAACAGTCCTGGCCGCAGATCGCCTTGCTCACCGCGTTACGTCTCTACTTCTTCGCGATCGTAGCGAAAACGATCTGGACACGATCGCTGCTATTGCCGGGAATCGTGAGCGCCGGATTGCTGTTCGCATGTTACTTTCCACTGGCATGGGGCTGGCTCGGCTGGGTCGCGCTGGTGCCGCTGCTGCTCTTGGCACGCAGCCAGGCGAGCGCCTGGCGTATTTACGTCTATGGCGGGTATGCAGGGCTGGCGTTCTTCTGGCCGGCGCTGGAGTGGATGCGAGTCGCCGACTTTCGCATGTACGGCACCTGGGCCATGCTGTCGACCTACTGTGCGCTGTATTTTCCGGCGGCGCTGTTCTTGATCCGCCGACTCGACAGAGGGACGGTGCTGCCGCTGATCGTCAGCGTACCGATCGTGTGGACCGCATTGGAATTCATCCGCTCGTTTCTGCTGACCGGATTTGCCTGGTATTACCTGGGACACACGCAGCACCAGTTCCTGCCTGTCATTCAGATCTCCGACCTGGCCGGCGCGTATGCGGTGACGTTTGTCCTGGCGGCCGTCAACGCCTGGTTGTTCGAGGCGCTGTATTCGCTCGAGGCAGTGCGGTCCGTGCTTCACTTTGCCGAGGAGCCAGCGCCGCCCGCTCCAGCCCGGAGTGCGTGGCCCGGACTGAAATGGCAAGCGCTTGCGGTGGCTGGACTGGTTATCGGGGCGTTGTTCTACGGATTTTGGCGGCTGGAACAGCAGGACTTCGCCAGCGGTCCGCGCATCGCCCTGCTGCAAGGCAATCTCGACCAGCGCATTCGCAACATGGCCACCGGCGAGCGCAACGTGTTCGCGCTACGTCAGATCAATGACCATTACCAGACTCTGTGCCATTCGGCAGCGGCGCAGCAACCGTCCCCGGATCTAATCGTCTGGCCGGAAACCAGTTTTCCCTTTGACTGGTATGAGGTGGCCAGCAAGCTGCCGACAGCGGAAATCCCGGCGGAATGGGCACTCAAGGGAGAGCGGATTCAGTCGCTGGCCCGCCTGATGGCTGCGACGATGAAAACGCAACTCCTGCTTGGGCTGAACGCCAACGTGCTCGATGAAAAGGCCGAGGAAGTGCGATACAACTCCGCGCTGCTGGTGACGCCTGGCGGCAAGTGGGGACCGCGCTACGACAAGATGCACCGTGTACCGTTTGGCGAGTTCATCCCCGAACTGCCCTTCATGGAACGATTTGCCCCCTACGAACATCCCTACAGCATCACAGCCGGAGAGCGTTTCACCCGTTTCCCGCTGGGCAAGCATCACTTTGGAGTGATCATCTGCTACGAAGATACCGACCCGTATCTGGCCCGGCAGTACTGCCGGCCGGACGCGGACGGCCCGGCCGCCGATTTTCTCGTCAACATCTCCAATGACGGCTGGTTCGACGGCTCCAGCGAGCACGATGAGCATCTCGCCATCTGCCGCTTCAGGGCCGTCGAGTGCCGCCGCGCCATCGCTCGTTCCGTGAACATGGGCGTCTCGGCCGTGATTGACGGCAACGGCAGGGTCCTGCCTGCCGCGAGCAGTGCCTTGTATGGCTCCTACTGGAACTGGCACATGGTGGGACCGGAGGACAGGACCTTCAGGATCGCTGAATTACCGGTGTCCGAATGGACCGGTTTCAAGAAGACAGCTGGCATCATGACTGCAGTGATTCCGATCGACGACAGAACCAGCCTCTACGGCATGCTTGGCGACTGGCTGCCGTGGACCTGCTGGGGCGTGATCCTTGCTGGACTGGCCTGGTCCGTGGTAAGATCCCGGCACGTGCCGATCAGGATCCCGGATGCCGCGCATTGAGCCATGCGAGCCACCACTGCTTCCGTGCCCGCAAACGCTGAACGGACGACGCTGGGGCGATTCCTTCGTCGTCTCGCCCTCATCCTGGGCGGCAGCTATCTTGGAGTGATGGGCGTGCTCTTGTGGTTCGAGAACTCGCTGGTCTTTCATCCCACAACGGACAAGCAGGACTGGGTTCCGCCACCCGCGCCGGAAGTGCAGGACGTCGTGCTTCCGACGCAGGACGGCGCCATTCATGCCTGGTGGTGGCCGACGCCAGGAGCGCGCGGCGCCATCCTTTATTGCCACGGCAACGCCGGCAATCTCAGCCATCGTGGGGCCGCCATCGGCAAGATCCGCGACCTGCTCGGCGAATCGGTGCTGATCTTCGACTATCCCGGCTACGGCAAGAGCGCCGGCAGACCGAGCGAGCAAGGCTGCTATCGGTCGGCCGAGGCCGCCTACGACTGGCTTGTCGATAAACAGAAGATCGCGGCGGACAACATCATCATCTACGGCGGTTCGCTGGGCGGCGGCATTGCCGTCGATCTCGCCTCCAAGCGAACGCACCGGGCTCTGGTTCTCGTGAAGTCGTTCACCTCCGCTCCGGATGTAGGGCAGAGCATCTATCCCTGGCTGCCGGTCCGCTGGCTGATGCGCAATCGCTTCGACAGCCTGAGCAAGATCGGCAAGTGCCGCAAACCGGTGTTCATCGCCCACGGCACCGCCGACTCGCTCATTCCCTTCGAACTGGGCAAGCAGCTTTACGAGGCCGCCAACGAGCCCAAGATGTTCTTCCCGATCAACGGGGACGATCACAACTCGCCTTTACCTGCCGCCTGTTTCATTCAGCTCCGCGATTTTCTGAAGAAACATTGAGCTGGAAAACGTCGCGCCGCGTCTGACCTTTGATTCCCGTCCCGGAGCATCGTATGTCTGAAATCTCCCGTATTCATGCTCGCGAGGTGCTCGACAGTCGTGGCCGGCCGACGGTGGAGGTCGATGTTCACTGCGCCGGCGGTACACGTGGCCGGGCCATCGTCCCCTCCGGGGCCAGCACGGGCCGGCACGAGGCACTGGAACTGCGCGACGCCGACATGCCACGCCACGGCGGCATGGGAGTGCGGCGGGCGGTGGCCAATGTCAACGACATCATCGCGCCGCGCCTGCTGGGTATGCTCGCAACCGCGCAGGCCGAAATCGATGGGAAGCTCTGCGCACTGGACGGCACGCCAGGCAAGTCGCGGCTGGGAGCGAATGCCATCCTCGGCGTGTCGCTGGCATGTGCGCACGCGGCGGCTGCAGCGCGTGGGCTGCCCCTGTGGAGACATCTTGATGCCGGCCAGGCGAGGCTGCCGTTGCCGATGGTCAATCTCATCAGCGGCGGGCTGCATGCCGGCGGCAACCTCGACATGCAGGACTTCCTGCTCTTGCCCATCGGCGCTCGTTCGTACTCGGAAGCGCTCGAGATGACTGTCGCCGTCTACCGGGCGCTGGCTGAAACACTGACGAGGCACGGTTACGAAGGTTACCTTGTCGGCGATGAGGGCGGCTTCGGGCCGAGACTCAAAAACAATGAGCAGGCCATCGAGCTGGCCATCGAAGCGCTTCGCGCCGCCGGCCTGACTCCCGCCCGGGACGCGGCTCTCGCCCTCGACGTCGCCAGTACGCACTTCTACAAGGACGGTGTTTATCAGTCGTATGGACCGTCCGACAGGATGATCGACATGCTGCGCCGCTGGGTGGATCGCTACCCGATTTGCAGCATCGAAGACGGCCTGGCGGAAGACGACTGGGACGGCTGGAAGTCGCTGACTGTGGCGCTTGGCGGTCGCGTGCAGCTCATCGGCGACGATCTGTTCTGCACCAATCCCGAGCGGCTTCAGAAGGGCATTGACCTCGGTGTCGCCAACAGCGTGCTGATCAAGCTCAACCAGATCGGCACGTTGAGCGAAACGCTGCAGGTGATCGAAGTGGCCCGCGCTGCCGGTTATCGTCCGGTCGTGTCTGCGCGTAGCGGTGAGACCGAGGATGCAACCATTGCTGACCTGGCCGTCGCCACCGGCGCCGGGCAAATCAAGATCGGCTCGGTGGCCCGCAGCGAACGACTGGCGAAATACAACCAGCTCCTGCGCATCGAAGAGGAAATGGGCGCCAGTGTTTCATTCGCCGGCTGGCAGCCACTATGACCTACTTCGCCAGCCGCCGGGCCACTGGTGTGTCAAGAATGAGCTGGCCGACGTGGTAGAACAGCAACGGCACGACCGCGACTGGAAAATCCTGCTGAAAGTAGCCGTCGAAGAGCAGCAGTGCAACCGGCAAAGTTTTCTGACTGCACGAGAAGGCAACGGCGGTGCGCCGTGTTTTGTCCCAGCCGAACAGCCACGACGTCAGCAGTCCCGTGGCAAGGGCAGCCAGGTGCAACCCGGTACAGGCAATGACCGACCAGATCAGCATGCCGGCGCCAAGGTGCGACGAGCCTGCCTGCAGATTGCCGCCCACACGCGCTGCCGCCTTGACAATGATGGCGAGGATGAGAAACTGCGATACGATGCCCAGTTCTCGACGGCGGCGATCCGCCAGGCTCGCCAGCACGGCAGACCCCCGGCACGCCTGCCCAATGCCCACGGGCACGACCAGCGTCATGAGAAGTTCGACCATCATCCGCATGGATTCATCGATGCCAATGGTGGCGCCGGCCAGCACGCTCAGCCAGGAATTGGTGAACAACCAGCTCGTGCAGGTGCTGAGCAGCAAGGCGAGCATGGCGGTCGCCTCGTTGCCGCCCGCCATGCGCGTCCACAACATCGCCGACCCCAGCGTGCACGGCACACACGCCATCAAGATCAGGCCGATGCCCGCGTCCGGCAACGGCGCCGTCCGCGCGATCAGCCAGGCGCCGACGGGTACCAGGCCATAGCTGATGGCGACGGCCCATAATGACGCCCAGGGCCTCGCCAGTTCCTTCGCCAGGTTGCGAGACGGCAGTCCCCACGCCATCAGGAAGAGCGCCACTGCCACCATCGGCCGCGGATCAAGCCAGGTCAGGAACTGCAGCCAGTCCGGAATGAGGAGAGCGAGCGTCAATCCCAGCGCGAGGACGAGAAAAAACCAGTTCCGCGCGAGGAAGCTACGCATGTTTGTGAGGATAGGTGATCGCGTTCGATTGGTCAGTGCTGAATACCGGATGAATCCAGATATAATTGGCAACCGACAGCATCAAGCGAGCTCACACTGAGGATTCCGGTGCTTCCCCTCATCCCCGTCACCGTGATCGGCAGCTGGTCGTTTCCCGGCTGGTATGCGAAGTTCTGCGCGGATGTGAAGCGCGAGCCGGAGCTGTTCGGCGGCGCGGATCGCGAGGAGGCGATGCGCGACGCCGTCCGCCTGGCTATCGACGATCAGCTACGTGCCGGCGCCGACATCATCACCGATGGCGAGATGCAGCGCGTCGACTTCAATCTTGGCTTCTACGATTGTCTGCGCGGCATCCAGTCGTTGCCGCCTGCCCGGCTGTGGGGACCGCCGGCGCACGATCAACGCAGCCGCTTCCGATGCGTCGAACCGCTGACGGCGCCAGCCGGCCTCGGACTGAACGCCGAGTATCGCCGGCTGCGCGAGCTGACGGATGCCGCGGTCAAGGTGCCGGTCCCCGGACCGTTCACGCTGGCTGGCTGCCTGGACGGCGGCGATGTCTATAGTGATCGCCAGGAGGTTAGCGAGGCGCTCTTGCCCATCGTCAACCGCGAGATGCGCGACCTTGTCGAAGCAGGCGTGAACTTCATCCAGCTTGATGAGCCCAGTTTCGCCTGTCATCCGGAGCAGCCGGACCGATTCCTCGACCTGGTGACGCGGACCGTGGTCGGCGTCAAAGCAACGATCAGCCTGCACATGTGCTTCGGCAACTTTCGCGGCCGGGCCGTGGGCTGGCGTAGCTATCGACCGTTGTTTCCGCATCTTGCGAGGTTGCCGGTGCAGCAGCTCGCGCTCGAGTTCGCCAGCCGTGAGATGGCGGAGATCGAGCTTGCTCGAGACATCAAGGCTCCCATGGGGCTGGCCGTTGGCCTGGTGGACGTCAAGAACACCTGGATCGAGCCGGCCGCGCTGGTGGCCGAACGCATCCGGCAGACGTTGAAGTACATCGAGCCGGAACGATTGCACGTGACGCCGGATTGCGGCTTCTCGCAGACCGCGCGCTTCATCGCCTGCAAGAAACTGGCGGCGCTGGCCGAGGGGGCTCGTCTGGTGCGTGCCGAACTGGCAGGAAAGCGAGGTTGAGCGTGTCCGAGCTGCATTTGGCGATTCAGGTCGTGATGATGCCGCGCGATACCAATCCGCTCGGCTCGATCTTCGGCGGCGTGATCCTCAGCTACATCGACCAGGCCGGCGCCATCGGGGCCCGCCGCGAGGTCGTCCGGTCCGGCGGTGAATTGCCGTTCCTGGTCACGGTCGCCATGAACCGCGTGGAGTTCCATCATCCTGTGCTGGTCGGCGACGTGGTTCGATTCCTGACACGCTTGAACCGCATCGGCCAGTCGTCGATCACCATGGAAGTCATCGTCGAGGCTGAACGTGGTCGCGACGTCATCAAAGTCACCCAGGCCGAGGTCGTCTACGTCGGCATCGACCGCGACACCCGCAAACCGGTGACGCTGCTGCCAGGGACCTGATAATGCCAACCACGAAGGGCACGAAGAGCACAAAGGGAGAATTGAAAGGTCCGCTGACCTCTTTGTGTCCTTGCTGCTCTTTGTGATTGCCGTGCTACGGGACCTGTAACATTGCCAACGTACGGACCTCATTCTCGACGGGCCGCTATCGCTTCCAGTCCTTCGCGACAGTTTGAATAGGTTGGCATGAAGCCAAATTCGGTGCGCAGCTTGGCGCTGGAGATGCGACGATTGGGACTCGATGCCGATCTCGCGACAGCATCCGAGCAAGTCGGCGGCGGCAGGCTTAGCGCACTTGCCGCGTGCTCGAAATACTCCCGCCGCCGCACGGGATGGCCGTCGCTGACGTTGAAGACCGCGCCGGCCGGGGCACGCTCCTCGGCCAGCAGGATGGCCGCCGCGCCATCATCGACATGGATGAGATTGAGCCAGCGCTCGGGATCGCCCTCCACCGGCAGCCCCTTCTGGATGGTCTGCAAGCCGATGCAACGGCCCGGACCATAGATGCCGGCGACACGCAGGATCACCGCCTCCGGCAGGTGCCGCCGCAGCGCGATCTCGGCGTCCAGCACGATCCGGCCATTTTCCTCCACCGGCTCCGTCGGCGAACACTCGTCCACCTCCTCGCCGTTCATCTGTCCGTAGACACTGGTGCTGCTGACGTGCAGGAAGCGCTTCGGCCTCGGCAGGTGCGCGAGGACGTTCTCCAGGCCGGCGACGTAAACGTCGCGCATGCTCCGGCCGCTCTTGCGGTCAAAGCCTACGCAGTAGAGGACGGTATCGACCTGCGGCAACGTCTTGCAAGTTTCGGGATTGAGCACGTCGCAGACGATGGGTTCCAGGCCGAGGCCGCGCAGATTCTCGGCCTGCCCACGCGTCGTGGCGAAGACGCGCTGGCCTTGCGTGCGCCATAACGCTGCCACCCGACGGCCGAGATAGCCGCAACCGATGATGAGTTTCATGAAGGAAGCTATTTTGCTTCTGGCCTGGGCCAATTACTGAGAAAATCAGCGCGAAGTTCTTTCAATTGCTCACACTGATCGCGCAGGATGCTCGCTTTCACGAAATCTTGCTCGGCGATCGCTTCTTCTTTCTGCTCATTGAGCAGTTCGAGTTCTTGATCGAAACCGATCGTGATTCGGCGTGCGTATTCCGGCAAATCGCGATGGACTCCTTCCGAGAGTTCGGGCTCGTTGGCTCCAGCGTTCATTCTTTCAACAGGCGGTGCGACTGCGACACCAAGCAATTCCTGGATAATCTTTCGCACGGCTTCCAAATTCACTCCCAGGCTCGTGAGTACCTGAGCGGCCATGCCGTCTTGCTCGCGCAATAGCCCGAGAAGCAGAGTGCCAACATAGTCGTGCTTGAGGTTTCGAGCCTCGTCGCGGGCGAATTCCACGGCTTTCACAACCGCCGGAGTCGCCGGCAATTTGCCGATCCATCGCTTCTCATCGAGAATGAGCGGCGCACAGACTGCAGCCCAAGACTTTGAAGCACGTTTGCGGCAACCCCGCCCCTTTCCTTGATCAGTCCAATTAGCACGTGCTCGCTGGCAATGAACTCATACCTCGATGCTCGCGCGTGGTCACTTGCGAGTTCCATGACTTTGCGAGCGCGATCAGTGAAGTGTTTGTACAGCATGTGCACATCACAGCCCTTCCACTTCCCAGCCCTTGCGATAGCGCCGCCGCACGAAGGCGTTGGCTTCCTTGACGTTGGTGACGAGCATCTTGTCGGCGTTCCATTCCAGGGTCGTCTTGGGGAAGCGCGTGGACAGACAGCCGAGCAGGACGGACTCGGTCATGGGGCCGGCGAAGTCGAAAGGCGTGGACGTCCGGCCGTTGCCGCGGACCGCCTCGACGAACTGCAGATAATGATCCTGGCTGCCTTGCCGTGGAATCTTGTAGTCGCGAAAGCGGTCCTGCGGGTGCAGTGTCATGGTGGCGATGTACGGCGAGTAAAGCACGCCCTCGCTGCCGATGTAGATCGAGCCCTGGTCGTGGAAATTGCGGTCGCCGATCGACTTGCGCAGCTCTGCCGGCGGCCGCAGGTCGCCATCGTACCAGTGCAGCGTCAGCGTGTCAGCCGTGTACCTGGTGCCGGGGAAGATGTAGCGGACCTGCGAATTAAGCCCCCAGCTATCGGCGTTGGGGGCGCCGCCCACGGAGCGGACCGAACGCGGCGCGGTCAACGCCAGCGACGTGAATACGGGATCGAGGATGTGGCAGCCCATGTCGCCGAACGTGCCGGTGCCGAAGTCGAGCCGCTTGCGCCATTCGCCGGGATGATAATAGCCGGCGAGGAAGGGCCGCTCCGCGGCCACGCCGAGCCAGTCGTCCCAGCGCAGCGTCTTGGGAATCGGGTCGGTCCGCTTGGGCCGTGGATTGCGATCGCCCCAGTGCTTGCCGCTCCAGCTATGCACTTCGCGGACCCGGCCGATGGCGCCGGCCTGGATGGTCGCCACCACGGTGCGATGCTCGCCGTGCGAATGAATCTGGATGCCCATCTGCGAGATGAGCTTGCGCTGCCGGGCCACGCGGGCAAGCTGCCGGGCCTCGTAGACCGTCTGCGTCAGCGGCTTCTGCGTGTAGACATGCAACCCCTGCTGCATACAGCGCATGGTGATGGCCGCGTGCATGTGGTCCGGCGTGGAGATGTTGGCCGAGATCAGCCCCTTTTCCTTGTCGAGAAGTTGCCGCCAGTCCTGGTAGATGCGGGCGTTGGGGAAACGCTTGCGGACATCGGCCGTGCGCGTTTCATCAACTTCGGCGACGGCGACCAGACGGACATGCTTGCTGGCGGTCAACGAGCCGATGTCGGCAAGCGCCATGCCGTTCCCCCCGAAGCTAGCGTGCAGCAGCGTCTCGCTCGGCGCCGCATGGGCGTGCGCCCGGTAGACGAACGGGACGCCGAAACCGGCCGCCGCCATGCCCTTGATGGCAGCCCGCCGCGTGATCTTTCTGGAGAGAGTCATGATTTGCATCCTGTTACGTGGCCGCTGAGGTTTCGCCTGGAGTTGGCCTAACGAAAATCGGCCAGCGCGGCAATGGTGATTGGCGAGCCGGGAGCGTGAGAGACCGGAGAGAGTCGCGGCGCACTTCCGTCGGTTTCGAATCCGACTAACATTGTTAGCGTGAACAATTTAGGACTCAACCGTGAAAGCGACATGCGTGACATGAATATGTCAGCGACTGATGCAGCCGTTCTTCGAAGTAAAACGTCAGGTAGCTTGCCAGGCCCGCGTGGCACGCGGGGCACGCCGCCCCCGTCTCGTCGCTGTGCAAGTGCACATTCTCCTACTTCACTGTCCGCGACAAATGGTGATTGCCGCGTGCAAGATCCATGGTAGCCGGCAAGCTGGCAGCTTGCCGCTATGGCACTGTTGCTGCTTCGCGCCGCGCCAGCCGTAGATGATTGAGCGCCAGCGGCAGACCGGCCCCCATCGCGACAGCTGCGTAGAAAAGGATCACGAACAGGCTGCCGTCGGCGATATCGTCCAGGCCGCGGTTCGCAGGAAACAGAAGCACGTTAAGGAGCAGGGCGAGGTTCATGTTGCGCATGGTCAGTTCAATGCCGATGGCCAGGCGATCGGCACGCGGCCAGGCGAAGTAATAGCAAGGCACCATGGAAATCTGTTGGGCCAGCACGCAGAACAGGATGATGGCGAACGGCGCCAGCCAACCGTAGGTAGCGGGATGTATGCGGCCGCTGCCCAGCGAGCCGATTACCATGAGGATCACGAAGAACCAGCCGAAGCCACAGCAGATGCGGGCCACTTTCATGCGATTGGCGGGTGACCTGTGCGACCAGAACATGCCCGCCGTCAGCGGGAGCAGCATGAAAATGGACACATCCGGAACCACATCGCTCAGAGGCACGTGAAAATCTGCCGGCACGTAGTCCATCGCCAGCAACCGCAACAACGCCGGCACGGTGAACAGTGCCGCGAACGATGTGAAAAACGTGAGCGTGATGTTCAACGCCACGTTGCCGTGACCAAGCAACGAGAATACCTTGGAAACCACACCGCCCGGCAAGAGCGAGACAAGGATCAGCCCGATGGCAATCCCCGGCTCCAGGCCGAGAAGCCAGCCGATCAGCACGGCCAGGATGGGCGGGACGATGAAATGATAGGACAGCCCGTAGATCAGCACGGCGGGACGCCGAAGGATCCGCCCGAAGTCCGACATCTCAAGCGTCGCTCCCATGCCCAGCATGAACAGCACTAGCTGGATGCGGGCCAGCAATCGCTCATAGTCGACATAGTTCTCGAACATGCTCCTCCTGCTCTCGCGAGATGACGATTCTATCCCTGGCTACGGCCGCGGCAAACAGGACTTTGCCAGGCACCGCGTGTTGCCTTGGTTTTCAGCAGCATGATCGAGACGTTGGCGTACATGCTGCTTGAGTGCAGATCGACGCCACAGTAATATGCGGGGGACTGATCGTGGAAGTAACCGTTCACGCCTTGGCCAGCAATGGTGCTGGTTTTCCAGCCATTTGGGCTTCGACGGCGGTTGTCAGCCATGCAAAAGCATTGTGTGACTGGCGACGACAGGTTTCGATCACCGTCAGCAGACGCTCGACGAAACGGCTGCCACCGTTCGATTGCGTGCCGAAGGAGAGCTTACGCCAGA
>VGYC01000102.1 GCA_016873095.1 Planctomycetota bacterium | reverse complement strand
CATCGCGTGCCCGGCCTCTCCGCGCCCGCGTCGCGTCATCCCGTCACCCCGCGGCCCCGCGCCTGCCCCCCCCCGCCGGCCCAGCAACGCAACTGGCTCCCGCCTTTCTTCCCTGGCATACTCAGGCGACGAGGGGCTGGTCCAGACTGCGCGGACGTCCTTCCAATCGGCGGTTGGATGCGGAAGTGTAGCAGAAGGTGCTGGCCGAGTATCAGCGTTGCTATTGGGACTTCGGGCCTGAAATTCTGGCCGCTTTCAACGTCGGACGGCAATTCCCTGGTGACGACAAGCTCACACAAATGTTTGGAGACCAAGGAGAACTTTCATGTTGCCGTTCACAAGCAGTTCTAGTTTTCTGGGCATATGCGGAGGCATCCTGTTGGCCGGGCTCTGGAGCCTGCTGCCGGTGGCCGCCGACGCGCAGGGTCAACGCAGGTCGAGCCCGTCAAGCCGCTCGACGTCGCGGCCGACGCAGGCCCGCACCGCATCCAGTCGCCCCGTCTCGCGACCAACGGCAAGCAAGCCCACAACAGCCACGCCACGACGCCCGGTCAGCCGCCCAACCACCAGCAAGACCGTCGGCTCACGGCGGGCAACGACTGCCAGGAGCACTGTGAAGCCCGGGACGATCACCTCAACGAAGACGAAGAGCGGCGGAGCCTCGTTGCCAACAGGCGAGCGCCTGGCGGCGGCCGATCCGCACGGCGGGCGCGGCGCTGCGCCCGGCGGAGCGCGCACGCCAGGGACCAGCACCAAGCCGACGTCCGGTGCCCGGTCAACGACGCGGCAGGCAGGCACCGGCCGGCGCGAGCCGACGGTCATCACCGGCAAGCGCGCCATTCAAGAACTCCGGTCGGCCTTCGGCACGCGGCCGGTCACGATCACCGACAAGGCGGGCAAGACGCGCACCGTCAATCTTATTCCCGTACCGAGAGGCCGGTTCCCCGGCGGCATCTACGGCGGCGGCTGGACGCGCCTTCGCATCGGCGGCCAGGACTACATCGACCACCGCCAGCGGGTCGCCATTGTCATGGACATGCCGGTCCCGACGGGACCGATCAACGTCCTGGAGGGCCCGGCCGCGCTGGCGTCGCTGCGGCGACAGGGTTATGGCAATCCGGACGGCAGCGTGCCCAGCATCGAGAACATGGTTGACGGCAACGTGATCGGCGCCGGCTATGGAACCGACGGCGGCAACATCGATCCGAATCAGCCTGTGGTTGTCATCACGCAGGGGCCGGAAGTGAAGCCGCCGCCGCCACCCCCGCCGCCGGCGGCGCCCATCACGCTGCTCGAAGCGTTCCAGCTGGCCGGCGATCTGCTTGCCGAAGGCCGGGCCAGTGCACGGGACATCGCGTTGAAGATCGACATGGCCCGCGCCGCCCTGACGGCTGCTCGCAACGGCGCCATGTTCTTCAACGGCACATTCGATGCAACGCCGCACATTCAGCGTGCCGCGCAAGAGACCGGCATCGACCCGGCAACCCTGCAGTTCCTGCTGGACATGCCGCAGTCGCAATGGAGTGCATGGATGGGACTCTTCCGCTGAGCAGGCAAGGTTACCTGCTTACTTTCCTGCCCTCCGCGATACGCCCAGTCGCGGAGGGCGTTCGACGCGACTACCAGGTCGTGCAAAAGTTTTCGCGCGGGATTGTACGCGCGAAATCACCGAGCGAGCGGCGACCACGCACGTCTGGGGACGGGCTTGAAATTGCAGCGGCGAACCATATCACACGAAGGTGAACTCGTGCCCGTTTTCTAGTCCCAATTCCGGAAACGCGACGATGCCGCTCGGTTATCTCTGTCTTGTCCTGCATGCCCACTTGCCATTCGTTCGTCATCCCGAGTATGAGGACTTCCTCGAGGAAGATTGGTTCTACGAAGCCATTACCGAGACGTATATTCCGCTCCTGGAGGCGTTCGACGGCCTGGAGCGCGACGGCGCCGACTGGCGCATGACCATGTCGGTCACGCCCACCCTGGCGGCCATGTTCGCCGATCCTCTCCTGCAATACCGCTACGTCCGGCACATTGACAACCTCATCGCACTCACCGGCAAGGAGCTCGAACGGACGCGCTGGCAGCCTGAGTATCACCAGCTCGCCCACATGTATCACAATCGCTTTCTGCGCGCCCGCGAGGTGTTCGTCAACCAGTATCAGAACAACCTGACGCACGGCTTCCGACGCTTCTTCGAGTCCGGCAAGCTGGAGCTGATCACCTGCGGCGCGACGCACGGCTTCTTCCCGCTGATGCAGATCAACTGGAACGCGGTGCGGGCCCAGATCGAGATCGGCTGCCGCGAGTTCGAGCGGCACTTCGGCAGACGGCCGCAGGGCATCTGGCTGCCGGAGTGCGGCTATGCGCCGGGCGTCGATGAGCTGCTGCGCGAGTCCGGCATCCGCTATTTCTTCACGGATACGCACGGCATCCTGTTCGCCGAGCCCCGACCCAAGTACGGCGTCTACGCTCCCATCCTCTGCCCCAAGAGCAACGTCGCCGTGCTGGCGCGTGACACCGAGTCGTCAAAGCAGGTCTGGAGCGCCGTGGAGGGTTACCCGGGCGATTACCAGTATCGCGAGTTCTATCGCGATATCGGCTTCGACCTCGACTACGAGTATTTGCGTCCGCACTTGCATCAGACCGGTATTCGCAGCAACCTGGGCATCAAGTATCACAAGATCACCGGCCGCGGCGACCACAAGGAGCCGTATGACCCGCAAGCCGCCCTGGACAAGGCGGCCGAGCACGCCGGCAACTTCATGTTCAATCGCGAGAAGCAGGTGGAATGGCTGTCCGGTTCCATGGACGGGCGGCCGTCGCTCATCGTGGCTCCCTACGACGCCGAACTCTTCGGCCACTGGTGGTTCGAGGGGCCGGACTGGATCAACTTCCTGCTTCGCAAGATCCACTGGGACCAGCAGACGGTCAAGACCATCACCATTCCCGAGTACCTCGACCGCCACAAGACGATTCAGGTGGCGCGGCCGAGCATGTCGAGCTGGGGCTACAAGGGCTACTGTGAGGTCTGGCTCGAAGGCTCCAACGACTGGATTTACCGGCACCTGCACGAGCAGGCGGACCGCATGGTGGAACTGGCCCGCAACCACACCGACGGCGGCAACCCGCTGCGCCGCCGCGCCCTTAACCAGGCCGCCCGCGAGCTGCTCCTCGCCCAGTCCAGCGACTGGGCCTTTATCATGAAGACCGGCACCATGGTGCAATACGCCTGCGAGCGCACCAAGATCCACGTCAACAACTTCAACGCACTCTACGAGCAGATCAAGAACGACCAGATCGACGAAGCCTGGCTCAGCCAGATCGAGCGTCGCCACAACCTGTTCCCGGACATCGACTACCGCGTCTACGCGTAATATTCCAGACGTGCGCGGAGAGCTAGCTCGCGCGGTGGTTTCGCGCAAGTTCGTCGCGCTGGGGGATCACTTCGTGCGCGTCAGCCGATGGGCCAGGTAGCTCGATAGCGCCACGTTCAGCGGTGTGTCGGTGCGCATCTGCACGTAGTCGATATTCTGGTCGCGGCAACCGCGCTTCAGTTCCTCGATGAAGCCGCTGATCAGCTCCAGGTAGCTCTTGCGCAGGGAGCGCGGATCGGTGAGCAATTCGGGATATTGCTCCAGGCCGCGGAACAGCGTGGCTTCCTGAAACGGGAATGACAGCTCGGCCGGGTCGAGGATGTGCCAGAGGACGACTTCGTGCCGCTTGTGCCGCAGGTGCTTGAAGGCCATGAGCAGCTCGGCAACCTCGTCGAACATGTCGCTAATGATGAAGATGAGCCCGCGGCGTTTGATGCTCTCGGCCAGGTCATGAAAGAGCGGACCCATGTGGCTCTTCTCTTGCCCGCCGCCTTCATTCATCACGCGGATCATTTCCTTCCGGTGCGCGCGCTGGCTGGACGGCTTCATGAACTTGCGGACCTCGTTGTCGAAGGTCACGAAGCCGATGCTGTCTGCCTGGTGCAGCACGAGATAGGCGAGCGACGCCGCCGCCATGCAAGCGTAGTCGTACTTGGTCACCGCGCCGGAGCCATATTTCATCGACTCGCTGACATCCAGGATCAGCCAGCAGACGAGGTTCGTCTCTTCCTCGTACTGCTTGAGGAAGAAGCGGCCGGTCTTGCCGTAGACCTTCCAGTCGATGTGCTTGATATCGTCGCCGGGGACATACTCGCGGTGCTGGGCGAACTCGACGGAAAAGCCATGGTACGGGCTCTTGTGCATTCCCGAAAGATAGCCCTCGACGACGAGGCGAGCCTGCAGCTCCAGCCCCTTCATCTTGGCGAGCGACAGAGGATCGAGGTAACGATGCGGATCGTCCATAGTTCAGTTTTCAGTTTTCAGTTTTCAGTTTTCAGATTTCATTCTCGTCTGACTGAACACTGAAAACTCATCCGACTTTAGCCTTCTCCAGTTGCTCTTCATTGGGATCGCGCGGGATGATCTCGGCGAGGCGGTGGACGATGTCCTCGGACTTGATGCCCTCGGCTTCCGCGTTGAAGTTCGTGATGATGCGATGACGCAGCACCGGCACGGCCACGGCGCGGATATCCTCGCAGGAGACATAGTATCGGCCATGCAACACGGCCCGCGCTTTTGCGCCCAGCACCAGAAACTGTGTCGCGCGCGGCCCGGCGCCCCAGGTGACGAAGTCGCGGATGAAGCTCGGCACCTCGCCCTTGTCCTTGCGCGTTAGCCGCGTGAACTTCATGGCATAGCGGATCACGTACGGCGCCACCGGCACCTTGCGGACGATGTCCTGCATCTCCAGGATATCGGTGGCCGACAGGACACGGTCCAGCATCGGCTGATGCACGGACGTCGTCATCTCGACGATCCGGAACTCCTCTTCTTCCTCGGGATAGTCCACCAGCACGTTGAACATGAAGCGGTCCTGCTGCGCTTCAGGCAGCGGGTACGTGCCTTCCTGCTCGATGGGATTCTGCGTGGCCAGGACGAAGAACGGATCGGGCAGCTTGTGCTTGGAGCCGCCGACGGTGACCTGCCGCTCCTGCATGGCTTCCAGAAGCGCGGCCTGCGTCTTTGGAGGCGTGCGGTTGATCTCGTCGGCCAGGATGACGTTGGAGAAGATCGGTCCGTGCAGGAACTTGAAGACACGCTGTCCGGTGGCCTTGTCCTCTTGCAGCACTTCGGTGCCGGTGATGTCGGAGGGCATCAAGTCCGGGGTGAACTGGATGCGGCTGAAGCTGAGGTTGAGCGAGTCGGCGAGAGCGCGGATCATGAGCGTCTTGGCCAGTCCGGGTACGCCGACGAGCAGGCAATGGCCGCGGGCGAAGATGGCGATCAGCAATTCTTCGATGACGCGTTTCTGGCCGACGATGATCTTGCTGAGTTCCTTGGTGATGCGTCGGTAACCGTCGTTGAGGCGCTCGATGGCGGACAGGTCGCCTTCGATCTTGGGCCATTGCCGCAGGTCCTCGGCCGGCTCGGCCATCTCGACCTCGACGACCTCCTCGCCGGCCAGCCAAGTGCCGCAGCCGCACAGCCGCCGGCCTCCCGACGGGACCTGCACGACCAGCCCGCACTTGGGGCATTTGACCGAGACCGCCTGATCGCTTGCTTTTTTCATGGAGCGGCTTCTCCCCGGTTGAAGGACCACCGATGCGTCCTGTTCATGGTAGCGGACGAGCGGCGATCGGTCACCTGCAATCGTGGCGCGTCCAGACAGTCCAGACAGTCCGGAGACGATTGCGATTTCCCCCTTGCGGACGGGCCGTCTAGCTCGCAGAATAGAAGCAGTCCCACCCGCCCGCTTGCCCGTTGCCGGCATACTGACCGGATTCTTCACTCTGGCACCTGGGGGTTTGCTCATGCGAAAGCCACTTGGATTGGTCGCGGTGTTGCTCGTGGTTCCGCTCGCGCTGGCGCAGTCGGGCGCGCGTGAGTTCAAGGGGCATGGCGGCCTGGTATTCGCCGTCGCCTTCAGCCCGGATGGCAAGACACTGGCCACCGGAAGCTTCGATAACACCGTCAAGCTCTGGGACTTTGCCAGCGGCAAGGAACTCCGCACCCTCAAGGGACATGCCAGTCCAGTCTATGGCGTCGCCTTCAGCCCGGATGGCAGCATGATTGCCACCGGCAGTCAGGACAAGACCATCCGCATCTGGAACCCCAACGACGGCAAGCTGATCAAGGAGCTCAAGGGGCACGGCGACATTGTCAGCGCCGTTGCCTTTTCGCCTGACAACAAGATCCTTGCCTCCGGCAGCGCCGACAAGACCGTTCGTCTCTGGAATCCGGGTGACGGCAAGGAACTCAAGAACATCGGCAGTCACAAGGAATCGGTTTACGGAGTGGCCTTCAGTCCCAATGGACAGCTGCTTGCGAGCTGTGGCAAGGACACCACCATCAAGCTCTTCGACGTCAAGGGCATGAAGGAGCTGCGCACCTTCCCGCCGCTGCCCGAGCCTAAGAAAGTCGATCCAAAGAAGAAGGATCCCAAGAAGAAGGAAGACAAGAAGGACAAAAAAGACAAGGACAAGAAGGAAGTGAAGAAGGAAGAGCCGAAAAAGACCGAGCCGCTGCCGTTGCCGGAGATTCGCGAAGCGATCACGGCCGTTCAGTTCATGCCGGATAGCCAGCAACTTTTGTCCGTTGGCTTCGACAAGCAGCTTCACTTGTGGAACGCTGCCGACGGCAAGGAAATCAAGAAGCTGGGCCCGACGCCGGACGACATCTTCGGGCTGGCAATCTCTCGTGATGGCAAGCAGATCGCCACCGCCGGCTACGGCGGCCACCTACGCGTCTGGAATCTGCAAACCGGCACGCCGTCGTTTGCGCACCACCTCAAGAAGATGGTAACCTACTGCGTTACCTTCACGCCGGACGGCAAGGCGCTGGTTACCGGACACGAGAAGGACAACGCCGCCGTGGTGACGCCGCTGAAGTAACTCCCCTAGGACGCTGCCAGCGTCGCCATGTCGCCGCTTAGTCGGCGACGCTGGCAGCGTCGTCTACGACAATGCGCCCCGGGTCATAGCACTTCGACGCCCAGCACCGTCAAGTCGTCGCTCTTCTTCGTTTGCGAGAACAGTTCGTGCGCCAGGCGCTCGACCAGGGCGTCGATGGGCAAATGGCGATAGCGCTCGGCGGCGGCAACCAGGCTCGCGGAGCCGACGGGATATGTTTCGAAGCCGGCCGCATCCATGCCGTCCGTGTACAGGATGACCTTATCACCGGGATTCAAGGCGTGTGTCCTCATCGGATACTTCGTCTCGAACACGCCCAGCAAGCTTCCTTCGATCTGCCACAGTTGCGGTGGTCCTTCCCTTGGAAGGTATAACGGATAGGGATGGCCGGAGCGCGAGAAGCGGAACTCGCGCTTGTCGTGGTCAAAGAGTACATAGACCATGGTGATGAATGGATTCTCGGAGAGCTTCTGATCGATCATGTCACGATTGAGCTTCTCCATCACCTCGTCGGGTTGGACCAGCCGATACTGGTTACCGAAAATCTCCTTGGTCTTGACGCCTTTCTTGACAACGATGGTGAGCAGGCTGGCAGGGACGCCGTGACCCATGGCATCAGCGACGTAGAAGCCAAGGTGCTTCTCATCGAGCCGAAAAATGTCGTAAAAATCACCGCCGACTCGCCCGCACGGCTGATAATGAACGGCAAACCTTACCTGGGTGAGTTGCGGCAGTGACTGAGGCAGAAAGCTCTGCTGAATACGGCGAGCCAGGTCGAGTTCCTGATCGATCTGCTGATAGGCGGATTTCAACCGTTTGTTGATGCGGTTGATCTCGGCGGCCTTTTCCGCGAAATGATCGTGCCGCTCCTTGAGGCGCAGGAATGCTTCAACCTGACCGAGCAACTCCGCCTCCTCAAAAGGTCGCAGAAGATAGCAATCGGCGCCTGCCTCGAGGTTGGCGAGCCGGGCCCGGGGACTGACATCGTCGCTGATTAGCAAGATGGGAACAAACGTCTGGGCGAGCTGGCCGCGAAGCTGCATGCACATGCGCCGGGCATCCTCGGCCTGCCCGCTTCCTTCGAGCACGATGAGATGATGCGTATCCGGGTTGTCCGGCTGGCCATCATTCAAGGGATGGAACTCGAAATGCCGCGGCACCGCCTCCAGAGCGCGGCGCACCGGTGCCGCCGCCTCAAGAGTAGTCGCACACACCAGAATCCGTGCCGCCGATCGCATCGCTCCACCTCCGGTCGCTTGCGCTTCCGGCTTTCCAGTTGAATTACTATAACCCACCATGTAGCCTCCTGAACAGGGGTCAAACAAGAGCAAGGGCATCCCATGCGTTCGACGGCTCTGGCAATTCTGTGCATCGGCATCCTGGGCCTGGGCGCCTATCTCACCGGCATGTCGCCGGACGATAATGCAGCCGTCCGCATCAAGCTGGTCGATGCCGCCAACGGCAAGGGCATTTCGGGCATCGTTCGGCTTCATCGTGAAGACGACGCAAGGCCGGCCAAGCTGCCTGGGCTATTCAATCGCTTGCTGGGTCTCAAGCTGCCTGACGATTCCAGCGGCTGGTGCGTCGTTCCCGCCGGTGGCGCGCTCGCCACATTGCCGCGCGCCCGGATCCAGCTGGAAGCGTTGTCCGGACTGGAAACCGAGCGTGTGCGGCTAAAGGTTGATTTGACTCGCAATGCACCCGAAGAAATCGTCGTCCGTGTGCCGTTTCTGTTCCGGCCCGATGAACGTGAACTGGTCGCCGGCAACACCCATCTGCACCTGATGAAGATCGGCAAGAAAGAGTCGGACGAGTATCTGCGCCTGGTTCCGGCCGCGGACGGCCTGCGCGTGATGTTCATCTCGTATCTGGAACGCTACAAGGACGACGCCGAGTACATCACCAATACCTATCCGGTGGGCGACCTGGCCTTCAAGGGGTCCGGCGTGCTCTACAACAACGGCGAGGAGTACCGGCATAACTTCAAGGCGCAAGGCCAGGGCTACGGCCATGTGATGTTCCTGGACATGCGCAAGCACATCCTGCCGGCCAGCCTGGGCCCGGGCATCACTGGCAAGGGCTTCGACGAGAAAGCCTTGGCCGCCGGTATCGATGCGGCTCGCAAGCAGGGGGCAACCATCATCTGGTGCCACAACTCCTTCGGCCACGAGGATGTGGTCAACGCCATCGCCGGCCGGCTACACGCCCTCAACGTCTTCGACGGCAGCCGGCTCGGCAATTATGAAGAAAGCTACTATCGCTATCTTAATGTCGGCTTGCATCTGCCCATTAGCACCGGGACTGACTGGTTTCTGTACGATTTTGCTCGCGTTTACGTCGAACTGCCGGGCGAGCCGACGATACGCGGCTGGCTCGACGCTCTCAAGGCAGGCCGAAATGTCATCAGCAATGGTCCCATACTCGCTTTGTCAGTCGATGGCCACAGGCCCGGTGCCACCCTGAAACTGGAGAAAGGCAAGAAGCTGGTCATCGAAGCCAGTGCCCTGGGCCGGCACGACTTCCAGAACTTGCAACTCGTCCACAATGGCAAGGTGATTCGCTCGCAGCGCTGCAGCGGCAAGGGACGCTTCACGGCAAGCATCAAAACCGAGGTTCGCGTTGACGAGCCGTCCTGGTTCGCCGCCCGGATTGATGGTACTGCCAAGAACGAATTAGATCGGCCGTTATACGCGCACTCGTCGCCGGTTCATGTCAACGTCGCCGGCCGTCGCCGTTTCGACGTGGAAGCCGCCCGCGGCCTGTTAAAGCTGATCGAAGAAGGCCAGGATGCTATTCGTTCCCAGGGGCATTTCAGTTCAGACCGCAGCCGTGACGCCGTACTCGCCCGGTACGAACAGGCGGCCAACGACTTGCGTGAACGGCTCAAACGGCGAGAATGAATTCGCGAGAATGCCGCCATTGCATGACAGGCACCGCAATCCAATCACTGCCTGCGCGTTCATTTCCCTTGTGGTTCGCTGACTTCGCCGGAGATGGCGAAAGTGATACGCCCGGTCTTGCGCTTCCGATTGATTCGGTTCTCGAGGCCTTGAAGCTCCTCGGTGATGCCCGTGATCGTCTCGATGGGTAGCGAACGGTCGGCACGGATGCGGATGCGGACCTCCCCTTCCGCGGGGCCAAGGGTTTGCTCGAACGCTTGCATGGCTTCCAGCGGATCGCGAACTGGTTGAAAGAGCTGGCTGTTCTCCTTGCCGAAAGAGTACCAGGGGATGGGATTGTCGCCGGCATCCTTCTCGATTGTTCCCTGGGGATTACGAACATCGACGCCGATCCAGTACATGTCCTGTGTGATGGCGGCAAGCTGGTGCCTGGCGCCAGGAGTCTGAATCAGAGAAATGAAACCGCTGCTGGTCACTGCTGTCATCATGAAAAAGATCAGCAGCACGAGGCTGATGTCGATGAGCGGGATCATGTCCACGTCCTCATCTTCCTCGTCGCCCGCAGCTTTCCAGTCGAGGCCAAGCTCAACAGGCTCCAGTGCCTCTGCCTGATCTTCGGCGCGGAACGGCTCGGCCCTCGGCAGGTATGGCTGAAAAGCCGGTACCTTGCCGATGCGCGCCCAGTTCTCGGTGCCGGACAGCCGGACCTTGTCCTCCGCCAGCAGTCGGCCTTCCTGCAGCCAGTCGGTCACCACCGAAAACGGAACCTCCCGGTAGACCGTGTTGACCTCCTTGAGCCAGACGTCGAGGAGCTTTCTCTTCTGAGCCATGCATTCATTATCTGCGCAAGCGCTGGTCCCGGCGAGGCTCGTCTCTTGTTTCCAGACTGCTCCGCAGACAGGTGTGTTCCGAACCCTACTTCTGGAAAATTCTCTGCCGCAGCAACTCCGCGGCATAGTCGCGCGCGAACTTGGCGCTGGCGTCACGCAGGGCTACGGGGTCCAGACGCGGCTTCTCGAGCGTGCCGGTCATCGGCACGCGGATCGTCGTCTTGGCCAGCGGTCCGGTCAGCTTGCGATTGCCGACCCACTTGGGCGGCACCGGGAATTCGACGGTCAAGCCCAGAGCGCCATCCAGTCCCACCCAGCCCTGCGTGCGGATCGTCATGTCGGGAAAGACGAGTGCCAGCTTGTCATGATGCACCTTGCCGTCAGCAACGCGAACGTTGACGATCGACTCCTTGGCCAGTCGCACCTCGCCCGGCGAGCGCAGCAGGATCGTGCTCAGTTCAGCCAGTAGGGGACTGGTGCCGAAGCGGGCATCGTGAAGGTGCAGCCGGCCCGAACTTCTGGCCCGCATTGGGTCGTCCAGCGGAAGGCGGAATTCATCGACGGCTACGGAAATCAAGCCATCGGCGTTGGCGACGCGCGCCAGGGCGGGGGCGGCATATCCCAGCGCGCCGGCGCACATCTCACGCGTGATCTTGGCGCGATGCACGAGCGTACCTTTCGCAAGCCGTACTTCGACCGGGACCGGATCCAGCCGCAGCGACGGCTCGATCCGCAATTTTCCGTCATTGATGGCACCGGCGATCGGTTGCAGCAAGATCCAACCGCCCTTCAACTTGCCGCGAACCTCGGCCGGCCCGATCTTGCAACCAGCAGCGTCGAGCCGCAACCAGTTGAAGCCCAGCTCGCCCTGTAGCTCGCGTGGAAAACCATGCTTCGGGCCAACGGCCAGTGGGCCGCTCAGCTTCACGGGCCGGGGGTCCTTGCCGGCAATCTTGAAGTCCTTGCCGAGATATGGTCGAAGCAATGGCTCCAGTCGCGCCAGGTCGTAATGCAACTGACCGTCGAGGCTCAGTTCTTGACCTGCTGAAAGGCGTGTAATCTTTCCGTGAGCGCGAACGCCGACCAAAGAACTGTCGATCTTGAGCTGCTCGAATTGCAGGTGATTCTCGTTCCAGTCGAGCGTGGCCTTGCCCTGGATTCGCGGATCCGGCTCCCGCCAGGACGGCGCTTTGACGGGACCGAGTGTCAGGTTCTTGCCTGCCAGATCCAGGTCCATGGCGACTTGCGAGCCACGCGATTGCAGGCGGAACGGGCCGGAGAGGGAACCACGCAGCGAATCATGCGATTGGCGCTGCGAGCCGCTGAACCAGCGCCCCAACCGCTCGAGGTCGGCCTGTACTGTCCCCTGGGCATCGACAAGCCAGCGATCACCGCACGTCATCTTCAATGCTGGAAGATCGACAGCCAGTGTCGGGCAAGTCACGCTCGCCTGACGTATCTCAAGAATCGAAGCGGAAGCGTTCCAGCTTCCCTGGCCCTTGACATCCAATGCCGGTTCTCGGAGGGCAATGCCGGGGCCGACGCACGCGAGGTTGCGCAGCAGGATGTTCAGATCGCGGCATTCCAGCCCAGGAGGATGAGCGTGAACCTGGGCTGTGATGTCGCCGTTGCCGGTCAATGTCCAGTCGGCCGTGTCGGGCAGGAGTGGTCCCAAGCGATCCTGCCAGCGCGCCAGGTCGCCGCGCACGCGCAGCCGGGCCTTGCCGCGAAGGCCGGCCTGGATGTCGGACACTGGTTCGAGAAGTCGAAATTCCAGCTCATCGTCGCCGGAGTGCATGCGCAGATCGGCGGCGTCGAGCGCGTGCCGCCCGGCCACGCCTAACTTGCCGGCCCCTTGCACGCGGAGCTTCAGATTGGCTTCCTTCCACGGTCGCGACAACATGCCGGCAACTTCGAACTGGTCGATCTGCGAGTCGCCTTCGACGGTGAACGCTTTGGCCTCGCCTCGCAAGATGGTCAGCCGCGCCGCGCCCCTGCCGGCCAGTCGCGTCCTGCCCAGATCGACGAAGCGGCCGAGCTCCGTTGACAGACGGTCCAGATCGAAACGCGCGTTGGCGTTCCAGCTTCGTGGCGAGCCGGTGACGTCTACTTTCAGAAAGCCGGAGTCGCAGCGCAACTCGTCTACAACAGGCAGTTCCTGGCCTTCCTGGTGCGCGCGAAAGCTGACGGCCAGCGGCGCTTGCCAGACAATCTTCGTCCCCTTCGCCGTTCCTTCCACGTCCGAGGTCTTCAGGTCGCCGCTCCAGACGATGGCATCCTTACCTTGCTGGCTGTTCAGCTTGACGGTCAAGCGGCCAGACTGAAGGCGTGTGTCCTGGTGCGTGCTAAGAGTCCTGGGCAACATGCTGACCAGGCGCGCCAGATCAAGATCGGCATGCAACGCCCAGCCCGGCGCAGCTAGCTCGCCTGCCAGCGGCCTGGATGGATCGATGGAGCCGCTCAGCGCGACCTGTCCGACATCGCACTTCAAGTCTGCTTGCTGAATCGAGATGCGACTGCCACGAACCGTAATCCGCCACGGGCAGTCCAGAGATTCCAGTTGCAAACGATCACCAGCGAGTGGGCCGGCCGTGACGTCGAGATTCCGGGCGCTTATCTTGCCGTCCATCTTGATATCGTCGTCGTCCGTCGCGCTTGTGCCCCAGTGCATGTTCAGTCGCGCGTCGAGCAGTCCCTGGCATTGCACATCCGTGCCCAGGCGAGCCAGTAGTGGCGTAAGCATGGCCAGCGGCGCGCGTACCAGCTCGGCTCGCATCTCGACATCCTTCTTCGGCTGATCCCTGTGAGTCGCCAGCGACAACGACAGTCGGCCCGCTGGATCGGGACTCTTCTCTGATGCTTCGATGGCGAGTTGCACGGGGGAAGAACGGTCGGCGGGGACTTCGTAATCGAGCCGCAGCGGTTCGAAGATTACGCTGTCCGGGGAGCCAGCACGGATGCTGGCCCGAGCTTCGTGGAATTCGACCTTGAGCGAGGTCCGCGGCCGGGGCGATTCGACGAGCGCCGCCTTTGGCTCGTCAGGCGCGAACCAGGCGGCGCAGACTTCTTCCAGATTGGACTGCTTGCTGGACAGGGTGATGTCCAGTACCGGCCGCTCGAAGCGAAAGCTGCCCAGGTCCGAGCGATCCAGCAGCAAGCCGAGCAGCGTACGGCTGCTTTCCATGTGCGGCGCTGTCAGGAGCGGACGGCCGGCAATGTCCGATACGACAACATCGCTCAGCTGCAAGGGCGAAAACCAGCCCAGCGACGCCCGGCCAACAGTGACATTGCCTTTCAAGTTGCTGAATATGCGCTGCGCGATGGTGTGTCGCAGGGGCGATAGCCCGACCAGCCAGGGAGCCAGCCACGCCAGTAACAGCACGATCATGCCACCGGCCAGGAACCGCAGCCTCCAGCGCGAGCGAGACGGCGAGACTTCCGGCGGCGTAGCAATCTGCGTGGCCATCGCTTGGTCCTCACGGTCATTGCTTTTTTCCCCATCCCAGAGCGTAAACAAATCAGCGGATTTAGGAAACCTCACCTTCCATGTCTCGAAGGACGGGAGACGTGCTTGTCCTGTGTCGAAAAAAAAACGGAAGCCAGCACGATGCCGGCTTCCGCTAAAGGACCTTGAGTTTTTGCGGTCGCTACTTCTTCTTGCTCTTCAACTCGGCGATCGGATCGGTATCGGAAGTAGTGACCTTGGAGGTTTGCTCCTGGGTCAGCGCGACCTTGGTCTTCATGCCGCCAATGTCGATGTTGAGATCCCCCTTCAAGGTCATGCTGAGGGAATAGTCCTCGAATCGTCCCTTGGCGGGATTGAAGAGCACGGTGCCCGTCCCCTGTTCGCCGACAAGCTTGCTATCCGACTCGATGATGAACGGCAGCTTGCTGCCCTTGTCGCTCGGCGGCACGTACTTCATCGTGGCCTTGACGGTGATCTTGTCCAGTTCCTTCTTCTTGTCGTCCTTGCCAGCATACTCGAAGGTGTAATCGTTGATGTACTTGCCAATCGGGCCAAGGTTCAGTTCGCTGTCCTTCTTCTCCCATTTGTCGCCCTTTTTGACCGGCTGCTTGGGCGGGAAGGCGTAGAGCGGCGGTTCCGCCATGCGCTTGAGCGCATCCGCACTCAGGATGCTCTTCAGAAGTGGCTCTATCTGAGGGTTGGTCTTGCCGAGGTTCTTGATGAGATCCTCGTTGCCCTCGATCTTCTCAACGGTCATCTTGGGATTGATGGTGAATTTGAGATCGAGCTTGAGCAAAGCATTGAAGAAATCGGTAAGCGGGTTCTGCTGCGGGTTGTCGGCGGTGGAATCATAGGAGATCTTGTTGCCGCCGATGTTGATGTCCATCTTGGCGCCAATGATCTTCATGCCAACAACCCAGTTTTCCTTGTCCTTCTTACCGGGGGTCCAGGTGGCGTAGAAGGTCTGTTCCTGGGTCTGGTTCACTGTCATACCCATGACGGTCATCTTCTGGTCGGTCTTCACGTACATGGTCTGATAGTACGGCTTGGTGTCGGGATCGAAGGCTGTCCACTTCAGCGTGGTTTCCTTGTCCTGGGCGAAGACCGGCAGGTTGGGGACCAATGACACCAACCCTGCCAGAACAAGCAACGAGCCCAACCAGCGGCACAGTTTCATGCGACTTTCCTCCCGGCGAACCGGTCTAGCAACCACGGATCCCTGATACTGAATACCTGTATCCCCAAGCGGGAAACCTTCTTTTTATGGCTCCCGCCCGCAGGAAACAAGAGGAGTCTCTAGCTCAATCAGGCTTTTTCAATATACCCCTCTACGCTTCCTGAAACCATGCAGTTCGCGCTTTTGGGAATATGCCATGAACTTGCTTAGCACCTTTCGCGGCTCGATGATGGAAGGTTTTCTCCCCGCCGGCTGGGACCTTGCGAAAATCGACCGCCTCGCCGAGGCCTCCGGTGTCGAGTTGTCCAAACGACAGGCGTGGTGGCATCCCCAGTTTGAGCCGCTGGCATGCGCCACGGTCGCCGATTTCGATACATACATGGGGCACGAGATCGCCCGCGAGATTCAGCTGACTCGCCAGGCAGGCCAGCCGCTCATTCTCATCCTGCCTGTCGGCCCCATGGGCATGTACCGCTGGACCGTGTACTTTTTGAAGGAATGGGGCGTTTCCTGCGAGCACGTGCATGGCTTCAACATGGATGAATGGTCCGACGCCGAGGGCAACACCTTGCCGCCGGAGAACAGCGGTTCCTTTCAGTATGCCATGCAACAAGCCTTCTATGGCCCGCTGACAACGCTCACCGTGCCGGCCAAGCAACGACACTTCGCCTGGAAGACGGAACTGCCCGGTTATGCCGAACAGATTCAAGCCCTGAAGAAGCAGGGCGGCAAGCTGGTGACGGTGTTCGGCATCGGCCGGGTTTGCCACATTGCCTTCTGGGAGCCGCACTTCGCGGCCGAGTTCAAGGGCGAGGCCGACTGGAAGACACAGACGCACCGTCTGGGCGCCCGACTCCATCCGCTGACGATCGAGCAGAACGCGCTGACTAGCTTCAAGAGCCGGACCACGCTGGTACCCGCGTTCGCCAACACCATTGGGCCGGCGCTGTTCTTGGCCGCCGACCGGATCATCGGCGGCGCCGATGGCGCCTTCAACCGCGGCATGCAATGGCAAGGACTATCGCTGCGCATGACGCTGCGGCACGAGCCCACGCCGTGGATTCCGAGCACGTACATGCCCACGCTGGCCGGCCGGCTCTTCTATCTGGCCGAACTGGCGGAACCGCTGATTGCCGAGTGCAACTGACGGTGCCGCTGGAACCCGGTCAATTCGTGGTTGAAAGCGGCTATGCAATCATCTCCCGATTCCTGAGGCACGGCCGATGGCCACGGCGGTCTCTTTGGAGCAACCTTCGATGTCGCGTTACATTCGTACCCTGCTCACTGCCGTTCTGGTTGTTTGTCTCGCCGGCGTATCGCCGGTCCTGGCACAGAAGTCGCCGCCGAAGCTGGTCGTCCCCGACGATGTCGTCTTCGAGCCGGGCATCACCTTTGCCGCACCGGACGGCCAGAAACTGGAACTCGATATGGCCAGACCGAAGGCCGCCAAGGGACCATTCCCCGCCGTCGTCTGCATACACGGCGGCGGCTTTCGGGCTGGGTCCAGACACACCTATGACGCGCTGTGCCTGCGCCTGGCCCACGAAGGTTATGTAGCCGTCACGGTCAGCTATCGCCTGGCGCCCAAGCATCCGTTTCCAGCAGCCGTCCACGATGTCAAGGAGGCCGTCCGCTGGTTGCGGGCCAACGCCAAGAAGTACCACATTGATCCGCACCGCATCGGCGCGATGGGTGGGTCGGCCGGCGGACACCTGGCGCAGTTTCTCGGCGTCACCGGCGACGTCCGGGACTTCGAGGGCGACGGCGGCCATCGAGAACAATCGAGCCGCGTGCAATGTGTCGTCAACTACTACGGTCCTAGCGACTTTACCAGGTCCTACGGCAAGAGCGTGGATGCCGCCGATGTGCTGCCTCTCTTTCTTGGAGGCAACCTGGAGCAAGCTCGCCGCCGGCACATCGTGGCCAGTCCGCTGTACTGGGTGACGCCGCGCGCCGCGCCGACGCTGTGTATCCACGGCACCAAGGACAACTACGTCGCCCACGAGCAAGCGGTCTGGCTGATCGAGCGACTGAAGGCCGCCGCCGTCGAGGCCGACTTGCTGACACTCGATGGCGCCGGTCACGGCTTTCGCGGACCGGACGCCGACAGAGCTGAAAAGGCCATGCTGGCATTCCTCGCCAAACACCTCAAGAAAGAGCCGATCTTCGAGGCAGGCGCAAAGCTCAAAGTCGAGGCCGGCAAGGGGTCGGGCGGCGAAGGCCCGGCGTGGCATCCAAAACTCGGCGTCCTCAGCAGCGGCGGCGGACACATCTTTCGGCTCGATCGCAACGGCAAGTCGGCCATCCATCGCAAGGACGCCGGCACCAATGGACTGTTGTTCGATGCCAAGGGCCGCCTGCTGGCCTGCGAGCCGGTCCAGCGACGCGTCACGCGCACCGAACTGGACGGCACGATCACCGTGCTCACGGACAGGTATGAGGACAAGCGTTACAACCAGCCCAACGACATCACCGTGGATTCCGCTGGCCGCATCTACTTTACCGATCCGCGCTACGGCGATCGCTCCGGCATGGAGATGCGCGACCAGCAAGGCCGGACCATCGAGGGCGTGTACCGCATCGATCCCAGCGGCAAGGTGACGCGAATCATCAACCGGGAGCTGGATCGGCCCAACGGCGCGCTCGTCTCCGCCGATGATCGCTATCTGTTCGTCGCCGATAACAATAACGACACGATCGGTGGCGCCCGCAAGCTCTGGCGCTTTCCGCTCCACGACGATGGCAGCGTTGATGTCCAGGCTCGCAAGCTGCTCTTTGACTGGGAGACGGGCCGCGGTCCGGACGGCATCAAGCAGGACCTTAAAGGCCGCCTCTACGTGGCGGCCGGTCTCAACAAGCCGGCGCCCCCCTTCGAGCCAGCCAGGAACAGGAAGGGCGGCATCTACGTCATCGATCCCGAGAATGGCACGCTCCTGGCGTTCCTGCCGGTGCCCACGGATGAAGTCACCAACTGCGCCTTCGGCGGCGACGACCTGCGAACCCTCTACATCACCGGCGGCGGCACGCTCTACAGCATCCGCACGACGACGCCGGGACGCGTTGTCTGGCCGCACCGCGATTGACGCGGCGAAAAACTTCACCAATCACCACCCCAGCAGGAACTGTAACACCCATCGTTGGGTTGCAAGGCCTGGTTCCAGGTCTGCGGCGTGACGTTTGGCGTGATGAGCCGCGCGCTGCCGTCAGCCATTGCGACGGTGAGGCCGCGCGAATCGTAACTCTGGGCCAGGAGCGGCCAGACCCGGCATTCGCCTTCCCTGGGCGCGAGCTGAAACGTCGTGGCGGGATCGGTGGTATGCGCCGTCGTCGTGGCGGCGTTTTCACCGAAGAAGGCCGCGTAAGGCGAAGTCGGATCGGCGGCATAATGGCTGCCGCCCGCGATGTCGCTGCCTCCGAGTGCGCCCTCCTGCGTGCAGTTCGCCAGCCTGGTCGCAAAGACGACGGTGTTCGACGTGCCGTCCGGAAAGCTCCGCGGCAAGCCGGCCGTGCCCGGCATCACGCGCGACAGAGGCACGGGCAGGTATTGTCCACGACCGCAATTGATTCCCACGTCTGAGAAGACGCGCAGGTTGGCTGCGAAATTCTGCACGCCCGCGCCGTCGCCCAGCGTGGCATCGCTGGGCGCGTGCAGCGCGACGGCCCGACCGGCCGTTCGCGCCGCCCCATCCCGAAAGCTCCCGTGCAAGTCGTCCTCTCCCAGGAAGCGCAGCAGGTGCACATGCACCGTTGCCGGCCGGGGAATGTCGGCGAAGCCGTCGCACGCCGGAGGCAGACGCTTGTAAGCGTCGTTGCAGGCATGCAGGGCCAGGGCGTGCCGCTTGATGCGCTCCAAGGTTTCCTGGCCATTTGCATGGGCGCGCAGTCGATGGACCGCCGGCATGAGCAGTGCGCTGGCCGCGGCGGCCATCATGAACAGTGCGATCCTGCCGGCGTTTTTCGTGGTCATGACAATCCCTCCTTCGACGACAACGTTGGTACGGACAATCTCACATCGGCATCGCTCCGCCGGGCAGGCCGGCGCCGGCTGCCGAGCAACAACCAGGTCGTAAGCATCAGGACAAGGCCGCCGACCAGGAGCCACGCCGTGATCCCCTGGTTCCCACGGCACAAGCCCTGCACGGCGAGCAGCGCGGCCCGGCGATATGGAGAGTCTTCCGCGCAACGGGCCAACGCGAAGTCAAGTGCTGTCGCCTGCTCCTCTGTGACGATGCGCCGGCGAACCAGGAAATCGAAACGCTGCATGACTGGCCAGGGGGCGGCATCAGTGACTCTCTGCAGCAGCGAGAAATCCTGCCGCAGGTAGATGATGTCGGCACGCACCGCGTTGCCAGTCCGTGCCGGCTCGAGATAAAGCGGCAGCGGCGAACCCGGGTCGGGCAAGTCGCGCGTCAGGGCATCCCGTGCTTCGAGATTCGGATTGCCCAGAGGCGGATGGCACAGCAGGCAGTTGCGCAGGTGGTTGATGCGCACCAGTTCGCGGACCACGGGCACCTCGACACCGTTGACCATTTGCCGCTCCGGGGAACGCGGATCGGGCGCGCTCACCATTCTCTCGAGGTCAGGCAATAGATCGACTCGCTTGAGCTGAACAATTGTCGTGGCGGCGTAGTGGGCCACGGCCGGCCACGGGTAACGCAAACCGTCCATGAGGATGCCCGTGGCGGGCCGCGTGTCGCGTCGTTGCAGCGCGGCACGTGCTGCGCTGCGCTGCCATTCTTCATCCGCGAAGATGGCCAGCCGGGCCAGGGCGCGAGTCGCTTCTTCGTTGTCGCAATCGGCCAGCTTCTCGATCAATCCGGGCCGGTATGCCGAGTCTGTCCAGAGCACTTGCGTCAGGGCTGTGACAGCCTGCGGATTGTCCGGCGGCAGCAACCCGGCCCAGAAGTCCAGGCGGCTCGCCCCGGCCCGCAAGGACTCATGGACCTTCTGAACCGCTTTCCCGAAACGCTGCCTTTCATCCGATCCTAGCCGGCCGTCCCGGCCTGTGCGAAAGGGCAGACCCGCCAGGTCGGGACGACGACGCTTCAGTTCCTCGATGAAATTGTCCGCTGCTCGCAGATTCAATCTGTTAATATTGACCACCAGGTCGGTGACGTGGGCAAATGCCGCATCCCGGTCCTGGAGGCGGATCTGCGGTACTTTTGCCAGATCGTTGCAATCGAGTGCCCGTAGAGGATCTGGCAGCGACGGCGTGGCCGAGAGCAGGTGCCGTAGGCGTATCGGCTCGTTGAGGACGCTGTGATCCTGCGCCCTGGCATGCTCGCAAGCCATCCAGATACAGACACACGCGAGCGCAGCGCTGCGGCACATGGCGGACTCCTTCGAGAGAGTGAATGGATCGGTCCGCGGATACCGCAGGATAGATGGGACAGATGAACTCAAAATGACGACGTGATTACGTTTTCGTCATCTTGCATGGGGAAACGTCAGCGTCACCGTGGTGCCTGATGCCGGCTCGCTCTGGATCGTAACCGAGCCGCCATGCAGTTCGGCGATTTTCTTGACGATGGCGAGGCCCAGCCCGACATGGGCGGCGTCGCGGTTGGCGTTCGCGCGGTAGAAACGCTCGAAAACATGTGGGAGATGGGCCGCGGCGATGCCGGCGCCGCTGTCCTTGACGGCAATGTCGAGCTTACCGCCATGCACCTGGACGGACAGCACGATCGCGCCGCCGGCCGGCGTGTGCCGCAGGGCGTTGGACACGAGGTTGCCGAGGGCGCGTTGCAAGAGCGCCCGCTCGAAGTCGCCCTCGATTCTCGCTGGACACTCGATCGCCAGGCTCACGCCGGCTTCGGCGGCCGCAGCCTCGTAGAACTCGCGGGTGCGCTCCAGCTCGTGCGCAAGCTCGACCGGCTCGCGCTGAATCGCATGGCCCGGGTCATCGGCGCGGGCCAGGAACAGTAAGCTGTCGATGAGCCGCGACAGTCGCCCATATTCCTCGAGCGCTGAACCGAGCAATTCCTGATATTCTTCCGGCGTACGGCTCTTGCCAAGGGCGACTTCGGCCTCGCCGCGCAGATTGCTGATCGGCGTTCGCAGCTCGTGGGCGATGTCGGCGGCGAACTCCGCCAGGCGGGCGAACGATCCCTCAAGCCGATCCAGCATGTGGTTGAAAGTCTCGGCGAGGCTGCGCAGCTCGGCGGGCAGCGGCGCGGCGGCGAGACGCTCGTTGAGCGTCGCCGTGTGAATGCGGTTTGCGGTCGCGGCAATGTCGTGCACCGGTTGGATGCCGCGCCGGGCAATGCGGTAGCCGCCCGCCACGCTTGCCAGCAAGGCGAAGGCCAGGACGATCACCAGATTGCGGCGATAATCCGCCAGCAACTCCTCGGCATGAGTTCGATCCATCGCAACCTGGATGGTGAACGACGGCCCAGCCGTGACCGCCATCATGCGGAATGGTCGATCGTCCGGCGTGCGATGATCCTGCCCGCGGACCGTGTTTCTGTCGAATGACTGCGGCGGCGGAAACTCCTCGCCTGGAATCGTCAGTCCCATGCTCGGCGTGTCGGCGACCGCTTGCTGCCGGTCGTCGAGTACGCGCAGGTAGATGTTCGGGTCCGGCCGCGCGGGCCAGGCCAGTTCGATCTGTCGCCGCAGGGACTCCCGATCCGTGTGTTCACGCAGCAGGTTAACCAGCGGCAACGCCTGGTCCGCCAGAAAACGATCGTCCTCCCAATCCAGGCTTGCCGCCAGCGCCCAGTATAGATAACCCGTAGCCGTCAGGATCAGCACGAATGACGCCAGCGCGTACCAGACCGTCAAGCGGCCGGCGAGCGACCAGCAACGCAGCCGCCGGGTGGGCGGATCCGTCGCGCTCTTCGAGGACATAGCCCATTCCCCGAACGGTATGGATCAGCTTCTTGTCGAAGGGATCGGCCACCTTGGCGCGCAGCCGGCGGACGTGCACGTCCACGACGTTGGTGTCGCTGTCGAAGTTCATGTCCCAGACCTGCTCGGCAATGAGCGTCCGCGATAGGACTTCGCCCGCCCGCCGGACCAGCAAGGCCAGCAGCAGGAACTCCTTGGGCGTGAGGTCGAGACGCTTTTCGCCCCGGCTGGCTCGATGCCTGACAAGGTCCATCTCCAGGTCGCTCACCCGCAGGACATCCGCTTGCCGGCCGCTGCCGCGCCGCAGGATCGTCCGCAACCGGGCCAGCAGTTCCGAGAAGGCGAACGGCTTGACGAGATAGTCGTCCGCCCCCAGTTCCAGACCCTTGACGCGATCCGGCACTGCATCGCGCGCGGTCAGGAACAGAACCGGTGTCAGCAGGCCGTGCCGCCGAAGTTCCTTGAGGATCGACCAGCCGTCCTGCCCCGGCAAGGTCACATCGAGAACGATCAGATCGTAAGCAGCTCCGAGCGCGGCGTGCAGACCGTCCACGCCGTCGCCGCAGACATCCACCGTGAAGCCGTTCTCGACCAGTCCTTTGCGGAGATAGGCCGACGTCTTGGGCTCGTCCTCGATGACCAGGATGTTCATCGCGGAATCACCAGTGGTAAATGGATGCTGATGATGGCTGCCGCGAGTAGATTCTAGCAGAGGCGGCGGCTTGGATGTAAGGATGACTGGCAATGACAGCCATTCCCGGCCCAGGTATAATAACCTGGCAAATTACGCACGATGCCTGGAATGAACGATGTCCAAGAACCTGACGATTTCACGGGCCGACCTCGAAGCGATGGACCGGTTTTACCGGGAAGGGGGGCTTCGCCGAATGGCCTCGCCGCACGTGCACTATCAGGAGGCGAGCTGCCCGCACCCGGGCTGCACGCACAAGATGGAATGGATTGATTTTCAGCTTGAGCTGCACGGCGACATGGATGCCGTTTACAAACCCCTCGTGAAGTCGTGGTGGGAGGGGACGGGATTCGCTGGCCGTTGCCCCGCTTGTCAGGGTTGGGTTCACTTCACGACGCTGGAAATGAAGGCCCTGTCCGAGGACGAAGCTCGGCACTTGCCGTGCTTGCCGGACCAATGGCACGCGCTTGCGCAGTTTGCGTAGACAATCGCCGTTTTCTTCTGAAAAGGCGTTGATGATCGACAGTCTTTGGCTGGTCCACCCTGACGAAGCAATGTGCGACGCATTCCGTGAGCGATTCGCCGGATTGCCGAATGTGCGAGTAATCCAAGGGCGGTTCGAGGACCTGGAACCGCACGATTGCTTTGTCACCGCCGGCAACGCCTTCGGTCTGATGACCGCCGGGATCGATGCCGCCGTGGTTCGTCGATTCGGCGACTCACTGATGGCAAAAGTGCAGCAACAAATCATGGATCGGTTCTTCGGCGAGCAGCCAGTCGGCACCGCCTTCGTGGTGCGAACCGATGACCCGCGGCTGCCTTTTCTTGTGCACGCGCCAACCATGCGCGTGCCCGGCAATATCGAGGGAACCGACAAGGTCTACGCAGCCACCTGGGCAGCTCTGCTTGCGATTCAGTCGCACAATCAAACTGACGACCGTCGCCTGCAAGTGGTCGCGTTCCCCGCAATGGGAACCGGTTTCGGCGGCGTGCCGTTCTGCGAGGCTGCCCGACAGATGGCCGTGGCATACCGGCATTTCCTGCAACCTCCTCACCGGCTCGGGGCATTCGTGGCGGAACGTCAACGCGCCATCTGCTACGATGGCCACCGTCAAGTCGTCCATTGATCGCTACAGCAATGATCGGGCGAGTATGAAGGACGAATCTGGAAAGCTCACGAGCGAGGCGCTGGCTGCGTTGATTGTCGATGCACTGCTTCAGGCAGGCATCGTGGCCTGCGAGAATCTTGACGAGGCCATTGCGATCGCGACTGAGGAAATTGACGTCCGAAAGGCCGCGGGCGATTATTAGCCTCGATCGGCGTCGCTGCCCGCCCTATGCAATTCCTCGAGCAGAATCTCCTGCACGAGCTCGGTCCTGGCCATGCCCTTGGTCTCGCGCATGACGGCGCCCTTGATGGCGTCGGCGGCCTTGGTCTTGCCCTTCTTGAAGTCGGCGACGGCCGTCGGATTGGCGGCGATGGCCCGGCGGACAATGTCGGCAAGCTGGTCGCGGTCGGCGATGACCTTGATGCCGAGCTTGTCCATCGCCTGTTTCGCGCTGGGGCAGCCGGCCAGCATCTCCGCGAAGACCTCGCGTGAGCGCTGCTTGTTGAGTCCGGTGGCCTTGATCTCCCCGATGAGGTCGGCCAGGCCGGCTGCCGAGATGGGAAAGTAACGGATCGCTTGCTTGCTCTCGTTGAGCGCTTGCAGCACGTCATTGGCGAGCCAGTTGGCCGTCTCCTTGGCGTCGCCGCAGAGGCGGGCCGCCTCCTCGAAGTAGGCGACGAATGCCCGGCCCTGGCGTGTGAGCACGCCGGCGTCGTACGCGGAAAGACCGTACTGCGCCGGCAAGCGGGCCCGCTGGGCGGCCGGCAGCTCTCCCAGTTCGGCGCGAACTTCATCGACGCGCGCTGCCGACACCGTGACCGGCACCAGGTCCGGCTCGGGGAAATAGCGATAGTCGGCCGCCTCCTCCTTGCGGCGCTGGATGCGTGTCGTGCGGCTGTTCTCGTCCCAGCCCGCTGTCGCCTTGTGTACGCCCGGCTCGCCCCATTTCTTGCCGTCCTTCTGGAACTGCTCGAATTGCCGTTGTGTCTCGTAGCGCATGGCCCGCTCGACGGCGGCGACGCTGTTGAGATTCTTGACCTCGACGATCGGCGTGGCGGCGACGCTGCCGTCGGCTTGCGGAATGTGCAGGTTTATGTTGGCGTCGCAGCGCAGGCTCCCCTCCTGCATCTCGCAATCGGACACTCCCAGCTCGCGGAGCAGCAGGCGGATTTCCTCGAGGTAGGCGCGGGTCTCCTCCGGGCTGGCGACCTCGGGCTTGCTGACGATCTCCAGGAGAGGAGTGCCGGCGCGATTGAGATCGACCCGGCTGGCCTGTCCGCCGCCATTCTCGTCGTGCAGCAGCTTTCCTGCGTCCTCCTCCAGGTGCACGCGAATCAGGCCGATGCGCCGCGGCCCCTGCCCGGCATCGATCTCCAGCCAGCCTTCCTCGCTGAACGGCAAATCATACTGGCTGATCTGATAGTTCTTCGGCAGATCGGGATAGAAGTAGTTCTTGCGATCCCACTTGGTGAATCCGGCCACGCGGCAGTTGAGCGCCAGCGCCGCCTTGACGGCAAGGTCGAACGCGCGCCGGTTCATCACCGGCAGCGCCCCCGGCAGGCCGAGACAAACCGGGCAGGTCGCCGAGTTCGGCGGCTGGCCAAACGTCGTGCTACAGCCGCAGAAAAGCTTTGTCCGCGTCAAGAGCTGAACGTGGACTTCCAGACCGATGACGGTGCGGTAGGAAATGCTCTCGCTCCAAGTCATGTCAGTGATGTGTAGCGGAACTCGCCAGAGTTCCGACAGCCAGCAACCTCATCGCTCGGTTATTAACATTCTGGCCGCACAGGATTGCCCAGCGAGGCGGCCCACCAATTCGCGTTTACTCGCGCCGCCAGTCGATCCGCGGCGCGTCGGCCCAGAGGTCTTCGAGCGCGTAGTAGCCGCGGGCGTCGGCGTCGAAGACGTGAACGACGATGTCGCCATAATCTTGCACGATCCAGCGTGAGACCTCGTAGCCCTCGATGGACAGCCGGCGGTCGCCGTCGGCACGCATGGCGGCGTCCACTTCCTCGGCGAGGGTGTGGATTTGCCGGCGGCTCGAGCCGGTGGCCAGCACCAGGTAATCGTAAAGCGGTGTCAGCCCGCGCATGTCCAGGACGGTGATGTCCTTGGCCTTGTTGTCCTCGGCCACGCGGGCACAAAGAACGGCACGGTTGAGGCCGGCACCTCGGTCGGCGGCCTTGCTATTGCCCTCGATATTCTTGTCGATGCTGAGGATAGTTGCGTTTGTCAATTGGCCCCCTTTCGCCCTATCTTCCCCGAACCTCCCGGCGCCGTCAAGTGCCCAGGCGATTTTCCGAGCCCGTTGCGATGTACGACGAGCCAGTCTTTTTTCGGTTCTCACCAAGGGGCAAGAATCTCTTCCCCCGCAGAACTCTCGACTTCGTAAGAATAAGCCCGCGGTTGCAGTTTTTTTCAGAATTTTTCGACCATCCTCCAAACCAAACGGGGATATATTGTGTTGTAATGGTAGCGCCCGCCACCTTCCCCGTTCGGCATTGGAGGCCGTCATGAAAATCGCGATCACCAAACCACTTTTCGCCTGGGACGCCCTGGAGGATTCGCCGTCGCTGCAATCGCTGCGTGT
>VGYC01000101.1 GCA_016873095.1 Planctomycetota bacterium | reverse complement strand
CCAACAATGCCGCCGAGCAAGCGCTGCGGCACGCGGTCATCTGGCGGAAGCTCTCGTTCGGCACGCAATCAGCGTCCGGCAGTCAGTTCGTCGAGCGACTGCTGACTGTCATCGAAACCTGCCGCCGCCAATCCTGCAACGTCTTCGACTGGCTTGTCGAGGCAGTCCAAGCCCACCACAATCAACAAAGGGCAATATCTCTATTGCCCGCGCCGTGAACCAATACAGCGACAGCCAAAGGTCCTGTCCCCTTTCATTTAGGGCCTCTTGGCACTGGCAATGGATCGGTCTTGCCTTCACAATCGCATTGATTTCTGTTTCTTCCGGTATGTTCTCATGCCACGAACTTTCCGCATCGGCATCATCGGCTCCACCGGGCGCGGCGATTATGGTCATGGGCTCGATACGGCCTTCGCCGGCCTGACCGATGTCGAGCTTGCAGCTGTCGCAGATGATAACGCGACCGGCTTGCAGCGCGCCGGACAGCGGCTCAAGATCAAGCGACTCTACCGCGACTTCCGCGACATGTTCGCCAGGGAGAGACTTGACATCGTCTGCATCGGGCCGACGTGGGTGACGGACCGCGTGGCGATGGTGGAGGCGGCAGCGCGCGCGGGATGCCATATCTATTGCGAGAAGCCGATGGCCGGCGACCTCGTATCCGCGGACGCCATGCTGGCCGCTTGCCGCAAGGCGAACGTCAAGATCGCCATCGCGCATCAGTGGCGGGCCATGCCGCCAATCCGCAGGGCGTTCGAGAACATCGCGGCTGGCAAGTACGGCCAGGTGCTCCGCATGCGCGCCCGTGCCAAGGACGATCGGCGTGGTGGCGGCGAAGAACTAATCGTTCACGGCACCCACTGGTTCGACCTGATGATGGCCTTCGCCGGCCGGCCACGCTGGGTTTCCGGGCACATTGCCGTCAAGGGCCGCGACGCGACGGCCAAAGACGCCACGCAGGGTACGCAGCCGGTCGGACCCATCGCCGGCGACTCCATCTCGGCCATGTTCGGCTTCGACCGCGGCGCTCGGGGCTACTTCGATAGCACCGCCAACCTGTTTCGCCAGGGGGTAGGATTCGCCGATCTGTATGGCGTGCAGATCGAGTGCGAGCGCGTGCTGCTACAGGTCCGCCAGCCGGGCGACATTTACGTGTATCCTGCGCCGGTCGTGCAGCCGGAGAATGACAAGTTTCGCTGGGAGAAGCTGTGGGTGGAGAACTGGCACTACACCGCCGACCACAAGCCGCGGCCAATGCGCGACTGGATTCATCGCGGCAACCAGACGCTGGCCCGCGACCTCATGCACGCAATCGTCAACAACCGCGAGCCGCTCACCGACGGCCACGAGGTGCTGCACGTCATGGAAATGATCCAGGGTGTTTACGCCTCGCACCTCGACGCCGGCCGTCGCCTGCCGATCCCACTGAAGCAGCGGCGACATCCGCTGGCGTGAACGCGAGTCACCGCCGCCGGCTCGACTTCACGAATCCTGGCTTACCCGCGATAGGTCGCATGGCTATCGTCGGTTTCCCAGAGTTGCACCTGCACGACAGGGAAGCCTTGCGAAGCCGTGAAGTCGTAGATGAGCCGGGCGATGTTCTCGGCGGTCGGATTCACCTCCATCACAAAGATCGGTTCGTTCTGCTGGCGAAGGAACGCCAGTGCCGGATCGTCACGGTGCAGCAACATCTTGTGATCCAGCTGATCGTCGATCCAG
The DNA here is from genome assembly GCA_016873095.1 of Planctomycetota bacterium. Classification (GTDB taxonomy): domain Bacteria; phylum Planctomycetota; class Planctomycetia; order Gemmatales; family Gemmataceae; genus VGYC01. The sequence continues at coordinate 24,958 of VGYC01000101.1, read as the reverse complement.
GCGCTGACCACCTTTTTGATGGTGGAGAAGTCCATGACCATGCCAAGGGCGTCGAGCTTGTCGGCGGCAAGGCTGATGACCGCCCGGCCATTGTGGCCGTGCAGGTGCCGGCACTTGCCTGCGTAGTTGAGCAAGCGGTGTCCGTAGCAAAAGCGAATTTCGCGAGTCACCAGGTACATGCCAGTCTCCACAATCATGATATGGACGAGGGTGCTGCATTTCACGACGCCAGATTGACGTTTCACCCTGGACTACCTATCGAAGAGAGAGCCTGAGTTGTTGGCAGGTTTCACGCGGCAGAGAGCGTCCTTCATGGAAATCTTGCAATCCTTCTGGCAAATCCTGGTCAATCTCGGCGCGCTGGCCGTCGGTATCGTGACGCTGGGGATTCACTGGTTTGCACTGGTGGCCTGGCTGGCCTGGTGGCTGTTCGGCGTGAACTGGCGGAAGGTCTGGCCGGTGTTGGCGGGAGGCGGCTGGGTGCCGCTGGTATTGCTCATTGTGCTGGGCGCGGCGGCCTGGTCGGCGTTGCAACCGGTCCCGCCCGAAGCCGCGCGTGTCGCCAATGTGCCGTCATTCTGGTGGCGTCTGGGCGGGGTCAGCCTGCTCGCAGGCGTCACGCTGCTGTGCGGCTGGCTGCAGGACCAATTTCAGTGGACGCCGCAAGAAATCAACCTCGACCCGCCGACGGCCCCAGCGACACATGCACATCATTGATGGCTGTTTTCGGCGCTTGTCAGTACCTCGACATTTCATGCCCCGACTTCTATTGTTGCTGGGATGAATGCATTGCGCACCGCTCGTGGCCGTTCGCTGCCGCTGGGGGCAACGGCGCTGGCCGATGGAGTCAATTTCGCGCTTCTGTGCCGGCATGGGACGGCCATAACGTTGGTCTTGTTGCCGCACGATGGCGACAACGTCCTGGCCGAGGTGCCGCTCGACCCGCGCAAGAATCGTACCGGGGACCACTGGCACGTGCTGGTGGCTGGCTTGCCGCCGGTCTTCCGCTACGGCTGGCGCGTGGCCGGGCCGCGCGGCGGCGGACACCGCTTTGACCCGCGCGTTGTCCTGCTCGATCCCGCGGCGACAGCGCTCTCGGACGGCATGCATTGGGGCAAGCCTTCCGCGCTGGAGGCCGCCGGCACGCGCGACAAATCGCATCGCCGCAGTCTCTTCGTGCGCCGCGCTTTCGACTGGCGCGAGGACCATCCGCTGCTCATCCCGCTCGAAGATGCCGTCATCTACGAGCTTCATGTGCGCGGCTTCACCTGCCATCCCAGTTCCGGCGTGTCCAGACCGGGGACATTCATGGGGCTGGTCGAGAAAATTCCCTACCTCAAGCAGCTGGGAGTGACCTCCGTCGAGTTGCTGCCGGTCCACGAATTCGACGAGAACGACTGTCCATTTCTGAACCCGGCCACCGGCGAACGGCTGCGAAATTTCTGGGGATACAACAGCATCGCCTTCGCCGCCCCCAAGGCCTCTTATGCCGCCAGCAGCCAGGACCATGGGCAGATCAACGAATTTCGCGAGATGGTCCGGACCTTTCACGATGCCGGCATCGAGGTCATCCTTGATGTCGTCTTCAACCACACCGGCGAGGGGGACGAGCGCGGCCGAACCTATTCCTTCCGTGGCCTCGACAACGAGCTGTATTACTTGCTCGGCCATGATGGTTCGTACCTGAACTTCTCCGGCTGCGGCAACACGGTCAACTGCAATCACCCCGTCGTCCGCGACCTGATCATGACGTGCCTGCGCTTCTGGGTGGCGGAAATGCATGTGGACGGTTTGCGCTTCGACCTCGCCTCGGTGATGGGCCGCGATCGCAAGGGCAACGTGCTTGTGGAGCCGCCCATCGTCGAGATGATCGCCGAGGACGGCGTGCTGCAAGGGACCAAGCTCATCGCCGAGCCGTGGGACGCGGGCGGGCTTTACCAGGTCGGCAACTTTCCCTTCGGCCGCCGCTGGAGCGAGTGGAATGGCCGATATCGCGATGATGTTCGCCGCTTCTGGCGCGGCGAGCCGGGCATGTCCGGCGCCCTGGCCACGCGCATGTGCGGCAGCGCCGACCTATACGAGGACTCCGGCCGACTGCCGACGCACTCCATCAACTTCATAACGTGCCACGACGGCTTCACACTCTGGGACCTGGTTTCCTACAACCACAAGCGCAACGACGCCAACGGCGAGGACAACCGCGACGGCGCCAACGATAACTTCAGCTGGAACTGCGGCGTCGAAGGCGTTACCAAGGAGGTCGAGGTTCTTCGCCTGCGCCGCCGACAGGCCAAGAACTTGCTCGCCACCTTGCTGCTTTCGCAAGGAGTGCCGCTCTTGCTGGCGGGAGACGAAATTCTCCGCACGCAACACGGCAACAACAACACCTGGTGCCAGGACAACGAGCTGAACTGGATGAACTGGTCGCTCCTGGAAGCGCGGGCGGACTTCTTCCGCTTCACGCGCATGCTCATCGCCCTGCGCCGGCGGCATCCGGCCCTGCGGCGCAGGACCTTCTTTCACGGCCACGGTCCAGGCGGCGGCCTCGAACCCGACGTGATCTGGCATGGCGTCATGCCGTTCGAGCCGGACTTCTCCAGCGGCAGCCGCACGCTGGCCTTTTGCCTGAATGGCGACCTCACCGGCCGGGAGCCGGACCGCGACTTCTACGTCGCGTGCAATGCCTGGCGTGAGCCGATTGCATTCCGCATCCCGCGCGCGCCGACCGGCCGAGCCTGGCGCCGTGCCATCGACACCTCCTTGCCATCGCCGCTGGACATTCTCGACCTCGATCAGGGCCCGCGCGTCTTGCCCAGCACGCAATACTCCGTCGCCGAGCATTCCATGCTGGTGCTGATCTCGGAAGCGAACAATTGACGCCGCGTTGCAGGCGCATCCCGGCAACGAGGTTTGCTACTTCTTCTCGACGATCCACACATTGCGATATTGCAGTGGGTTGCCATGCCCCTGAAGCTGCAGCGGACCAGGCGTGCCTTCCGGCTCGTTGCGGCCGCCGCCATTGGGGCGCGGCAGCTCGTAGTCGTCGTGGATCACCACGCCGTTGAGCTTCACCGTCAACCGCGCCTTCGTGACGATCTTGTCCCCCTCGCGGACAGCGTTGGTGAAGTCGATGTCATAGGTCTGCCAGGTGAGGGGCGGCAGGCACATGTTGACCAGCGGATCCTTCTGCGAGTAGACGCCGCCGCACTCGTTGTTGAGGCCTTCGAGGCCGAAGGAATCGAGCACCTGGACCTCGTAGTGATCGACCTGGTAGAAGCCGCTGTTGCCACGCCCCTGGCCGCGCGCCTTGGGACGGTACGGGAGCATGAACTCGAGGTGGACGGTGTAGTCGTTGAACTTTCGCTTGGTGTAAATGTTGTTCCCGTCGGTGTTGAGGATGCCGTTCTCCTTGTCGAGGCGCGCGCTCTTCCATTCATCCTTGTTGCTGCCGTCGAAGAGGACGAGGGCGCCCTTGGGCGGCTGCTTGCCGAGCGTGGAACTCTTGCGCAGCGTCTTCTTGCGCGTGAACACCTTGCCATCGTCCGTCTTGACGGTCATGGTGTCGCCGCTGATGACGGCGCCCAGGTCCTTCTGCCCGTGTGGCGGGAACTTGCGGGTGGCGGAGAACTCCGCCGGCGAATCAGCCAGGTAGCGGCGCTTGCCGCTGGCCGGCTTGAATGTGGTGCTCTCGCCGTCGCGCATGCCTTCCAGCAGCGACTTGTGCTTGCCGTCCCAGCCCGCGCCGGGCAGGCCGCCGGGCAGCAGCACCGCCTGGAAATGCCCGTCACCCAGGGCAATCACCTGGCAACCGGCCTTGTCGCCGACGTATTCGCCCTGAACCTTGAAGTCCGCCGGCAAGGTCGCGTCCTGCGGATCGGTCCAGACCTCCTTGGCCTGCTTCTTCTTCTGCCCGGCATCGACGCCGAGGACCGAGAGGCTGAACATCAGCCCGCATAGCAGCAGCCATCGCATGATGCAATCTCCTGTCTTTGTTTACGTTTCGCGCTCGCGCACACCCTGGCGAAAAAGTTATCCCCTGTACCCCGGCATCCAGCCATCATACGGAGTCACAAACGGCCAGCACTGCCCCGACAACCGCTCCTTCTCCGGGTTCCTGCGAATGTACTCTTCCACCCGATAGAAGTCCGCGCGCGTGCTCAGAAACCCCTTCCAGCCCGGCCCACCCCATACCGGATGCGTCGCGCTGCGAATCCCAGCCTCAATGAGGAGCTCTCGACTCTTGTTCTGTAAGAGCTCGATCATCACCTCCGCCTTGTCTCGATGCCGCCGCATCAAAAGGTGGACATGCTCCGGCATGATGGCGCACTGGTAGCAGGTGTAGCCGCGTTCCTCGATGACATCGCTGAAGGCCTTGGCGATGATCTCGAAGTCGTCCTGCGAGAAGGTGAGCAGCGGGTGCTTCAGCAAGTCGGCCGCCTCTTCATAGAACCGACGCAGCTCGGCGGGAAGCGGTTGCTTCGCCTTCCGCCCATAATGCATCTCCCCCAGCGGCTCGATCTTCTCGACGCGGACATCCTGCGACCAGCTGCCGCGCGGGTCGTTCGGCAGCCACCAGCCGTACGCGGTCCATACGAGGTGATAGCCGGCGACCACGGATTCTTTCCTCCCGAGGGATCGCGCGAGCGCGAAACGTAAACATCGCCTGGTTTACGTTTCGCGCTCGCGCACACTGTGCAACATCAGTATCCCTATTTCCTCACAAACTTCCCCGCCGCCCCCGCAGCCTTATAGATCGCCTCGGTGCGGTCGAACGCCGGGTCGCGCGCATTGATGAGAGTCAACTTCACGTTGGGGGCAAGCAACCCCAACGCCTCCGGGATGTCGAGCACGCGCAGCACCCCCAGGAAGTGCGGCCCCTCCATGTGCGACTTCGGCGGATCGATGATCACCACCTCCTTGATCGACGGCTCGAGCAACGCGGCGTAAGCGGCGAGGATGCCGAATTGGCCGCGACCGACCAATCGCCATTGGCGCTTGGGTAAAGTTTTTCCATCAACCTCTAATTTGGCCAGCATCTTGATCGTTGCAATGATATCCGTGACTTTTCCCACATCAACAGTCAGGCCCAATAGGGCATCTGCGCGTTCGACGTAATTGGGCGGTGACGCCTTGGTCCATTCGGATAGTCCACTTTCCCCCCGAACGTGCAAGCCATACACCGGCGAGCCGTCCAGCCGCTCATTTTGGTAGCCTTTGCTAGATGCAACCAGGAGCGTGCCAAGCTTGGAGTCTGGGACTTCAAGCTCGACGTACCTGAACAACCGCACGCCCGCTTCCGTCTCGAATGCGCGCAAAGATACGCGCTTGTTGTCCGTGGCGGCAGTAACTTCCCGTGAAAGTGATTGAAAAGTGTTGCTCTTCAGGTGCGCCACCAGGGCACTCCGCCATGCAGGGTAGACCGGCTTCTCGGGCACATCCACCTTCGCCCGCGCCACAAACGTCTCATCCACCTTCGCATTGATCGCGTCCTTCGGAATATCGCTCTCTTCACGGAAGACGCGCAGCGTCTTGCCGGGGATTTCGACGAGGGGGCCGGCGTCCTTCACCGGACCGGTGTCGTTCTTGACGTGCTTGTTGATCCACTTGAAGATGGCGATGCGCAGGTCCGGGCGATAGTCATGCCCGCCGACGCTGACATAATCGTCCACCAGCTCCGGCTTCTCGTACATGCCATAGATCTTCCGCAGCTTGGCGATGATGCGGCGGTTGGCGTCCATCGGGAAGATGGGGTCGTTGTCGGAGTTGGCGAACAGCATGGGCCGGGGGGCGACCAGGGCGGCGATGGTCGTCCAGTCCCACTGGTAGGTGTTGTAGAGGAACATGCAGTCGCAATGGCCGTTGACGACCTTGTTCTTGACGTAGCTTTCGAGGTCGCTCATGCCGCTGACGGGGACGGCGCAGGCGACGCGGTCGTCGGCGGCGGCGATCCAGAACGTCGCCGCCCCGCCGCCGGAGATGCCGGTGACGGCAATCTTCTTGGCATCGACATCGGGCCGGCTGACGAGATAATCGATGGCCCGGATGCCGTTCCAGCACTCGACGCCGGCGGGCGTGTAGCCGGCCGAGTGCCACCACCAGCGCGGATGATCATCGGGCCGCGGCCGTTTGACGCCGTCCGTCTCGTACGCCTTCAGGCTGGTCCACGGCACGCCATAGGTCCCATGATGCACCGCCGGAATCTCGCCGAGCTGCAACGTGTCGAGAACGATGCAGACGTAGCCGTTGCGGGCGAACCAGAGACCATGATCCTGCAATGCCGTCTTGTTGCCATCACGGCCTCGGTTGGAATGGCCGCAGACATAGACGACGGCAGGATACCGCTTGCCGTTTCGCGCTCGCTCCAAACTGTCGATGGGCCGAAACAGATTCGCGGTGACATACAACCCCGGCTTCGACTGAAAATGAAGCTTGTCGATGATGACGTCGCCGTGCTCGACGAAGCCGGTGGAAGTGGCGTGGAGCGGCGTCTTCTCCGGAATCGGCCAGAGGCCGAGCATGTCCATGTACTCGCGATACAGCCGTGGCCGTTTGTCCTGCCATTCCTTCAGGGTCTTGGCGCCGTCGAGAAACTTCTTGCTGAGCTTGTCGGTCTCGGCGGCGAGGTATTTCTCGATCATGACATCGCCGGGCGTGGGTTCCGCCTTTTGCTTGGTCTTCTGCGGCCGCTGAGCATGAACGCCACGGGCGATGACAAGGAACGCGAGCGTGAACAGGAGCAAGCGTGTCATGGTGAGTCTCCTTTGCTGGATACTATAGCGGATCAACGCCGCCTGGCGGCGAGTGTCAAGGCGAGCGAACCTGCCGCACACCGGTGCCGCGTTGGATTTCGCCGGCTGTTTCGTTTCTTCGTTACGGCATGCGGGCATGCGGTGTGCGGAATGCGATTGAGATTGCACGAGTGGTCGTGTAACATGTCGAAGAGCCAGGTGGACGATGGCGTCGGCGGTCAATCCAATATCCCGCGGCAACCAAGCACATCCGGTCGAGCCGTCTAGAGGAGCCCATCATGGTCCCGGCAAGGCGAATGGTACGGAGATTCTGGCCCATGGCGGCCGCTACTGTGTTGCTGGCACTGCTTGTGGCGGCGGGCGTTTCCCAGGAACCAGCGAAAGCGCCGCTGCCTCCGGTGCGGGTGAGTATTCAGGATGAGAAGCCGGTCGTCGTCGAGCCGGTGTTGCCGGTGGCGGGCGTGCCCATCGTCCAGTACCAGACGCAGCCGAACATGATGGTCAACGTCCGCGTCAACAACCAGACGCTGCACCTGGGATTCATCCAGACCATGTTTCACGTGGACGGCCAGGTGATTTATCCCGGCAATCCGCCGGGGCGCATGGTGCTGCAGAACGCCCCGCTGCCGCGCAAGGGAGACAAGCAGAAACCTGGTTTCATGTCGATCTACGAGATCAACAACGTCCGCATCACGCAGACCATTCAACCGGTCCCAACCAAGCCGCGCCAGGGCAAGCAGCGGCTGATCGACACGGTGCTCGTCAACTATCTGGTGGAGAACAACGACAATCGGCCGCACAAGGTTGGCGTGCGCATTTTCATGGACGTGTTCATCGTCAACAACGACGGCGCCCTGTTCGCCGCTCCCAATCATCCGGGACAAGTGCTCGACGGCGTCGAACTCAAGGGCAAGAAGGTCCCCGACTATTTGCAGTTCCTGCAGCAGCCGAACCTCAAGAACCCCGGCTTCGTGGCGCACATGACGCTGAACTTCGGCCGAGCTTACGACATGCCGGACCGCGCGGTGCTCACCCGCCTCGGCGCCTTCAGGGATCAATGGAACCTGCAAGCGATCCAGGCCATGGGTGATTCCGCGATGGGCGTCTACTGGGAGCCGAAGGACGTCAAGGCGAAAAGCAAGCGACAGATCGCCTATGCCTACGGCGCCGGCGTGGCTTCTAGCCCGGAAGGCGACGGCCACGTCAACCTGGTACTGGGCGGGTCCTTCGAGCCCGGCAAGCTCTTCAGCGTCGCGGCCTATGTTCAGGCTCCCGCGCAGGGGCAAAGCCTGACGCTGGAACTGCCCGCCGGCATGGAACGCGTCGAGGGCAGGCAGATTCAGCCAGTACCGATGGGAGTCGCCGAGGAAGAGGGCAATGCCATGGTGCTGTGGAAGTGCCGCGTGCTGCGCACGGGCCAGCATATCGTCCGCGTCCGCTCCAGCACGGGCGTCACGCAGGCCAAGATCGTCACCATCACCCGGCCTGTCAGTCCATGAAGCCCATGAACTCGTCGCTGGCCCGGTCGTACTCGTTTTGCGAAACGCTGGCCCGGCGCGAGGCGGGTAACTTCTACAACGGCTTCCGCGTCCTTCCCAGGGGCCAGCGGCTTGCCATGTGTGCCCTCTATGCGTTCATGCGCATTGCCGACGACCTGAGCGACGAGCCCGGCAACATCGACGACAAGCGGCGACAGCTGGCCGGCTGGCGCGCCGGGCTGACGGCTGCCAGTGCCGGACAGTTCTCGCATCCCATACACGAAGCGCTGCATCACACCGTTCATGCCTTCAACGTGCCGCTTCGCTATCTCGAGGACGTCATCGACGGCGTCGAGATGGACCTGGAACCCGTCGCCTTCGATTCGTTCGCAGATCTACGGGTGTACTGCTATCGCGTGGCGTCGGCCGTCGGGCTGGCCTGCATCCATGTCTGGGGGTTCAAGGACGAGCGGGCGCGCGACCATGCCGAGAGTTCCGGAATCGCGTTCCAGCTGACGAACATCCTTCGAGATCTCGGCGAAGACGCCTCACGTGGCCGCGTCTACCTGCCGCGCGACGAGCTGGCTCGCTTCGGCTACGACGCCGCAGGACTGAGTCAGGGCGTGCGTGATGGGCGCTTCCGGGAGCTGATGCGTTTCCAGGTGGAACGGGCCCGCGACTTTTATCGGCAGGCAAGGCCGCTGGCAACGCTGCTGCCCCCGCCCGGGCGCGCGGTGTTCCTGGTGCTGTCGCGAACCTACGCGGCGCTTCTGGACGCCATCGAACAGCGCGATTACGACGTGTTCTCGTCGCGCGTCAGCGTCAGCCGCTGGAAGAAGCTCTTCTATGTTGTGCGAGCGTTGCCAGTGCGCTGGGGGCTGGTGCATGGCTGATGGCAGGCCGGCTTCCCGCTGATCGATTCATGCGTCCGGTGCGCTGGCGAGCACCTCTTCGATCGCGCGGACGCAGCCAGTCAACGAGGCGGCGGCCATCTGAAAGTTGGTGTGGTCGGAGACGCGTCGCTGCTCGGCGGCGAACAACTCGGCGGCCTTGCGCAGCTTCGGTAGCTTGCCGCGAGCGCGATGCAGGAACTCCTTCGCATCGCCGCGTTGATGCGCCGGTTCGGTCGCGCGGACATAATCGAACAGCATCCGCGGGACGGCCAGCATCTCATCGTCGTCCTGGATCTCGTCAGCGTGCTTGAGAAAGGTACGGACCATCCACAGATGGGCGAAGATGGTATTCAGCCGCTCCATCGCCTGTTCGGGTGTCATGGCATTGTCAACGAGACTGTGGCAGCGTGGGGCTCGCCTGGGCAACGGCGGGAGTCGCACGCTTCATCTTCGCTTCCCTGCTCTTCTGGTCGATGTAACCCTTCGAATAAAGAACCAGACCGGCCCCAATCGCGGCCAGGAGGATGCCGGCGCCGAACATGATCCAGCCGGGCAGCATCTTTGGATCGGACGCCCCCTCCGGCGGATGCCAGCGCAGGCTGATGACGGCGTTCACGATGGGAGCGCCGGCGAACACCAGGGGCGCGATATACAACGGATTGCCACCGTTCTTGATGGCCAGGATGATGCCTAACGCCCCGGCCGCCCCGGCGATGCCGCCGAAGAGCGCGAACGAGAACGCCGGCGTGTCAAACACGCCGTTGCGGCTGAAGTCCAGCTTCTCGCCGCCGGCCATGTTCGCCAGCAAGAGGATGACCGGAATGACGACGGCCGTGATGAAGTATGCCAGTCCCACGCACAGAAAAGCGCGCACCGAGCCGGCGCTTGGTTTGCCGTCGCCCAGTCGCCGCTGCCCCTCGTGCAGCACCGGCACGTACATTCCCCAAGACAGGATGGTTCCCAGCACGAAAGCCTGCCAGATCTCCAGCTTCATCAAGAACTCCGTTGTCACGATTTCAGATTGCAGATTTCAGATTGCAGATTTGCGTAGATCTTTCAATCTGCAATTTGGAATCTGCAATCTCCCATCACTCGCGTCGCAGCGCCGATAACAGCGGCGCTCGCAATGTTGCGGCGACGGCGATGGCGGCGGCGCCGAGGCCCACGACCAGTGCGATCGCCAGGAGACATATTAGTTGCAGCCAGAGGATTCGGCTGCCGCTGCCCAGCAAGAATGGCGACACCGCCACCACGGCCGACAGCGTGCCGACCGCCAGCCCGAGAATGAGCAAGTAGCCATTTTCGGCCAGCACGAACCAGCCGAGCGTCCGTCGGCGAAAGCCGAGAGCCCGCAACAAGGCCAGTTCGCCGCGGCGTTCCCACACGCTCCGCAGCAGCACCACGGCCAGTCCGAGCGCTCCCAGCAGCAGCCCGAAGCCGCCCAGCACCTGAAAGGTCAGCAGGTAGGTGTTCTCGACTTGAAGAAAACCCTTGACCCGGTCGATGGTGTCGGTGACGCTCAACCCGGGCAAGCCCGGCATCGCTTCCAGGGCTGCCCTGGTCTCGTCCACGCGGTTTTCGCCGGCCTGCACCAGCAGGAGATTGAATCCTTCCTGCCGTGGATACATCTTCTTGAAATTGCCGTCCGACATCAGCAGTTCCCCCTGGAAGATGCTCTCGCCGAGCAGGCCGACGATGCGCAGTTTCTGCATCTGCCCGCGTTCATCGGGAACTTCGAGGGTGTCTCCGAGGCCGACATGCAGGATGTACTTGGCGGCATTGGCGTCGGCGACAACGGGAATGGCGCCATCTTCGCTGGAGCGATGCAGCAGCAGCCAGGGATTCTTCTGCTCTTCATCGGTTGGATTCAGAGTGGCGGTGAAGTGAAAGCCGCCGCGTGCAACAAGGTCGGCCGGCACGCCCAGCAAGCGTGGCCGCAAAGGCTGATACAGGTTCAGGCAGCTGGCATCGTCGCCGGGCCTCACGCGGAAGGAGAAGGACTTCGCTTCAGCGAGCGCGGGCGGCACCCTGGCGGCAGCATACAGGTCGCGGCGCCCCTCCGCACGGTTCAGGTCCTGGAAGATGGGCAGGTCGCTCTCGACGATGAGATCGAAGCCGCCGCTGCCGCCGTTGTCTTTCAAGAACTCGCTGCCCACTTCGCGATGAAACGATTGCACGGAGACGACCAGGAACATCGCCGACGCGAGCAGGCCGATGGTCAGCAAGCTGCGGACCGGATGGCGGGCGGCGTTGCGGACCCCTAAACGGGCGAGGGCGTTGGCCCCGCCGACGACGGCGACATGCTTGCCGCGCCGCATCCGCGCCCACGCTGCCGCCAGCAGAGCGATCAGCAGGCAACTGCCGCCGCCGAAGAAGCTAAACGTCTGCGCCTCGTGCCCCGTGGCGACGAATGCCACGCCCAGACAGATGACCGCTCCGGCCGCGAAGGCCATGGCGATCCAGACGCTCCAGCGCGCCTGGCCGGTGCTGACCTTCGCCACGACCGTCTCGCCCGCCAGCAACGACTTGGGCGCCAGCCGCGACAGCGCCCGCACCGACCAGAAGATGGTGAACAGGCTGACCGCCACCGCCGCGGTGAAGCCGATGAGGAAGCTTGTCGGTTGCGGGTGATAATCCAGGAACGACAGCCGCGAACCGCCGGGCCATTCTTGAGCGAGGAAATCAAGCAAGGCCCGCGCGTACGCCCCCGCCGCCAGAAGGCCGACCCCCGCGCCGACGACCGCGAGCACCAGCCCCTCGACCAGCAGCAACCGCCGCACCTGCCGCTGTCGCCAGCCGAGCGCCAGCAGCAAGCCGATCTCGTGAGCGCGGCGGTCCAGGTTCAGCCGAAAGAGCAAGCCGACGAGCATCACAGCCGCGATGATTAGGAACGCGCTGAAGTACAGGAAATACTCGGAGAAATCCGTCGAGCCGGCGGAGGCTCGCAGGGCTTGCGACTTCACGTCGCGGAAGGTGAATCCGCCTTGGGCGGGGTCGAGCGACTTCAGCAACGCTGCTTCAAACTTCGCGGCTTCGCTCACTGGAGCAATGCGAATCGACGTCAATTGCCCGAAGCGGCTGCCCCAAAGTTTCTGGCCCGCGGACAGCGTGACATAGGCGCGCGGAGTCGTGCGATGGCGTTTCCAGTATTCATCGTCGCTGGGCTGGATGCGATTCTTGTCAAATGGGAACGGCGGCTTCTCCCAATTCTTCATGTCCAACTTGTCGGTAATGCCCGGAAATTCCGGTGTCAAATCGGGATCGTCCAGCATACCCGCCAGCGGCAGTACTTCCTTGACCTTGAACAAGGCAGACTTCTTGTCCAATTGACCGTGATCGTTTGGGGCGTAGTAGTCGATCTTGATTCGTTCTCCGCGACTAGTATGCAGAGGCGAGCCGGGCCAAGTTATCAAGATTATCTCGTCTTCGCTTAAAAGATCCGTTGCCGTCGGCAAAGGTCCAAGAGGAGGTGGCCCCCAATCATCTATCGCGCCGACTACGGCATACGAAACATCATTCTTTCCGTCAGAAATACCGTCCGCGAGGTATACTAGAGTAGGAGCAAAAAAAACAAACTTGTCAAAGAACCAGGAGCCGATCCCTATCATGCTGGCTGGTTCTGCAACGCTTGCGACGGCTCTAGCTATTGCCGGTTCGAGGAACATCTGCCGGCTCTCCAGGCTCAGATACGGCCGATTCTTGCGATAGTAATCGATGACCGCCTGCACCGGCAGCCCGTCCTTGTTCGCTTGCTTTGCCAGCTCCTCCGGAACGCGTCCCGGCCACTTGAACTTGCCGATCCTGCCATCGCGCGGTCGAGGATCCAGATAGCGCACAAACGCCCGCGCCCGATCCTCCGGCGTGCGCAACCGCAGCCCCCAATCCTCCAGCGTCAACTTCTTCGCTAGCGCCGTTTGCAGCGTGTCGCCAGCGCCGCCGGCGAGGATGGCATTCGCCCGGCCGGGTTGTTCCAGCTTCTCCTGCAAGAAGCCCAGCGGCACGAAGGCGTTGCGGACCGGTTCCGGGCTCGGCTTCAGCGAGAAGCGGGCCATGCCGTCGTCGGGCCGAATCGCGCGCACCGTCACGGTCAGGGCTTCCAGCACGTCCTCGGCCTTGCGCTTGCCCAGCAGGCTCTCGCGCGGGATGCCGTCGGGCTTCTGGACGTTGAGCTTGATCGAGTCGCCGACGCGTGCGCCCAGCGCCGCGGCGAGCGTGGCGTTCAGGACGACGTCGGCCTTCGCCTCGTCCCACGATGGCGGCGGAACGGAGCTGGCCGGCCAGAAACGTTGATCCACGCCGAGGATGGTCACCTTGCCGATGGTTCGGGCGGGCGCAACACGGGAGGGCGAGGCTCCTGCCGAGCCGTGGTTTTTTGACGATTGGGATTTCGCCCCGGACGGCTCGGCGGGAGCCTCGCCCTCCGGAACTCGTGCCTCGCCCTCTCGTGTTGCGCTGCCTTGCAGCAGGATCGCCGGCGCGGCGCGCTCTGCCGGCAAATCGTCGGCGAGCGCGGCCCGGAAGAACCGGCTGGCCACCAGTGCCTCATCCACCCAGCCAAGTTGATCAAGCGCCAGTGCCTTTAAGCTGCCGCGCAGGCAATCGCCGACGAGGAGTGCTCCCGTCAGCACGGCCGAGCCAACGGCCACGCCGAGCAGCACGGCGAGATTGCCACGCCAGTGAAACAGCAGACTGGAACACAGGAGCCGACGCATAGCGCTTCCAGGAAGTGGTTGGTGCAGCAAGTATTCTCAAAACACGCGCATCGATGCCTCGGTAATGAACAATTCCAACTGTTGAAATCCTCTCAGGAGCCGCTTCTTGCGTTGCGTGACAAATCGCGTCGATCCCTGCGGGCGAAAATCCAGCACGGTCATGACGATGACCTGGTCAAGATATAGTTGCGTCTCTCCTTGCCAGATGCCGCGGAGCGGAAAATCGCGTTGTTGAGTTGTCAAGCCCTGGAAATGCGCCAGTAGGTCCATCTCAAGGCTATTGAACTTCTCATCTTCGACAGGGCCACCATGATTGTAGGTGAGCGGCAAGTAGATATCGTAGCGCCGGGCGTTTCTAGCCATGCTTCTTTCTCGCCTGTGCGCCGTTGGGGCCAGAAATGATCTCGAACGGCAGCTTCTTGCGGCGCAGCATTTCAACCTGTCGCTCGCTGACGACGTAGATCGGCTCCTGGCTGACGCGTGACACCGGCCCCGCCGCCACGAGCGCCCGCCAGACAACGCCCCACTGCTCCGGAGGAACGCGAATCGTTACCATTCTTGCATGTTACTGCGACAGCGTCAGGCGAGCAACCGAGCTTCCCCCGCATGGCCCACTCAAGAAGAGACGCATTCAAGTCTGAGCCGACGGCCCCGCCAGCATCCCGTCGTTCATTTCCATCTGCCTGGGAAATCGCTTCGCCAGTTCGGTGTTGTGCGTGACGACGATGAGGATGGTCTTTTCCTGTTGCTGAAGCTGCAGCAGCAGTTCGCCAATGGCGGTGGCATTCGTGCGGTCGAGGTTGCCGGTGGGCTCGTCGGCGAGGAGGACTAGCGGATGGTGGATGAGCGAGCGGGCCAGGGCGACGCGCTGCCGCTCGCCGCCGGAAAGCTCGGCCGGGCGATGCTCCAGCCGATCCTTCAGGCCGACGCGCTCCAGCAGCTCATTCGCCCAGGGCAATGCGGGCTCATGGTGGTTACTGGCTAGCGTCGGCAACAGGACGTTTTCCAGCACGGAGCATTGCGGCAAGAGATAATGTTCCTGAAACACGAAGCCGATGTGCTGGTTGCGAAAGGCCGCCAGTTCCGTTTCCGGCAGCGTGAACGGATCCTTGTCGGCGATCCGTACCGTCCCCGAAGTCGGCTGATCGAGCGTGCCGAGGATGTTGAGCAGCGTGCTCTTGCCGGAGCCGGACGGCCCCGTGATGGCGAGCGCGTCGCCAGATTGCAATTCCAGGCTCACGCCGCGCAAGACCGGCAGCGTGCCGCTGCGCGTCGGATAGTCCTTGCAGAGATCGGCAACTCGCAGGCTCATATTGCTATGGTAGTGGAACTTGAGCTGCGCGCGGGGAGAGTGGTGGAATGGCTTGCTTGCATTTCGTGCCGCGTGGCGCGGGGCGCGTGGTGCGACGCGAGCGCGAAACGCAAGCAAGCGAGAACTCATTCCTTCTCCCGCACCTGGTTCCAGTACTGAATCAAATCGATGCGGGTGACGATATCGACGACCTTGCCGTTGTCCACGGCCAGGACGCCGGTGTTGCCAGCCAGCAGCAGGCGGTAAGCTTCGTCCAGGTGGATGGAAACGTCGAGTTGCGGCAACGGCCGGGCCATGATCTCGCCGATCTTGACCGCGCTGGGGTCGCTGTTATCGTGCAAGACGCGGGCCAGCGTGACTTCCTGGACGCTGCCCACCGGCTTGCCGTTTTGCAGCACCGGGAGCTGCGAGAAACCGGCCTTTTGCAACATGTTGATGGCATCCTCGGCCGTGGCCTCCGGCGTGATGGTCGTGAGCTGGCGTGGCCCACGTAGCTTGAGCAGGTCGGCGATCGAGTGGTCCGGCTGGTCCTTGATGAGCAGGTTGTTGGACTTCATCCAGTCGTCGTCGAAAAGCTTGCTCAGGTAGTTCCGCCCGGTGTCGGCGCACAGTGCAACCACGAAGTGGTCCGCCGTCAGCCGCCGGGCATAGCGCAGCGCCGCGGCGACGGCCGTGCCGCTCGAGCCACCCACCAGGACACCTTCCATGCGGGCCAGGTTGCGGGCCACGTGAAACGATTCTGCATCGCCGACGCGAACCCATTCGTCGACCAGCTGGCTGTTGAACGTGCGTGGTACAAAGTCCTCGCCGATGCCTTCGACCTTCCAGGGGCGCGGGGTGTCGCCTGACAGGATCGAGCCTTCCGGGTCGGCGCCGATGATCTGCACCTCCGGGTTTTGCTCTTTCAGATAACGGGCCACGCCGGAGATGGTGCCGCCGGTGCCGACGCCCGCGACGAAGGCTGTGATGCGGCCCCCGGTCTGCTCCCAGATCTCGAAACCAGTGGTGCGGTAGTGAATGTCCGGGTTGGCGAGGTTGGCGAACTGATTGGCCCGCCAGGCGCCTGGGATCTCGCGGGCCAGCCGGTCGGCGACGCCATTGTAACTTTCCGGTGAATCGGGCGGCACGTTGGTCGGGGTGATCACAACCTCGGCGCCGTAGGCCTTGAGCAGGCGGACCTTCTCGCCGCTCATCTTGTCGGGCAGCACGAAGATACAGCGATAACCCTTGACGGCGGCGACCATGGCGAGGCCGACGCCGGTGTTACCTGCGGTGGCCTCGATGATGGTACCCCCCGGCCGCAGCCAGCCGCGCCGCTCCGCCTCGGTGATCATCGCCATGCCGACACGATCCTTGACGCTGCCGCCAGGGTTCAAGGCCTCGACCTTGATATACACGTTGGCCGTCAACCCCTCCGTCAGCCGCCGCAGCTTTACGAGCGGGGTCCGACCCACTGATTGCAGAATGGTGTCTTGCATGACTCGTCTCCGGAAAAGCGATCAGGCAGAGCCCGCAGCGTGTGCAAGGGTCGCCAAGGCGCGGCCGGGCAAAGCTTGGGCGAGAGGTGCAGGCTCCCATCTACACCGTGCCGTGGCCGAGGCTGGTGCTACGGAGGTCATTTTCCACATTCGGGGCCCGAAAGAGCAAGCCGAGTATGCCAGCCGCAAGGATTTTCCGAAAAAATCGAAATTCCGGGTTATTTATCGCCTGATCCTCATTGCTCAATTTCCACTTGACGATTAACATGAATGCAGCGGCGTGCGAGCACAACCGAGTTGACACGGTCAGCGGCGATTTCCCGTAGTCCGAGGGATGAGTGTGTACACCACCGCGGAAAAGGGACTTCCCACTCAGACACGAGCGTTGATGAAGGCAGCCCAGCAAACCTACCACGAGCTGCCCGCGGATGCTGTATTGCTCTTGACGGAAACCGACCTTGACTGGGATTGCGTCCGCGAATTGCTGCCCAGTTGCAAGCTCCTGGTCGCAGCCCAGGACAAACTTCTCACACAGCGACTGAAGACCTATCCGGAACTATTCGTCCTCGATATCGATCCAGGTCCGACTCCCAAACAAGAGCGATTGAGTCTGGCTCTGCTCGAAGCGGTGGCCAACGACTTGCTGCAGCCTGGCGCTCATGTGATTGCCCTCTACAACGGCATCGAGGATGAAGAGAACGGCCCCGAACCGGTCGATAGCCTCACCATCATTCACCTTGGCGAGCACCTGGAGCGCCTTTCGTCTCGCGATCTTCGCCAGCTCGACACTCAGGTTCCGCTGGAAACACTGCGGGCCGTCGTCGATCTGGCAACGGAAATCGGCCGCGAGGGGCGTGAGGGCAAGCCGGTGGGCACCATGCTTGTCGTCGGCGACACGGCCAAGGTGATGAAGATGTCCCGGCCGTTGAACTTCAACCCGTTCCGCGGCTACAGCCGCAAGGAACGCGACATCCGCGACCGCAAGGTCCGCGAGCAAATCAAGGATATCGCCCAGCTGGAAGGGTCGATCGTGATCCGCCGCGACGGCATCGCCGTGGCCGCCTGCGTGTACATCACTGCCCCCGCCGAGGGCATCACCCTCAGCAAGGGTCTGGGCACGCGTCACTGGGCTGCTGCCGCCATCTCCAAGCAGACCAAGGCCATCGCCATTGCTGTCAGCCAGTCGTCGGGATCGGTGCGCATCTTTCAGAACGGCGCGGTGATGCTGCAGATCGAACCGTTCGCCCGGCCCATGATCTGGCAGCATTTCAACATGGAGGTTGCCGACGGCGAGGCGAAGGCACCCGTCGCCAGCTGATGGACGTCGGCCGCACGATCACTTCGATTCATCCGCCGGTGGTTGCGACGAGAAGTCCCATTGTGGATCGCTGGATTTGATGCGTGTCTCGGCAGGCCGCGGCCGCGGCTTTGTCGTCGACTGATGCCGCTGGCTCGCGGCCCAGCGAATCAGGTTGTAGGCAAAAAAAGCCAGTGCTGCCCAGCTGACCGGAATCACCCAGTCGAAGACCGGGATGACCCATTCTTGCCCTCCGGGATTGAGGTGTGGCTGGGCGAACGCCAGCAGCGCCAGCCCGAGCCAGACGCCGGCCAGGATCAGGTTCAGCATGCTTGCTTGCCGCATGCTTGGATTGTAGGCGATGAACGGAGGAGTGGTCAGCCGCGCCGAGGACTTCGCGTCGGAGCCTGCCCACCGCTATCCCGCAAACTGGCGCATCACCAGAGCCGCGTTCTGGCCGCCGAAGCCAAAGCTGGTGGAGATGGCGGTGCGGACTCGTTGTTCGCGGGACTGGTTGGGAACGTAATCGAGGTCGCAAGCGGGGTCGGGCTGTGTCTGATTGATGGTGGGCGGCAGGGTGCCGTGATGCAACGTCAACGCCAGGGCGGCTGCCTCGACCGCGCCGGCCGCGCCGATCAGGTGTCCGACCATCGACTTGATTGACGACAGGGGCAACGCCTTGGCGCCCTCGCCAAAGACGCGCTTGACCGCCGTGGTTTCCATGATGTCGTTAAGACGCGTGCTGGTGCCGTGAGCGTTGATGTACTCCACATCGCGGTGATCGGTGCGCGCCTCACGCAACGCCGACGTGATGGCACGGGCAGCTCCCTTGCCGTCGGGGTCCGGTTTGGTGACCGAGTAGCCGTCGAAGCTCGTGCCCATACCCAGGACTTCGCCGTAAATAACGGCGCCTCGATTCTTCGCTCGTTCCAGTTCCTCGAGGACCAGGACGGCAGCGCCTTCGCCCAGGACAAAGCCGTCGCGATTACCATCGAACGGCCTGGAGACTTCCGATGCCGGTCGTGCGGAGGTGCTGAGCGCCCCCAGGGCAGTGTAAGCAAGGATCATGAGCGGGTCGATGCGGCTATCGGCGCCGCCGGCCAGCACGATGTCGGCATCGCCGCGCGCAATCAAGCGAAACGCCTCGCCGACGGCCTGCGTGCCGGCCGCGCATGCGGTGGTGATCGTGCTGTTTGGTCCCTGTGCGTTCAAGGCGAGCGAAATGTGTGCCGCCACCATGTTCGGCAAATACTTCAAGATCCACAGCGGGAACAGCGCCTCGCGGCCGCGCTCGCCCAGAAGCTTCGTTTGAAGCTGGCCTGACTCATTGCACGATGAAACGAGAGCCGGTGTCAACTCGGGCAAATCGACAGGAACCAGTCCGGTCCCCATGACGACGCCAACGTCCTCTGGATTCTCATTGTCCAGGTCGAGTCCGCTGTCCGTTACGGCAAGTCCGGCGGCGGCGACTGCAAAGCGCATCGCCCGACCCATGATCTTCAAGCTCTTGCGCTGGCCGGCAGGGATGAACGGTTCAATGTCGAAGTCCGGAACTTCGGCAGCGATCTGTACGGGATGGCCGGTCGCGTCGAAGCTGTGAATCGGTCCGACGCCGCTCTTGCCAGCAAGGCAAGCGTTCCAGAAGGATTCCTTGCCGATCCCGTTGGGGGCAACGACGCCCAGGCCGGAAATAACTACTCGGCGCATCTTGGCTAGCATTGATCGTTGTGCCATCGACCGGAGGTTGGGACTCCGATCCATGAGATGGTTGCCAGTCCAGCTTCACCATCTTATCCAATCTGCGCATTTATATAAACAAACAAAAATGTGTTTATTTATTCTTAGGTTGCCATAGGCCGTTAAATTCCAGAGATTCCGACCGAGATAGTGTTGTTTTGATCAGTATTTGGCGTAAAAAAGCATCCTTTCATCCCCGTTCGTAAAGCTCAGTCATGATGGTGACACGCGCACAACTTGGCCGACTGCTGCCGACTGCTCGCATGCGCGCCGTAAGTAATTCGCAAACAACAGATTGCGGCGACGAGTGGTCGGCCGCATAGGGGTGGGGCGTTTGGCCGGCAACTGCCGGCAACTCAGAGGCTGTCCGAAAAGCACACTGTGCGTAGTGTTTACGCCGCGTGCCGCACTGACAGGCCGCACGCCTTTTCGAGCAGCGAAGCCGGCGCCAGTTCTGGCAATTCGAGAGTCTCGCTGGCAATGAAATAGGAATGGTCGAGAGCGAACTGGCCGCGCAGTTCGCCGTGGGCGAGACCGTCGCTGAACACCAGCCAGGCCGAACCGGGAGCGAAGGAATGGAACTTTCTTGCGCCGCGGTCCTGAAAGCCCTGATGGTTCTTGAGAAAATGGTGAAAGCGTAGCATGAACGAATCGTAGATCGTCCGTCGCCGATAGTGCGGCTGCACGAGCCCGAGCAAACCGTGCCGTAGCCGTCGCGGCCAGGTTGCCTCGACCTCGTGCGGCAAGCCGGCTTGCCGTCCGAAGCGTTCGAGTAAGAAGCTGAACGTTTCGGATGTCACCCAAGTACGCGGCTCGCAGTCGTTGAGGTTGACGAACAGTCGCAGAATGCGATCGCCGCGCGAAGGCCTCGTCGGAAATGCGTCCACGTGCAATAGTTCGTCGCGCGCCGTATCGCGGAGAATGCGCGTTGCTTCCTCCTCAGGGCGATAGTGGACACGGTCGAGGCGCCAACTCTGGGCGTAGCGAGGAAGCAACCCGGCCAGCCAGGCCGTGGCACGCTCCGAGAACCCCTTCAGCAGCCCGCGCAAACGCCGCCGCTGCTGTCGAGAGAACGTCAAGTAGCCGGACGTGCGGCCGTGATTGGGGTCATAGCTGATGTTCTTGTGGAAGCCACCGCCAGATTTCTGCTGGACCAGGAATTCGAGGTCATCCTGGCTAAACAGATCAAACGGACAGCTGGAGAAATAAACGACCTCGCCACACTCCAGCCGCGCAGTCAGGCTCGCCTTGGCGTCTGTGTGAGGATGGCCAGAGTAGGTTTCGAGATCGACTTTCATGTGGGCCTCCGGGCGACAACGACCAGCGCACCGTCCAGCGAGCCTCACGCGGCGCGGCGATCCGGCATCTTCGCCTCGGTCGGGTTGGCTTGCATGTTGCGCGTGGCTGGCTTGCTGTGCAGCTTGTGGGCCATGAAATTGTTGCGATATTGCGTGACCAGTTCCTTGTGGCCGCGGATGATCAAGACGTTCTCGGCGTTTTGATTCTCGGCCTGGTTGGTAAAATTGAAGCTGCCAGTGATCACAACCTTCTGGTCGATGATCATGATCTTGTTGTGGGCAATGGCATGCTCGGCGTCGATGAGCGGACTCAGGCCGTGGTCGAGCAAGATGTTCAGATCGGAATAGCGTTCGACTTCGTTGCTGCGGTCGAGGATGACTTCCACATCAACGCCGCGTTTCTTGGCTTCCACTAGCCCGTAGGATAGCGGGTCCGCGGTGAACGAGTAAGCCTGGACGAGGACTTCCTTGCGGGCTTTTTTCAGTTCCTGAACAATGGCATTCTCGCAGCCACCTTTCGGCGAGAAATAGACGTGCAGATGCAAGAGTTGCCCGAAACGACGACCGACCCAGCGCAACCAGTAGACCAGGGTCAAGGCGCCGAGAAACCCTGTGCTGATCTGTATCCACATCAGAGTTTGATCGTCCGGCGGCCAGTTCATGACGATGCTCCTGTGGCGAGCGGCAGTTCTTCCCGCAGAATCTAACACTGCAACAGGAAAGCGCGAAGAGGAAGTCGATCGTCGGACTGGGACTGGGCAATTCGCGTCAATTGGAGAGGACGGTTCGGCTGCCGAGAAGCGAAAGAAGCCGGCAGGCGGCTGGGACCGCATGCCGGCTTCGGGGAACCGGGAAGGAGAAGTCTACTTGGCGTCGTGCTCAATGAGGTCGACCGAGGCGGCCTGATATGAGGCCTGATTGCCGCGGACATTGACCTGGCCGTGGGCGGTAACCAGATTGCCGTCCTGGAACTTGCTCATGTCGACGCCCGAGGCTATCGGCAGACGCCCGTTGTATCGATCGATGGTCTCCGGCGTGGCAAAATAGATCACCCAGCCGCTGCTCTCGCGGCGAATCTGGCCGGTGATCCAGCTGAAGTCGCTTTCATGGCCAACCTTTTCTGCCATGCGCGCACTAAGCGGCGTCTTGCCAACCACACCGCCGCTGTTTCCGCTCCTGTTGGCGGGAACGGGGCTGTTGGCTGCGTTGTTGCTATTGCTGTTACCGGTGTTGCTGCCACCGTGAGGCCGGAACGTGATGGGCGAAAGGGGCCTGGGCGGCGACTTGTGGCTGCTCTGGTTAGGCGCGACGTCCGCGAGGGGCGGTTCGGTGACCTTGACGCTTGTCGGCATGCTGTTCATTTCATGCATGTTGCCTGGCCCGCGCCGCATTTGCCCCATCTGCGACGCGCCGCTCGTATGATTCATCTGATTCATGTGCTGCATCTGATTCATGTTGTGCATGTACGATCCATCGTCTTCACCCAGGCAGCGATCCCAGAAGCCGCGGACGCGGTTGCCCATGCGCTGGAAGATGCCGGCGGAGCCCTGCTGGCAATTACCGCCAAAGTAGCGGCGCCCGCTGCCCATGCCGCCATGCATTCCGCCGTTCTGGCAGGAAGTGCACTGGCCGTTCATTCCGGACATGCCCGACACGCCGGACATCATCGGCTGGGGTTCCAAGCCCTGGGCCGCCAGCCAGGTTGCGGTCAAGAAATAGATGCTATTCCCCACGATCTTGTCCTCCTTCAAGGTTCAGCGCGGCTGCCGCTGTGAGACCGGGCGCCGCATCTGCAATCGCGAATGGCCGTCGCGGACTGGCACCGGCGCCTACTCTTGCGGCCGGCCGTCGCGGTACGCGTTCGCGTTCTGCTATCTAGTTCGGATTGCGGGCCGTGCCTGCTTTAGCGTCTTTGCCTGTTGTGCGAGAATTTCCGAGCCCCCGAAAACGCCGTCGTCTCCGTCATTGCCGGAGTTTCCGGCGCATTGCGCACAATCAGCAAGGATTACCAGGACGAATCTGCGGTTCGAAACTGCTTGTTTCGCCGGCTTGGCACGCACACCGGAGTCGAATTCGTACGAACTACGGATGTCGCTGATCGGCGGGCATGGAGGGATCGACACCTATAGCAGCGAAGTAGTCGGCGAGGCCGCGGAAAAACTCGGCCAGGGCGTCCACCTGCTGAAACTGGGCTTCAGCGGTCATGATTTCGCGAATAGTCACGAGCAGCATGTTGCTTTGGCCACGCTTATAACGGGAGCCCTCTGCCTGTTCCATCTGACGAGTAAGGCGGACTGCGTCGCGGGCACGACCCTCGAGGTCCACGGCCTGGCTCATGATGGACACAGCATCGCGCAGCTCGGCGCCGATACGGTCGCGCGCCATTTGTTCCTGGGCCCGAATTTGAGCTAGGGTACCGCGAGCCGCTAGTGCCCGGCCACGAGCTTCACGCCGTTGCACCGGCATCTCCATCAACACGGCGGCCTCGTATGCGGCGCGATTCAGGCCATTGGGCCCGGACAAAGAACTACTGCCACCTCCCGCGTCCTGAGCCCCGCGTAGCGACAGATTGAGCGCCGGCAGATACTGGTTTTCCGCCTGCCGCAGCTCCACTTCGGTGCGCTCGCGCAGCAGTTGCCAGCGCTGCAACTCCGGACGCCGGCCAAGTGCAACTTGCAAGTCTCGCTGCAGTGCCTCCTCAGTAGGCAATTCCGGGAGGTCCGGAAATGCGGGCAGGCGATTCAGGTCCGGAACGACTGGGTTTCCCAGAGGGTCGCGAAGATAAAGTGACAGGGCGATGGCCGACTGCTGCTGGAAACGAGTCGCCGCCACCAGCTTGGCCTGCCGATCGACGATGGTCCGCTGGTTATCGACGCGTTCAATGGGCGCGAGCCGGCCCTGCTTGATGAGCAGCGCTAGCTGACTGTCCCGTCTCTCGGCAATGTCCAGGACCTGGCGGGCAATGCGCACACGGTGTCCTGCGGCCACCCAGAGCCAGTAGGTTCGGCTGGCGTTGCGCGAGATGTCGATACGTTGTAACTGAATACTCGGCGCGGCGACATCGCGATCGATGCTGCTCTTTTGGACGCCGGCGCGGCGCGAGTCAATGGCGCGATTCCGCAACAGCGGCAGCAGCAGGCCGGCCCGGAACTCACCGCCGTCGGCCGTCAACCGGTCCAGGTAATAGGTCGGGAAGAGCCCGTCGCCGAGCCGGTAACCGGCGAACACCGAGGCTCCCATGAAGGCCAGCGGTTGCTGCAAGCCAACGTCAGTACGGTGGTTGTTGTAGGTCCCCTGGTTCGTGCCCTCGCTGGCCTGCAAGTTGAGATCGAAGCTTCCGCGCGCCGACAGCAACTTGCCATCGGCCACGATTCGCTCCTGCTCGGCGGCGTAGACCAGCGGATAGTAAGCATGCACGGACAGGAGGACCTCCGCCAGCGTCAGCGAACTGCCGGCGCGATCCGGAAGTCCTGGCTCGGAGTCCGGGTCGATGGGTGTATCGCTCGGCGTGCCAAGCAAGACGCGCGGCGGCGGCGCTGGAGCGTCGGATGCAGCAGGCGCCTGCGCAAGTGCAGCGCTGACCGCGGCAAATGCCACGGCCAGTGCCAGCACGAGCACGGCACCTGTTGGTCCCGGCGCACACTTGCCTGGACACCCACTCATGTTCCCACCTTGAACTTCTTGCCGGTGCCTGTAACCGTTCACAGGTCGGTCTAGCGTTTTCTACTCGGAGTGGGGTATCCTTGCAGCTGGCATGGATGCTTCTCCGTTTGTTTCCGAAGCTGATCTCGCCGCGACGCCGGCAGCGGTGCTGGCGCTGCTTCGGCACTTGACTGCTCGCGTCGCCAAACTCGAGGCGGAGTTGGCCAAGTTCAAGGGCGGGAAGGCAACGCCCGCGAATTCCTCGAAACCTCCTTCGACCACTCATCCGCACGACAAGCCGCCGTCGAGCAAGGCAAAATCGGGCCGACAACACGGCGGCCAACCCGGTCATGAAAAGCATG
>VGYC01000100.1 GCA_016873095.1 Planctomycetota bacterium | reverse complement strand
TCAAAGCAAGGACTTCAGGCGGCAGCGATGCCAACACTTCTGCCGATACTGTCGGTGGAGCATCCATGCCAACCGCAACAGTACCCGAAACCACGATTCCGAGCTATATCGACCCGTGACCGGTTACCCACGAAGGACACAAAGAACACGAAGAAGAGGAACTCGAGCCGGCTCACAGATCGCTTTTTTGTGCTCTTGGTGGTTGGTTTCTGATGTCTTTGTCACCGTACAACGCGTTTGAGGCCGTCCTTTAGGACGGGACGTGGAAGTTGATGAGCAAGCCAAGGCGGAGATCGGTCGCCTCAGATAGGAAAGCAACTGCGCGTGGTGCAACGGATGCAACTCCGTTACCGCCTTGAGTTCCACGATCACGCGCGATCCCACCAACAAATCGAGCTGTTGGCCGAGAATCCGGATGTCCTTGTAGGGAACAAGAATCTCTTGCTGCGGTTGGCACTCGATGCCATGAAGCATGAGTTCATGGCACAAGGCCCGCTCGTAGATCTTCTCCAGGAATCCGGGTCCCAGCACACGATGCACCTCGATTGCGGCCCCGATGATTCTGTGAGCCAGGTCTTCATCCTCCGGCGGGATCGGTGCATGGTTCATGCGTTGTTTGCCTTCGTGGTCTTTGTGTCCTTTGTGGTTGATTCGAGGCGCAAATCAGCTCACATTCACCGCTGCTCCGCTGGCGTTCGACTTGCGGCAGGCGTCGATGAGCGCCACGGCGGCGCGGCCGTCTTCGCCGCTGACGGCCGGCGGGCGCTTCAACCGTACGCTGTCGATGAAGTCCTGCACCTGCGTGTAGAACGCCTCCAGCCGTTCGGGGGCCAGCGGCTTGTTGATGTAGTCGATGGTCGGCTGTTGCCAGATGAGTTGCCAGGCGTTGCCGTCTAGGGCAGCGCTCAGCTTGCCGAAGCCGTCGATGTCGAGCATCCCCGTCTCGCCGACGACCAAGGCGCGGAAAGCGGAGTCGGCGAGCCCCGGCTTGGGCAGTTCGAACGACATCCAGGTGTGGGCCAGCACGCCGTTCTGAAACTCGACGTCGGCCATCGCCGTGGGAAACGGATAGGCGCAGTCGCCGTAGGTCTTGACCCGACCAAAGACCGTCCTGGCTTCGCTGCCGGCGTACCAGCGCATGAAATCGAAGTTATGCGCGCCCTGATCGAGAATCAGGCCCCCCTCGCCCGGGTCCTGCGTCCAGTGCTTGCTGGTGGTCGGAACCCACTCGAAGAGGGTGCGCAGGTCGATCATGCGGACCTTGCCGATCTTGCCCTCCTGGATCATGCGCCAGCCGCGAGCGACGGTGCCGCGAAAGCGGACCGTCTGGATGACCGATAGCGTGACGCCGGCCTTGCGGCAGGCGGCGATCATGGCGTCGCATTCGGCGGCGTCCAGCGCCATCGGCTTCTCGACGAGCACATGCTTGCCGGCCCCGGCGGCGCGCGTCACCTGGTCGAGATGCACCTTATGCGGCGTGGCGATCAGCACAGCATCGACATTCGCACGCGCCAGCAGGTCGCCATAATCGGCGACGAATGCCGCCTGGTAGTCGGCGGCAAGCTGCTCCGCGCGACTGCCGCCGGTGACGGCCGTCATCTGCCCGTGCTTGGTGTAGCTCTTCAGGCACTCGGCGTAGCTTCGCCCCATGTACCCGGAACCAACCATGCCGATGCGAACGGTTTGCATGAGATTCTCGACGGTAACGATTGATGCGTGACGGCGAAAGGGAATATCCTATCGGGTCGTGGGCGACGCTGCCAGCGTCGCGGCGACCCTGGCAGCGTCGTCTACGAACTCAGGAACCCGTCAAGCAACCGGTTGAATCCGCGTGGATCTTCGATCGGCGGCGCGTGGCCGACATCTGGCATGATCTCGAGGCGCGCGTGCGGCAGTCGCTCGGCGAGTTGCCGCGAATAGCGTGGCGGGGCGATCGAGTCATCCGCGCCGGCGGCGAGTAACACCGGGCAGGTGATCGACGCGAGCCGATCGAGCGTGTCATGGCCGCGGATCGCCTCGAACTGGCGGAAGAAGCCTTCGATCTTCTGCGGATGCGGGTTCTGCGCCAGCAACGCCTTGAGCCATTCCACACGCTCGGGTTGCTCGAAGTAGCGATGGCTGACCAGCCAGGGCAGCAGCACCTGGAAGAACTCGGACGTGTCGCGGACCTGGCGGCGGATGCAGCCATAGGCGTCGAGCGTGGCGCAGAACCAGTCATCGGCCTTGGCCACCGTGCCCACGAGAAACAGGCTGCGCACGCGCGCCGGATGCCGCAGCGCCATCTCCTGGGCGATCATGCCGCCCAGCGACAGCCCGACGATGTGCGCCGCCGGCAACGACAGTTGCGCCATGAAACCGGCGACATCGTCGGCGAGGTCCGTAATCGTGTACGAGGCTGTCGCATAGCTCGACTGTCCGGTGTCGCGGTTATCGAGCGCCAGGCAGCGAAAGCGATTCGACAAGGCGCGGAGCTGCCCCATCCAGTACTGATGATCGCCGGCGAGGCCGTTGAGGAAGATCAACGGCACGCCCTCGCCGCGCTCGGCGTAGAAGAGGCTGACGCCGTTGTGATTCACAGCTGGCATGGTTGGTTCATTGTGAGACAGACAGGTGCGGCGGACAAGTGGACTTGTTCAGCGCCCGCGCTTGTCGCGCAGCAGACGCTTCGCCCAGGCGGAGTCGGCGGCGATCAGCGGCGGTTCGGGCTCTTCGCGGTAGTCGACGGACAGGTCGTAGGCGCCGCGCTCGTAGGCGGAGTTGAGCACCCTCTGGAGATCCAGGGGCACGTCCGGGTCCGGATGGCGCAGCGGGATGCCGACGACGGGCAACGGCTGGCGCATGCTGACGGGCCAGTATTTCGCCCGCGTCCGCTGGCCGCCGCGGGACACGAGCACGCGATAGTCGCTGGGCTGGAGCGGCGGCCGCGTGACGGACGGCAAACCGGCACGCAGCAGGTCGATCTCCACCCAGTTCATGTCCGAGGACAATGTTTCGTGACGTTTCTCCATGAAGCTTGCCCGCCCGCACGAACCGCGAATCTTGTTGGCGGGGCTCAGTACCTCGATCACCGTCACCAGTGCGCCCGTTTCCAGGTGGCGAATCTCCAGACGTGCTTCCTTGATCTCGTCGTCGATCAGAATTGGCACGATCAGCGGCTCGGCGACGGCCAGGCTGGCGCTGTTCTTCGCTGCCTTGATGCCGTTGCCTTTCTTGCCGTTGCGCTTGGTCTTCTCCACTCTGACATCCGGGATAATCACTTCGCGGCCGGGATCGTCATCATCCGAGATGTACACGCGCAGTTCAACCCGCGCCACATATCGCGGACGAACCTCCGGAGTCAGAACCGCCTGTATCTGGCTGACCAACCCGTGATGCACATCGGGCCACAATTGCGGCGTCTCCAGATACGGGTCCATTCCAGGAAATGGCGATGGCATGAAGCGTTCCTCCCGCAATCGATTGTACATGACGGCGGTTGAGACGCGAATGCTCAATTGCGGCGCGCGGCGTTGCCCCATCCAGCATCGACGATCGCCAGCCGGGTCGTTGAGGAAGATCAACGGCACGCCGCCGGCGCGGTGGAGCCGAGGTTACTTTGGCTTGATGATCATTTCAGATTGGACAATTGGTTTCTGACCCGGTGGAACGGCGGCTGCCGGTGCGGCACCTGAAATGCATTCCGGGACCGCACTGGGCTGGCTGCCCTGCCAGGCGTGATGGGGATACATGAGAGATGTATCGACTCCCTCGAAGCGAATCGTCCGATGACGCTTGCGAGGGCACATTCTGTCACATAGGCGGCCGACACAGTCCAGAAATGGCAGCGACACCTCGCCGACGGGATGGCATGTCATCTCGTTGCGGCACTTTAGCCTGGAACTGCACGTCCACAGCGGTTGGTGCGGCGGCTGACCATGATGATCGGCCGATTGGGCAGGCAGCCAGACAGAGGCCAGCAGATAAAATGCGCTCATGCTTGCCTCCTCGGTGTTCACCCACCTCCGAATCTCGACATGATTCATTTCGGATGGAAAGCCATCTCCCCTTTAGCATGTCTGCCAGTTGTACGATGTTTGTCGAATCTCCGGAAAATACGAGGGAACTGGCAGGCTGGGAAAGCAGCACAGTTTTGAAACCAGAACCGTGCAAGGCCGCTCACGAATGTCGTGGATGCGTGCTGGTCGGATGATTCGGATCAAGCTGCCGCCGCAGCGGCAAATCGTGCGTCCTTTTTCGCAATTCCCTCTCCTGTCCCGAAGTGACCGGGCGATATCAGTCGTTGGATCATTCCGATGTTTGATCATGAAGGATGGTGCAGATGCGACGCCGGCAGACAAGTATTCTTGTTTGCGCACTGACTGTGGCCTGGGCCATCGCTCTTCCAGGGACGTCTGACGGCGGCCAAGGCGTGCCGCGATTCTATGTGCCGCGTCCGCCGCATCATCGCGGCGGCCATTTTTTGACTCGACCCGGCCTGCATCGCTCCAGGTGTGCGTGTGAACCTGCCGGTCCCGGCCAGGCGTTCGGCATCCTCGATCCGAGCGTGCACATTCCCGCCGACTATGGCATCTTCTCCGGCGCGCCACGGGACGAAGCCCGTTTGCTTCACCTTGGCGCCGACGGACCGCATTCCGGCAATCCTGACATCATCAACTTGATCACGGGCGATGCACCAGGCGGCACCTGCGGTCATTGATGCCTTGTCCGGCCCGTGTTTCATGTCGCGCCACATTCTCTGTCGAGCGCCGTTGTCAGCCTGGCCGTCACAGCGCAGGAATTGCACGTCACCGATCCTGTCTGCCTGAATTCTTGGCGGACTTGAATATGATGGAAACCACCGCTTTCCTGCATGTCCATGCGAGGTGGCCGCAATGCTGACAGGGATCGACGGCAATTCGCCGGCTGTTGAAGTGATCCTGAAAGGCGATGAAAAATGCGAGCGATCCTGGTCGTGACCGTTCTGATGTGTTCCGCCACGCTTCGGGCCGATGATTCAGACGTGCGTGCCAGGCCCGACGCATTTCCCACGCTGGTCAATCCAAACTGCTCGCACTGCGTGGACGAAATGAAACGGCGTGCCGGGGAACTGCGAGCGAAGGATCCGGTTCTCGTGTGGACCCGCGGCTATTCCGATGGCGGGGCCATTCCCATTCGCTTTTTTCTCAACTCGTACCGCGTCATCTCCGATAGCTACGGCGTTTTCGTCCACGATCCAGATGCCGGCTTTGCCCGTGGCTTCGCCGCCAGCTACCACTTCAGGTTCCATGGCTGGCGCAAGGGCGTAATGGTCATGAAAGATGGCCG
This sequence comes from Planctomycetota bacterium, assembly GCA_016873095.1. Classification (GTDB taxonomy): domain Bacteria; phylum Planctomycetota; class Planctomycetia; order Gemmatales; family Gemmataceae; genus VGYC01. Next base: position 21,529 of record VGYC01000100.1, on the reverse strand, counting down.
CGACGGCACGCTCTATTCCTGCTTGACCGGTCTGGCCTTTGCCGGGCCGAAGCAAGGGACGCGGCTTGGCAACGTGCCGACACTGGTCTCACAATGGGGGGAGTGGACGGAGAAGTATCCGCACGCCGTCGCCTATCACATGTTCGCGAAGTACAAGCCGGTGGAGATGCCCAGGGAAGTTCATGCCGATTCCTTGAAGTCGCGTCTCAAGAAGATCGATCGGCGCCTGCCAGCAGAGGAAATGGTATTCGGACTCTGGACTGGAAAATCGGCTGTCGCCCTGCCCATCTCGCAGATGAGCAAGGCACTTCAAGTCATCGAGACGCTCGCGGGCCCAGCCGTCGTACTGAGGGAGCCGCGGACAGGGAGCCTGGGCGCCTACTGGCCGAAAGCGCATCAGCCCCGCAAGTGGAATGCTCCCAGGCCGGACAAGGACGGGATTTCGCCGCCCGACCGCGGCGTGCCTTTGCCGATAGGCGCAGCCGTCACGCCACCGGTGCCCGTGAACCTGGAAGTCGTTGCTGGCAAGGTCCGCGACCGCCGCACCAGGACAATCTTCGATGTCGCCGGCCGGGGCGTTGACGGGCCGCTCGCCGGCTGGACTCTCGAGCCGCTCGACGCGGTTGCCTGCAAGTGGTTCGCCTGGAGCGCGGAGTATCCGGGAACAACGATTGCCGAGTAGCAGCAAACCTGTCCTGGCGTGCAAGCCCCGCCGGTCTACACCAAGCTCTCCAGCAGGTACTTCAGCTTGCGTACCTCGGCGTCCATGGCGAAGGGGGCGTCGGGGATGTCGTGAATGGCGACGGTGAGCAGACGGTCGTAGCCGAGACGTTGCAGTTGCGCGATGACCCGGCCATACTCGATCTCGCCCTGGCCGACCCGGACCTGGAACTGTCCCGGCGCCCGACCGGTGTCGCGCAGATGGACGTGTTTGACAAACGGATAGACCTCGTCGTGGCTGGCGCCCTGGTTGGGGCCGGCCACGTAATGGCTGGGATCGAGCGTGAGATAGAGTCCGCGGACGCGCTCGCACAGTTCGCGAGCGCCGGCAGGAAGTTCGGTCAGCGTCCCGGTGCGTGTCAGAACGGTCAGGACGAGTCCCTCGGTCTCGGCCAGTTGCACGAGCGGCCGCAGACGGGCGACCTCCTGATCCATGCCAAAGCCGCTGGGCGATGCCGGGATCGTGATCGTGGATGCAGTGGAAAGGCGTGCCAGACGGCAAACGGCGCGGAACTGGTCAAGGTACTCGTCGGCAGTGCCGGCATCAATCTCGACGCTGAAGGCGGCGGGCGTCAGGCTGGGGCCGATGCGGATGCGCTGCGCCGCCATGGCAGGATCCGCCAGCACCTCGGAGGGCTTCAGGTGCGGGCCGCGCTCGTGAATGGCCACGTCCAGCTTGCCAAACTCCAGTTCTCCGATGATGCGCAGGGCCCGCTCCAGCGGAAAACGCGCGAAGCAAAGTGTCGAGCAGCCGACGAACATGGCTTCCTCCATGTGTGAGCGGAATTTCGCCCGCCAAGCATAATCAAATCCTTTGATGCGCCAAGCCGAACCTGTCCAGAGTACCCTGCGATCGCGTAGTCTGGGACGCCTGGGAAAGAGTCTCGACCTGGCATCGGAGCGCCGATACCAAACAGGCACGCCCATCCGCATTCCTGGTTGGCAATCCTCCGTACTCGGCGTTAGAATCCTCGCCACGAAAGATGTGAAGGCCCTGACCATCGCTCCCCACAAATGTACCCAGGAGTTGCCAATGTCCATCGAAAAGCCTGATTCGTCGTTGTGGCAGAAGGACTCGCTGCCGTGGATCGAGAAAGTGGTGGCGGAAGCGCTGGCCAGGGCACGGCAGCGCGAGGAAAGCTCGCCGGAGCTGGGATCGGCGCCCGACGACTTGGTCCGCCAGATCGAGGCCGTGACAAGACGGCTGCACGACTTTGCTGCGTTCGTGGACGCCCCCAAGCCGGCGATCTCCGAGATCGACGAGCAGTTCCACGAGGGCGAGGAAGAAATGCGCCAGTTCCTCGGCAATATCGAGTACCTGCGTGACAAGCTGGCGCACGACGGAAGCCAGTAGCTGTTCCGATTTTTGACTTGCGAATGCCGATTCCTTGTAAAATCTCGTTGTGGCATTCCGGGATCAAGAATCAAGAAGAAGTGGTGGCCCATGTCGCGCTTCGCCGTCATCCTCCCTGCCGCGGGCAGCTCATCGCGTTACAAGGACAAGGAGAAGAAGCCGTTTGTCATGCTCGACGGCCGCGCGGTGTGGTTGCGGTCAGCCGAGCTGTTCGTCACGCGTGCCGACGTGGTGCAGTGCATCGTGGTGATTGCGGCGGACGACGAGGAGATGTTTCGCCGCCGCTTCGGCGCCAAGCTCGCCTTCATGAACGTGCAAATCGTCATCGGCGGGGCCGAACGCTTCGAATCGGTAGCCAATGCGCTCAAGCTGATCAAGGACGAGGTCGACTTCGTGGCCATCCACGATGCCGTCCGTCCGTGCGTGACCGAGGCGCTCATCAGCGCCGTCTTCAGCAAGGCCGAGCAGACGGGGGCCGCCATCCTCGCTTGTCCGATCGCCGACACGATCAAGCAGGTCAACCAGGGGCAGATCAAGGCGACGACGCCGCGCGATGGACTCTGGCTGGCGCAGACGCCGCAGGTCTTTCGCCGCGACTGGCTGGTCGAGGCCTACGCCAGTCGCGGCAAGCTCGGCAAGGGCATCACCGATGATGCGCAGCTCCTGGAGTCGGCCGGCAAGTGCGTGCACGTCGTCGAAGGCACCCGCGGCAACATCAAGATCACGTCCAAGCCGGATATCGTCCTGGCCGAAGCCATTCTCAAGGCACAACCCAAGCCCAAGCCGGCCGGGCCCATTCATCCGTTTGCCGAGGAAGAGATGTGGGGCGGTCGCCCCAAGTAGCGAAAGTCCAGCTAGCCGAGGTGGGAGTCGAACCCACAGATATTCACCAGGCTCTCGACCTGGCCGCTTTGCCAAGTTTGCGTACTCGGCCGAAACATTCAAGAACGTCAAGTACCCTGGATGGGATTTGAACCCATGATCTCCACCTTGAGAGGGTGGCGGCCACTCCAGGCTGGCACCGCCAGGGCATCAACTCATCGTTTCCTGAGGAGCCGTGGGCGTCAGCTCCGCTAGAAACAACGCACATGGGACCAGCCGGACTTGAACCGGCACCCCACCGGTTAAGAGCCGGGGATGCTGCCGCTAACACCTTGGACCCGTTCGTACACCAGAAGGACGCTGCCGACCCGGACTGGTTCACGGCTGCATGCTCTTTTTTTGGAGCACGGCAGCGTGTCGCTACGTCCTGCCCGTCCGACTACAATGCGGACAACGAATCCTGGCGAGGACCGGACGTGGGGCTCGAACTGTTCGATACGCATGCGCACCTGGATGACGACAGGCTGCGGGAGCAGCTTTCCGAAGTACTGGTACGCGCCGGAGCGGCAGGCGTGATCGAGATCGTCACGATCGCCACGACGGCGCACTCAAGCGCGGTGTGTGTGGCCCTGGCCGGACATCATCCGCAACTGTCCGCCAGCGTCGGCATTCATCCCAACCACGCCGCCGAAGCAGCCGACGCCGACTGGGACAAGGTTGCCTCACTGGTTGACCGGCCGGAGGTCGTGGCGATTGGTGAGACGGGTCTCGATCGTCACTGGGACTTCACGCCGTTCGCGGTTCAGGAAGACTATTTCGCCCGGCACCTCGACCTGGCCCGTCGGTGCGGCAAGCCGGTGGTCATTCACTGCCGCGAAGCGGAGGCGGACGTGCTGCGCATGTTGTGCGACGACCATGCGCGGCACGGCCCGATCCGCGGCGTCATGCATTCTTTCACCGGCGTCTGGGCCACCGCCGAGGCCTGCCTGGCGATGGGTTTGCATGTGTCATTTGCAGGCATGGTGACGTACAAGAACGCCCAGGACCTGCGCGACGTGGCCGCCAAGGTGCCGCTCGAACGCATGCTCGTCGAGACGGACAGCCCGTATCTATCCCCCGTCCCATTGCGCGGCAAGGTCAACGAACCCGCCCACGTCGTGCATACGGCCGCTTGCCTGGCCGGCGTCGTGGGCTTGCAACCCGAAGTGTTCGCCCGGCAGACAACGTCGAATGCCCGGGCGCTCTTCGGCCGCAAATGAGCGACCGATGCACGGCCAATGGTACGGCTCAGCTTGCTGGCCTGAAAGAAAACAGGTGCACCTCCCATCGGGTCAGCGGGCTCTCCCCGGTGCGTCCGTAGTGAGCCAGAGCGGCCTGGGCCGTCATGCCGGCAGGCTGCGAACGTTCAGGCTGCGAACGATCGGGATGCCGGAAGTCGTAGGCCAGGCCGCCGCGCCGTTCCTCCGCGACGTACAGCCGTAGATTGTGCATGCGGTCGGGCCGCGCGAGATCGAACGGCACCCAATCGGTGCTAGCCAGTTCGCCGCCATGAACGAAACCGGGGGCTTCAGCGCACAGGCGGCGGAGTCTCTCCTGGCCATACTGGATCGACACCATCAGGAAGACCACGCCGCCAGGGATCAGGAACCGGCGTGCACCTTGCAGGACGAGCCTTCTGCAGCCGAATCCGTCATCGCCCTCGCTCGAATGGGGATTGGCCAGGATGACGTTCACACGCCCCCGAAGCTCTTCGAGAGAAGCACGCCCGGCCGGGTGCCGCGGCATGTAGGAGTCAGACAGCAAAAAGCTTACCCTGTCCTGAACGCCGTTGCGCTGCGCATTTTCACACGCGGCGGTGACGTTTGCCTCGACGATCTCGAGGCCGATCACGTGTTGCACGGCCGGAATCTTGGCGGCAGCGATGGCCAGGCAGCCAGTGCCGCTTCCCCAGTCGAGGCCGTTGCCCGTCAACAGGTCGCGGTGCTTGCCGATGGCCTGGAGGGAGATGAGGCTGCCGGGCGTGAGGGCGAATGTGCCGGCTGGTTGGCGGATTGTCAGTTCCGCCAGGCCGGAGCACATCGCTGCCGTCACGATCGTTTCTTCATTCGGCAGCGCCATACGGCGGCTCCATGTGTCGTGGCTGCCAGGCCAGTGACTCGCGCGGCGGTAGCAGCCGCTGCAAGGCGGCATCGGCTTCCCTGGTGAGGTCCGCGTCCGCAGCGCCACGGGCCCAGGCTTCGAGTAGTCGCCGCGCCGAAATCGTCGCCATGCGCTCCAGCACTTCGACGGCTCTCAGCTCGCGCATCGTCTCCGAACAGGCGATCGGGTTGCGCAGCTTTCCGAGCAGCCGGCGCAGGTCCTGTTCATGCCGGGGGCCGGCCGCCTGCATGATCGCCGCCGACACCGCCGGAATGGCCTGGCAACGCACGCGTTCCAGGGCCACGCCGGCTTCCAGGCGCACGAGCAAGCGGGGATGGTTCAGTTCGTCGGCCAGCCAGCGCAGCTCGCGCGGATTGCGCTCGCGAACCGGAGGGATGCGCGCTTGCAGAAACCTTGGAGTTTCTTCAATTCTCGCCAATTCGCGGATCGCCCTGGCGGCGCTGTCAACGCGTCCCAGCTTTTCCCAAAGTTCTTCCAGCTGGGATTGCCGTTCCTGACGAGCCGAATGCCCCAAGCAGGGCAGCGCCAGAGCGGCGACAACGACAACGAAGCCGCGGGCGGCGGCCTGACTCTTGGGACAAAGAGATGCGGCGGCATTCATACCGGTCCACTCCTGGAAGCCGCGATCTTACCGGATCAAACCTGCGAATCGCAAGGCCGATAGCCGCCCTTGGCGGACGTCTCTGTCATTTTGACTACAATAATCGCTCGTTCGAGAGCCGTATCATCCCGAGGATCGAGTTCACTCATGGCCAAGACGCGAGCCATCGTCAAGCGCCGCAAGGCGATTCGCAACATTCGCAAGATCACGCGGACCATGGAGCTGATTGCCACGGCCCGGTTCAAAAAGGCGTTCGACCGCGCCGTCGAGGCGGAGGCGTACACGCGCAAGATCGCCGAACTGGCCGCCGACCTGAGCGCCAACGCCGCCAACATCACGCATCCGCTCCTGGAAAAGCGCGAGCAGGTCAAGAACGTGCTGGTGCTGGTCATCTGCTCGAACCGCGGGCTGTGCGGCGGCTACAACGGGTCCATCTTGCGCGAGGCCACCACGCGCATCCGGCAGATCCAGGCGGAAAACCTGGGCCTGCACCTGGAACTGTCCGGCAAGCGGGCCATCGCCTACTACCGTTACCAGGGCGTGGCGGCGGAGAAGACCTACACCCACTTCGAGGACAAGCCGCGCTTCGACGAGGTCGATGCCCTGGCCAGCCGCTACATCGCCGACTACATCGCCGGCCGCGTCGACCGCGTCGAAGTCGTGTACATGAAATTCCTGAACGCGGCCCGGCAGATGCCGGTCGTGGACACGCTGCTGCCGCTCTCCGAACTCGACACGGCGAGCAAGCCGGCAGCCGCTGCCTCGGTCGAGTACGAGTTCATCCCCAGCGCCGGCGAGATCCTCGAGGAGATCTTGCCGGTGTCGTTCAAGATCCGTCTCTTCAAGTGCTTCCTGGACGCCGCAGTGAGCGAGCAGATCGCCCGCCGCGTGGCCATGAAGGCCGCCACCGAAAATGCCGGCGACATGATCAAGAGCCTCACGCGGCAGTACAACCGCGCCCGACAAGCGCAGATCACCAAGGAAATCTCCGAAATCATCGGCGGCGTGGAGGCGCTGAAGTAGTGCGCGCGGCTACCAGAGCTTCATTCGCACGACAGCACCTCGACGCGCTTCTCGTCGCCAGCGAGGTCCGCGAGAACATCCGGCGCATGTACTTCCCCAGGACCGCCTCGATGCAGCCTGAAAAGGTTATCGCGATCCTGAACAAGGCCAAGGTTCGCTACGTCTTGATGGGGACATTTGGCATCAACGGCTATCGCGACGAAGCGCGCGCCACGCAAGATGTCGATGTGCTGGTGCGTTCCAAGGACCACGAAAGGGCCGTGAAGGCGATCAAGGCTAGCTTCCCGAAACTTGAAATGGAAGACTTTCCGATTGTGACTCGCTTTCGCGATCCAGCGAACAAGAAGCCCTTGATCGACTTGATGAAGCCGCGTCATGATGCGTTGCTCGCGGTCTTCAAGAACTCAATTCTCGTCGGCAAGTCGCATCGGGTTCCCACATTGGAAATGGCGCTGGTGTCCAAGTTCGCCGCCATGGTGTCCCCGTTTCGCGACGACGACAAGAAACTCGTGGACGGCGGCGACTTCGTGAACATGGTTAAGCACCGGGCGAAATCCATCAACCTGAGCAAGTTGAAGAAGCTCGGCGAGAAGGTCTACAGAGGCGGCGGCGCCGAGATTTCCAAGATGGTCGCGGACATCAATGCCGGCCGACGGATACAGTTCTAACGTGGGAAAATGTCTTGTCGCTTGCTACAATCATCGAGACGCGTGGAGATTGTCATTGGCTAGCCTTACCATGCATCGTCGCACCTTCCTGAAGGCGTCTCTTGCCGGCGGCGGCCTGACTTTGCCGGGCTTGCTGCAGCTTCGGGCGGAATCCCGGCGGCGGGCGGACACGGCCGTGATCCTGCTGTACTGCCATGGCGGCATCAGCCATATCGACACCTGGGATCCAAAGCCGGATGCCCCGGAGGAGTATCGCGGCCCGTTCAGGCCGATCCGGACGCGCGCGACCGGGATGCTCATCTCCGAGTTGCTGCCACGTCAGGCGGCCATCGCCGACAAGTTCTCCCTGCTCCGGTCGCTGTCGCACCAGGCGAGTTGCCACGCCAACGGGCCGAAACGGCTCTTCTCCGGGCATTTCACCGCCAACCAGGAATTCCGGCCGCAAGACCCCGATTGCCTGTCGATCGCCAACTATCTGCGCTGGCGTCCGGGCCGGGCGATCCCGAACTACATCGGCATGACCACGTACGGCCTGGAGCCGGGCCCTGTGTCGGCGATCGGGCCGGCGTATCTGGGCAGCAAGTACGCTCCGTTCGCAATCCTGGGCGACCCGAACCAGGCCGGCACGGTGGGCGGGCTGCCGGTGTCCACCGACGGCCGGCTCGATGCGCGCCGCGCGCTGCTTGGCGAGTTCGACCGAGCGCGATTGGGCGCCAACGCGGCGGTGATGGGCGAGTTTCAGCAGCAGGCGCTCGATATCCTGTCCCGGCCTGATGCCAGCCGGGCGTTCGACCTCGGTCGTGAACCCGCCGCCGTCCGCGACCGCTATGGCCGGACAGCATGGGGTCAGCAGTGCCTGATTGCGCGGCGACTCGTCGAGGCCGGCGTGGACCTGGTCACGGTGACGCTGTGCGGTCGCGAGGCCGGCGGGGCCGGGAACAACTGGGACGATCATGCCGTCAACTGTCACATCTTCGACGCTCTGAAGAAACGCTCCGAGAACTTCGACCGCTGCGTCAGCGCCCTGATCTCCGACCTGTTCGAGCGCGGGCTGAACGAGCGCGTGCTGCTGATCGTCACAGGCGAGTTTGGCCACACGCCGAGCATCTCACGCGCCGTCGGGACGATCGAGCGCGTCGAGCAGCCGGGTCGCGACCACTGGCCGCAGGCGATGTCGATCCTGTTCGCCGGCGGCGGCGCGGCCGGCGGCCAGGTCATCGGCGCCACCAACGAGCGCGGCGAACACCCCGTCCGCCGCCAGGTCGATCCCTGGGACTTCATCGCCACCGTCTACCGGCATCTCGGCATCGACGCCAAGGCGATGATGATTCCCCATCCGACCGGCCGTCCGGTGCCGATCCTGCCGGAAGGGGAACCGATCCACGAACTGCTTTCCTGAAACGGCGCACGCCAGTGTCCGCCGATCAGCGCTTGCAATTCAAGTGGAATGGAGAACTCCGACATGCTTTCTCAGCTCAGTCAATGACTTTCAATTCAAACGTCCGGCTGGCAAATTTCACTGCATTCCAACCGGGGAAAAACAAGGTTACCGTGGCTATGCCCTTGCTTGCTTGGGTCGGGACCCTCACGGGGCCGTGAAAATGAAAGTGTCAGCAACGCCACGGCAATTCGAAGCATTCCTTGCGCGGGCCGCCTTGTGTCGGCCAGTTAATCTCTACCACCGGTCGAATGGCCAGCGGAAGCGCCTGTTCTCCGACGTAAGCAAAGGAATGGCTCCCAATACCTGGTGTGCCGATGCAGAAGTGCAGCTCTCGATCATCCGCGCCCTTGATGGCAACAGAACTGCGGATGAGTTTGGCAACAACCGGGCCACCGAAATGGACAACGGGCGCCGTGTCGCGGCTCGCGCCAAACAATGGGCCCCACCCCGCGTATTGCAACGTGGCGCCGCCGACCAGGACGGACAATATATGATGGGCTGGCTCATCCTCGCTGCGGTGCCGAGTCAACTTGAAGCCTGTGTGTTTTGTCAATCCGTTGTTTGGCGTGACATCGCCGATGTAATAAGTCCAATCGCGATGTTTCCGAAACGACTTGCCATCCACACTGGCCATGTGGTCGCGACGCTCGCCCGGCGCAAATGCCTCGCCAGCTTCCGTGAGATCGCCATTCGCGTTGCGGTCAACGTACAGTGTGTCCCCATCCTCGATGATCCAGACGCAGGTCTTGGCCTCAGGACCGAACACGAGCAAGCAATAACCCGGCTTGACAAGGCCTGCTGGCTCGACCAGGCGCCGATCCACCTTGGACAAATCCGGTAGAGCAATGAGCGGCGGCAGGTCGCCATCTCCGGTGCGCGGTTCGAGTACACGGATGGGCCTGTCGGCTGGTCAATGGGATAACGGGGGAAAAGATAACGGCGAATCGAAATACCAAAGCAAACCCACTGCCACGGCGACGAGAGCGGCCGCAACTCCCAAGACCAACGACCATCTCATGGTCCATCCTTTGTCTGGTGTGCCATTCTGTGGCAGAGGTTCCTCTCAAACACCTTGCATGTACGATGGTAGGTCAATTGTAGCGTCTTCCGCGCAGCAAGCTATCCCGTAGAATAGGGTTGGGTTCTCAAGCCTCCAGTGCTAACAGCAACTCGACGACCACGATAACCAGCTACTCGGGCCTTGAAGCAGCTCCGCTGTACAGTGCCTCACGGCAGATCGCCGCGAGGGCGCCGACGAATGGCAGGAGCGCCATCGTGGCTGTCGGAGCGAGGTGCGGTGACGCAAACGTCCAGGCGTGGCCGGCAGGACCGTGTTCGGTCACCTGCTTGCTGAAGCTGGCCCCTTCAAACAACTCAAAGGCACAGCGTCGCTGCTGGATGCCGCCTTCGCGGATCCCATGAGCTGGTTGAAAATCTGACGAGCTTTACGCCACGTTCCACGGCCGCGCGACGTGTTGCCGAAGCACAGAAGCATGATCACGGTGCCTGGGTCCTCGCCAGGCGGAAGCCTTTGTCAAGACTCTTGAGGCTTGGTGGTTCATTCGTATAGCCGCGATGACCGCAACGCAAGGTCGCGGGTCCATAATGAAAACTGCCTCCGCGGATTTCGCGCCGTTCCTTATCGAAGACGATTGGTGAGCCCACGCCCTCGTCATCAAGGACTTCGCCGAACTTGAATGAATGGTACTTGTGCTGGCACCATTCCCAGACGTTGCCATGCATGTCGAATAGCCCGAAATCGTTCGGCTTCAGCGAACCGACAGGATGACTGACGAACTGGGAATTGCCTGAGTACCAAGCGTACTGGCGAATGAGATCTTCCGGGGGGTAAAGCAAGGAAACCCCGTGAGTGGGCAGGCCAAAGGAAAACCCAACTTGCGGTCCGGCCCCGGCCCGGCATGCAAACTCCCATTCAGCCTGGGTAGGCAAGCGATAGCCCGTCCGGCGCAATAGGTCCGGGGCCAGCTTCATTCCGTTGGCGTATTCTCCCTGAGTGTTGGGCTCGTAACACCACTGGTCCCTGGCGATTCCCTCCTGTTCATTCAGCCAATTGCAGTATGCCGCGGCATCATACCAGGAGACACTATTCATCGGGCAATCATTGCTGGGCGTGCGGAGCTTTTCCAATAATGGATGATCCTTGCGAAATCTCTGGAATTGCTCGACTGTGACCTCCTTGGACGCGATCAGGTAGCTCCGCTTGATGTTCTGCTTGTGTCTATCCTGATGAATCCCCATGTCAAACTGCACCGGCCCCTGGATGAGCATCAGCGCCTGTCCCTGGCGATTGATGTACCAGCGCCGCTGGCCATGAATTCCTCCGGTAGCCAGCTTGCCATCGATGGCCTTGATCCTGTCCGCTGCCTGCCATTGCCGCAGCAACCATTCAGCGGCCCCATGAATGCCTGGGTCTGGATCGTCCTGGTATAGGCTCAGGATCGTGGGTAGGAGTTTCTGCCTTTCCGCCAACGGCAAGCCGTCCAGGTCGTATCGCCCCAGGCTCAACAGAAGTGCCCGCCTGGCAGAGACATCCGTCTCCTGTCTCAAGCGCGCCACCAGGACCGTTGGATCGACCCCCCCTGGCCCAATGCGCTCGATCAAGAAACTGCGGACGGTCGGATCGCTGCGGTGTTTGAAAAGCGGCCATACCTTGTCGCCGCGCTCCATTAGTAGCAGCGCCACGGCGGTATTCGACTGTGACTGTCCCGCGGCTGTTGCCGCCGGATCCGGCGAAATCACCTCCTCTAGCTTCTTCTCCAGCGCGGCGAAGACCGTCGCATCGTCGTGGGCGTAGCTCTTGTAGACCTCGGCGATCAAACGCAACTTGGACACACTTTGTTTTTCATCTTCAAGCAACGCTGCCAGATGTGGGAGCAAGAATGTCTTCACAGGCCGCAAGGCTTCGGTCCACTTGCCGAGAACGAGTGGATTACTCTTGATCAGCATCGCGGACACGTTACCGCTGACCTGCTCCCAGCGCCGGTTGTCGGGATCGTAGTCGGCCAGGGCGCAAGCCGCACGCAGGCGCTCATCGTGATCGACTTTCGGGTTCTCCAGGAGGTTCCACAAACCGCCTTGAAGGTCGTGTTTGTGGTCGCCCAGTGCCGCTCGTATGGCAACGACTTCTTCCGGCTGCCCCTTTAGCAAACGGCCAGACAGGTAGTCCACTTGCGTGTCGTCCACCGGCAGCAGGGCAAGACTGGCGTGGAGCTGTCGGCGGCGATCTTGCTAGTTTCCGGAGGTGGTCAAGGCCTCGAACAGCAGCGGATCGAGCCAGCGGCGATAGGAAGCCATCTCACTCACGATGGTCGAGACATCGTTCGTGTTCGCATCCAGCAATCGATCACGCAGGGCGTGAGCTTTCAGCGTTCCCTGAGTCTCGTAACCAGCCCAGGCAATGAGCAATACCAAGCCCAAGGCAATGACTGTCCTGAACACGTGATGACGTGTTGCTTTCCGCATCATCTTCCTTTGCGGCGGCGTCCAGTGTTTCTTTGCCGTCAGCCACTTGATCTGCACCCACTGCAACAGTGACGGCAGCTGCCGGTTCTCCGGTCGGGCGTTCCACACCGCGGCTCGGTCCGCGAGCAGCAACTCGGCCCGGCCGCGCCGCGTTTCCTTCTGCTTGCGCGTGAGCCAGTCGCGCAGCGCCGGCACCATGTAGTCATGCGTGAGCTGGTAGTATTGCCCGCCGCCGCCAAGCGCCGGCGGCGCGAGATCGTCCTTGCCTTCCGGGTCGGTAGGGGTGATGAGGCGAATCTCGCTGTCCAATATGCGGAGCAGGTCGTCGAAATCGCGGGGCCGCCCGGTATAGCCCGAGACTTCGAGCAGTTCCTGCCGCGAGCGCATGTGCCCCTTGATGTCCGTGCCGGCTTCCGGCAAGAGCGCCTTGAGGACGGCCTGGGCCGCCTTCTGATGCAGGCGGTGCGGCGGCGGCGCTGTTGCCGCGGTGAACGTCTCTTCCAGGAAGGAGACCCCGACGCCCGTGGCGCCGCCGATTTCCTTAAGCGTGGCCGGCGTCCAGGACTTGCCCTTCACCATTTCCGCGAACAGGGCCAGCCGCACCGAGATGACCTTGTCTTCCTGGGCCAGGCCGGTCACTGCCTGCTCGACAAATTGCCTCTGCTCCTTGCTTTCCTGCGCCGCCTCGGCCGGAAGTTCGCCAAAGGCCCGACCGAAGGCAGTCAATACTTTGCGGGCATGGCGAACTGGAAACAGGTCGATTGCCGCGCAGTTGTGCCCTTCCACGAGGCTGATTTCCAGGTCACGCATGAAGCGCGTGGCTGGCATCCAGAAATCATCCCGAACCATGAAGACACACTGGACGCGGGCGCCGTCGCACTGGCGCAGCGCCTGCACCAGCTCCGGGTTCTCCAGGTTGCGCCAGGCATGTAGCCATTGCTCGAATTGATCCAGTACCAGCAGCACCTTCTGTCCCGAAGGGACGAATTGTCCACGCCGCAAGGCCGCGACTGTGTCCACAAGACTGAGATCGCCCGAAAGGTTCGGCAACTGGCGTCGCAGCTGCCGGAGCAGGCGGGCCTCGGTTTCGTCTTCCGTCGCCTCGATGTACACGGGGGTTACCGATTTGGCCAGGCGCGGCAGGAGGCCCGCCTTGACCAGCGAGGATTTGCCGCACCCGGACGGCCCATAGATCAGTCCCACGCTGAAGGTGCGATCCGGGTCCGTCGCTTCCATGCGCGTCTTCCAGAAGCGAATGCTCTCGGGCAATCCATCCCGGTCTCGTGGTCCCGGCAGCAGATCGAGGAAGAAGTCGGCATCGGACGCGTCGAACGAGCGCAGGCCCTTGGGCACAATCCTGAGCACTTGAGATGCGCCGGAGGTCGGTGCTGGCGTGGGGGGTGGCGTGACGACATCGACCTCGATCTTGTGGCGTGTCGTGGCTGCGCTTGCCACGGCTGGCGCTGCTGCCAGGAATTGTTGCAGGTCCTCAGCCAGATCCTTGGCTGAGGAGTAACGCTCCGAGACTCGCTTCGAGAGGGCTTTCAAGCAGATGCGCTCCACTTCTTTCGAAATGGTGTCGTCGATCTGTCGCGGCGGGCGGACTTCGACGAGGGCGATCTGATCGAGAAGTGCCTCGTGGGAATCGGCCCGAAATGGTCGACGGCCCGTCAGCAGTTCGTAGAAGACGACACCAAGGCTGCAAATGTCGCTACGGCCATCGACCCGATGCCCCTCGCCACGGGCCTGCTCGGGACTCATGTATGCCGGCGTCCCGGCAAAGCGCGGTCCCTTGCCCAGGTCCCGCTCGCGCAGGGCCAGCCCGAAGTCTCCCACGAACGGTTTGCCGTTCCGGTCGAGGAGGATATTGCCAGGCTTGACGTCGCGATGCACGAGCCCATGTTTGTGGGCGTAATGCAGCGCCTCGGCCACGGTCGCCACCAGTTCCGCCGCCTCGTGCACGGTGAAGCGTGACTGCTTGAGTCTCGCAGCGAGGTCGGTGCCGTCGATGTACTTGGAAACGACGAAGCACGGGAACCGCACGGTGCTGCCGACATCGAACACCGGCACGACATTGGCATGATCGAGACTGGCAACCGTGCGCGCCTCCGCCAGGTACGCTTCGGCGTCGGTGGCACGGGCAACGAGCTGGGCATACGGAACTTTGATCGCCACGAGCCGCTGTAGCTGTTCGTCATGGGCGAGATAAACCAGGCCGAAACCGCCCTTGCCCAGCAGCCGTTCGATCCGGTAACGGCCAATGTGCGTGGGCGGCGATTCAGCTGGTGCGGGCGACGCCGGCATGGGGCGCGCGCCATGCTCGTCGCCATTTTCCAGGGCCTGATGCTGCAGCGTCACGGAGCGATTGCCATTGTCCGCCGCGGCAAGGTCCAGCGCGTCGAGGCGGTTTCTCAGGGAGGCCCCGAGGCGCGGAAAGCGGCGCAGATACTCGGCAACTATTACAGGTCCTCGTTGCGCTCGTAGCCGGAACTCGGCTACGACCAGATCGGCCAGGACATCATCATCGTGAAACAGATCAGGACAGGCCTCGAAGTAGTCCTCGACGCACACCGGCAATCCCGCCTTGAGCTTCCGTTCCAGATCGATGTGCAGGAGTTCGCGCACGACGATCCCAGCGGGCTGGTCGGCAACGTACTTCCTCCAGTCTGGCACGGCCCCTTGCTCCCAGGCTTCATCGAAGCGGAGCAGGGCATCCTCCTGTTCCTGGGTAAGTTTGGCAGCGGGTGGAATGGTGGGTGGCTTCATCGTCGCAGTCGTAGATCCGTTGGCGTGTCTTCGCAAGGATCATATGAGGGAAAGAGGCTTGCATGCCCGAGGACGGCGCATCTGCATCTTTCTCGCTCGGCCTTGTGACTGACTACTTCGCACACCTGACGCGCAAGATTGTACCACGAAGCGGCTTTGGAGCAAATCAGGGCGTGGTCAGGATCGGCTCTCGATGCCGGCAGCGTGACTCTGCCATTCTTGTTGCGTCAAGTAACCGCCTCCGGCCAGAATGGCGCGAGACTGGTGGCCCACGGTCGGGCGAACCAGCCTGCAGGCGGCACAAGGTCCCGCATCGCCATTGCTCCCGTAGAATAACAACTTAGACGTCATCTCGCCCCTCGCAAGGAGCCGCGCATGGAAACCGTTACGGGATCACCCCCCTCACCCTCGGCCCCTCTCCCGGAAGGAGATGGGAAGGAAGTGAGTTTCGCCGAGGCTGCGCTGCGACTCGGCGGCAAATCCGAGGAGGAGGCTCGCCGGCTCGGCGCCGTCGATCGGGCTGATGAGCAAGTCGAAGCGCTGTTTGCTGCGCAGTACCAGACGGTCAGCAGCCCGGTGCACAAGGCGGCCTGGGATGGCCGGGCGCCGCTCGACCTGTTCGCGCCGCCGCCGTTGCCGGAATCGGCGCCGTGCGATGCCGCGATGCAACGCTGCCTCGCCGTGGTTCGCCGCCGCCGCGATGAGAAAAAGCTGTTCGACGACAAGGGCAAGATCACGCCGGAGACGATCGCCGAACTGGCCGAGGCCGGCTACTGGGGCATGCTGATCGATCCGAAGTACGGCGGCCAGGGCGCGCCCTTCGCCCGCTTCGCGCCGTTCGTCACGCGCATGGGGTTGATCGATCCGACCGTGGCGGCGCTGTCCTCCGTGCACGGCTGCATCGGCGCCGTCGATCCGCTGCGGACCTTCGGCAACGCCGAGCAACGCGGCCGGCTGCTGCCCATCCTGGCACGCGGCGAGCGCATCTCCGGCTTCGCCCTCACCGAGCCGGGCGCCGGCTCCGATCTGACGGCGCTCAAGACGACCGCGACCCCGGCCGGCGACGGCTTCGAGGTCAGCGGCGAGAAGCTGTTCATCACCAACTCCATCCCCGGACGGACCATCGGCCTGGTCGTCATGCTCGAAGGCAAGCCGGCCGTCCTCATCGCCGAATTGCCGCACGAGGAGAACGAGCACTTCCAGCTCGTCACCTATGGTCTTTACGCCCTGCGGCACACGTACAACAACGGCCTGCGCTTCAATCGCTTCTACGTGCCGCGCGCCAATCTTCTGAAGCCGCCGACGGGCGACGGGCTGACGATCGCCTATCACGGTCTCAACCTGGGGCGGCTGTCGCTGTGTGCCAGCGCCGCCGCCAACATGCGCGTCTTCCTCGCCAACATCCTGCCGTGGGCGGCGTTTCGCAAGACGTACGGGCAGCCCATTCTGCAGCGCGAGCTGGTGAAGCGGCGCATCTCCCGGCTGGCGGCGCTTATCGCTGGGGCGGATGCGCTGGTCGCCTGGGGCGGCTGGCTGATCGACCAGGGTTTTCGCGGCGAGCTGGAGTGCATCGTCGCCAAGATCTTCGGCAGCGAGGCGCAGAAGGAAGCCGCCATCGAGCTGTACATGAAGACGCACGGCGGCCGGTCGTTCCTGCACGGGCATCTGTTCGGCGACAACGTCCACGAGTATCTCGCGCCCTGCATCTACGAGGGCGAGGGCGAGATGCTCGGCATGGCGTTCTTCAAGTCGCTGGTGAAGGAACACGGCCGGCAGTTCTTCGAGCCCATCGGCAAGAAGCTGCAGCAGGCCGGCATCAAGAACTTCAGTCCCATGAATCCCATCCACCTCTGGAAACTGCGCGGCGAGCTGTCGTCGTACGCGAAGTGGTCGCTGGGCAGAAAGCTGGCGTCGCGCGACCGGCAGACTGTCCCCGGCATGGACGCCCGGCTGGCGGAACATCTGGCGTATGTCCTCGACCAGTTCCCGCGCCAGGCCAACGAGATCAGCCAGGCGCTGCGCAAGCACCAGCTCAAGATCGCCGATCGGCAGTGCCGCATGGCCGAGTTATCGCAGCGCATGCAAAACCTGGTGGTGATGCTGGTGACGCTGATGTGGGCTCACGGCAAGCAGGGGAAGAAAGGCGCCGAGGTCGCGGCAGGCGCGGCCGACATCCTCTGCCAGGACCTGCGCCGCCAGCTCACCGGTCAACGGCCGTCGGACCGCTACTTCCGCGATTTGAATCGTCTCGCCGATACGATCATCGACGGCGGGTTCGAGGGACTGGCGGAGGTGCCGGCCGAGGAGATTCTGATGCGGTATTGATGTCAGGACGCAGACGCAGATCAACTTGATAGCGCCGGTGCCACATGAAGAATACATGCCCAGCCTGCGGGTACGGTCCCATCGGTCCATTCAGCGATCAGTGTCCGATGTGCGCCGAACCTGTCCGCGGCGTCCGCAGCTTGCGCAGCGGCGCTCGCGCCGGCGGTGTCCCGTCCTGGGTATGGTGGTGCCTTGGAGGCCTGCTCGTCGCGGTTGTGCTGGCGGGCTGGTGGGGTCTCGAAAGGGCTCGAGAATGGATCGAAACGGAGAGGCCGCAGGCGGGCGCTGAGCGAAAAGCTGATCGCCAGGGCCGAACCGTTGTCACCACGGCCGCGCAGCTCCTGCAAGAGTTTCAGGACGACCCCGCGGCCGCCGACCTGAAGTACCGTGACATGTCATTTGAGCTCACCGGAGTGGTGGAACGACAGGGCCGGTTCGGGGGCGACGTTCCGTTCGTCATTCTGCACGCCGGCGACGACAATGCCAAGGTCAAGATCGAGTGCTACTTCGACGGCGCGGACCCGGCCGCCGAGACCAGGCTTCAGCGGCTCACCAAGGGACAGCGCATCACGGTAAGCGGCGACTACGACGGCCAGGTGAGCAACCTGCAGGTTGGTGCTTGCGTACTGCTCAAGTAGCCATGGTCGTACTGGCGTGGTCCGGACGGTGCGCCGGCAGCCGAACGGCACATCGCGCCAGTATGCCGAAAGGAATCGCATGGCAAATCCCCCCATCCGTGGTTATTCATTGCCGACGATTCTCCGGCACGGGCCGGGCGCCGTTGCCGCGCTGCCGGATGCCGTCGCGGAGCTTGGCCTGCGCCGGCCGATGATCGTCACCGACACCGGGGTTGCGCGAGCGGGGTTGCTGGAGCGAATCACCCGGCCGCTGGATGCGGCGGGGCAAGCATTTCTCGTCTTCACCGAAGTCGTGCCCAATCCGCCGGCGGCTCTCGTGGACCGGGGCGCCCGGGTCTATCGCGATGAGCAGTGCGACGGGCTGATCGGTCTGGGCGGAGGCAGTTCGCTGGACACCGCCAAGGCGATCGGCGTTGTTGCCGCCAATGGCGGGTCGATCCTCGACTATCGCTGGGCCGCTCCGCAGCCGATCAGGCGGCGCATTCCGCCGACCATCGCGATTCCGACAACGGCCGGCACCGGTTCCGAGGTCACGCTCTGGGCGGTCATCACCGATCCGGAGCGCCAGGTGAAGTTCAACGTCGGCGGCACGGCGGACATCGGCCCGTGGCTGGCGCTGCTCGACCCGGAGCTGACGCTGGGGCTGCCGCCGCGCATCACGGCCGCCACCGGCATGGATGCGCTGGCGCATGCCGTCGAGTGCTACACCTGCGACTACGCCCAGCCGCTCACGGACGCGACGGCGCTGCTGGCGATGGAGTATGTGGGCCAGTATCTGCACGTCGCCTTTGCCAGCGGCAATGACATCGAGGCGCGTTACAAGATGATGATGGCAGCCATGCTCGGCGGGATGTCGTACGGCACGGAAAGCGCCGGGGCGGCCCATGCCATGAGCCAGTCCGCGGGCGGCATTCACGACGTGCCGCACGGCGACCTGACGGCCCGGTTGCTGGCGCCGGTGATGGAGTACAACTGCCCCGCCGCGCCGCACAAGTTCGCCCGCATCGCCCAGGCCCTGGGAGAGGACATCCATGGCCTGACGGTCGAACGCGCCGCCGAGAAGGCCGTCGCCGCCGTCTACCGGCTGACCGAGGAGTTACGCATTCCCACCCTGCAAGATCTGGGCTTCACGGAAGAAGAGATACCGCACCTCGCCAAGATTGCGGAGGAGGACCCGCAAACCATCGGCAACCCGCGCCCCATCGACCGCCAGGGGTACGAGAAGCTGTGGCGACGTGCCATGTCTGTCCGGCCGTGATTCTCTGCGGCTCACGCAGCGTCAGCGCTGCTGTAGCCTGACGATACGCCTACATGTCGTCGTTCATGATCGTGCCGATACCCTGACCGTCAGACAGCCAGGCATTGACGGCGGCGCTCAGGTTGACGAAGAAGTTCTCCATCGGTTCCGGGGTCGAATTTCCCTGAACCTGGATGGTGACGGTCTTTTGCAGTTCGCCGGGGTTGAAGGTAAGCGTGCCGCTGCTGGCGTAGTAATCGTTGCCGATCACGGTGGCCGTGCCGTCGGCCGTCGCGAAATTGACGGTCACGGTCTGGGCGCTGGCCCCAGCTGAGGCTGACGGTGAACGTGAAGTAGGTGATGCCCGCCTGGCCTTCCATCATCGTCACGTCGTTAATGGACAGGCTCGGCTGCTGCACATCGTCGTTCTGGATAGTCCCCTGTCCCTGGGCGTCGGCGATGGTCGCGCCGGAGGCGCCGCTCAAGTTGATGACGAACGTCTCATTGCTCTCGAAGACCGTGTCGGCGACGACGGCAATGGTGATGGTCTTGCTGACCTCGCCGGGATTGAAGGTGAGCGTGCCGCTGGCGGCCGTGTAGTCGCCGGGCGCCATGGCCGTGCCGTTGGCGGTCGCATAGTTAACGGTGACGGCCTGCGCACTCGGGTTCGACAAGGTCACCGTGAACACGAAGTTGGTCGTCCCCGTGTTGCCCTCCATCATCGCCACGTCGTTGATGGCGATGGCCGGCTGCGCATCGTCATTGCTGATCGTGCCGATGGCCTGACCGTCCGCGACTAAGGCGTTGACTGCGTTCGACAGATTGACCGTGAAGCTTTCGGTCGGTTCGTAAATCAAGTCGCCCACGACGTTGATCGTGATTGACTTCACGATCTCGCCGGGATTGAAGGCCAACGTCCCGCCGGCGGAAGCATAGTCTCCCGGGGCGCTGGCGGTGCCGTCGGCCGTGGCGAAGTCCACGGCCACGGTCAAGTCGCTGGCATGCGACAGCATGACCATGAAGTTGCAGGCCGTCGTACCTCCGGCCCCTTCGTTCTGCGTCACGTCCATGATCGTGATGGCCGTGTCGTCGTTGCGGATCGACCCCAGGCCCTGCGGATCGACGATGGTGGCGCCAACCGCGTTGAACAGTCCGACGCTGAAGGTCTCGTGCCCTTCCGGCATGGTATCGCCCACGACGCTCAGGGTGATGGTCTTGCTGGTCTGGCCGGGATTGAAGGTGAGAGTGCCGGTCGTGGCGGCGTAATCGCTGCCGGCAAGCGCGGAACCATCCTCCGTGGCATAATCAACGGTGATCGCCGACCCGGCGGCCGCGGACAGAGTTACCGTGAACGTGTAACTGGTCGTTCCAGCATTGCCTTCGTTCAGTGTCACGTCGTTGATTGCCAGCGTCGGCGGCACGGCGAGGATGATCTGCGAGAATTCCGAGGTGTTGCCTTCGTCATCGGTGGCTGTCGCGGAGATGTACGAAGCAGCCCCAGGCAGATCGACCGTGAACGGCCCCGGCCCGGTGACGGTCAACGAGCCAAGATAGATCTCGCCTTCCCCATAGCCGGATGGGTCGGGGGTAGTGTTGTCGAAGAACTCGACGATGATCGGATACACCGAGTTGCCGGCCAACGAGTCAATCGTCCCGGTCACGCGCGTGATGCTGCCGCTGACCGTGGCCGAGGTCAGGACTGGGTAGTTCTGGAGGTTGTTGGCGCCTGTGTCGGCATCATCGGGGTCATGCGCCAATGGAACGCCCGTACCGGTTAGATCAATGCCAAGGCCGCCGTTACCAAAGATCAGATTAGGATCTTGGATGCGGTTCTTCGCGCCTGCACCAGCTGGGTTTACGCCGGCACCCTGGTTGAAGACAATCACGTTCTCCTTGACAACATTGTTGGTCGCGCCGTTTAGAATCCGAACGCCGGCACCGCCATTGCCGAGTGCAGGCTCGGCGTTCTTGGAAGCTTCCTTGTTGGTGCCAATGTAATTGGAGAGAATCTTGTTTGAATCGACCTTTGCGCCATCCAGACTTATGCCATTGACGCCATTGTTCGGTATTGGTTCACGGCGCGGGCAATAGAGATATTGCCCTTTGTTGATTGTGGTGGGCTTGGACTGCCTCGACAAGCCAGTCGAAGACGTTGCAGGATTGGCGGCGGCAGGTTTCGATGACAGTCAGCAGTCGCTCGACGAACTGACTGCCGGACGCTGATTGCGTGCCGAACGAGAGCTTCCGCCAGATGACCGCGTGCCGCAGCGCTTGCTCGGCGGCATTGTTGG
>VGYC01000099.1 GCA_016873095.1 Planctomycetota bacterium | reverse complement strand
CAAGTGCCGAATCAGCGCCAGCACCGCTGCGGGTGTCGCGGCGAGATCAGCTTCAGAAACAACCGGAGAAGCATCCATGCCAGCTGCAAGGATACCCCATTCCGAGTAGAAAACGCTAGACTGACCTGTGAACGGTTACCTACATGCCGAACCTGGGACCGCGAACCGCTCAGGTCGCGCAGGCCAGCTATCAACCCGGCATGGTTGATATGACTACCAGTGGCCAGGACGTTGCGCCGGCGCCGCGTGGCTATCCAGGCCGGGCCGGCAACGGAACGGTCGAACTGCCGCCAATGGGTCCGAGCGGACCAATGGTTAGCGAAGTTGGCGCGGCTGCCGGCTGCCCCAAGGAACTGCGGCCCGTCTCCCATCCACCGTACACCATCTCTCCGCCGGACATCCTGTACATCGACGCCGTCCGCTTGATTCCGAAACCACCCTATCGGCTTGAATCACTCGAGGTCGTGCTGCTGAGCGTTACCGACACGCTGCCCAATGCGCCCATCATGGGACAGTACGTCATCTCGCCGGAAGGCATGCTCAGCCTGGGCTTCAACTACGGCGCCGTCCGCGTCGGCGGACTGACGCTTGACCAGGCACAGACTGCCATTCGCAATCATCTCGGCAAGATTCTCCGCAACCCGCAAGTAACGCTGGCGCTGGCCCAGTTCCGCGGCATTCAGCAGGTGCGTGGCCAGCACCTTGTCCGACCCGACGGCACCATCGGCCTGGGCACGTACGGTTCGGTGTATGTTGCGGGCATGACGCTGGGACAGGCCAAGTGCGTGAGCGAGAGGTATCTGTCGCACTATCTGCAGGATCCGCAGGTGGCCGTCGACGTGCTCGCCTACAACAGCAAGGTCTACTACGTGATCTACGACGGGGCCGGCTTTGGCCAGCAGATCTTCCGCCTGCCGGCCACCGGCAATGAAACCGTGCTCGACGCCATCAGCCAGGTGCAGGGCCTGGCGGCTGTTTCCTCGAAAAAGCGCATCTGGCTGGCCCGGCCGGCGCCGGACGACCTCGGCTGCAGCCAGGTTCTACCCGTCGACTGGAACGCCATCACCCAGGGAGCCGTCACCAACACGAACTACCAGGTGTTTCCCGGCGATCGCATCTATGTCGATTCCAACTGCCAACTGCCTGATCTGCTTCGACAACTACCTGTCGATGCTGCTGGCTCCGGTGGAGCGTATGCTGGGCATCACCTTGCTGGGAGCCTTCACATACCAGGCGGTTCGCGGCAACGTCGGCTTCGGCATCTAGCCATCGAGGCGGCCCGGTTTCGACCTGGCGACCGGGCCGCCTCGTCTCGCACAATCGGAATTATCACTACAGCCGTCAATTTTGCCTGATTGTCGCGCTGTCTTCGAGCCGATGAATGAAAAGGGAATGTCTTCCCGCATCGGACTCGGGGATTTGACAACCGCCAAGGCATGTGCATTAGTTGAGATGGCGGTACAATCGTTGCAATCGATACCAGCGGCCCTGTACAGCAGTGAAGCGGCTGGCGGTGCGGAGGAGTTCCCATGAGAAGGTTCATCGTGGTTTCACTGGTTTCCTTGGGTGTGTGCGGCTTGATGAGCGGCACGGCGCGGGCCCAGCTCGGCTTTTACAATCGGCCGATCGTCAACGCTCGGCCGACCGTCAGCCCCTTCATCAACATGTTCGGGGCCAACAACCCGGCGGCAGCCTATTTCGGCATCGTTCGCCCGGAAATGCAGTTCGGCCAGGCGCTCATGGGCATCCAGAACCAGTTTCAAAACCTGCAAGGTGATGTCAATCAACTGGGCATCGCCACCACCGGGCAAGAAAACCAGCTCATCACCGGCCATCCGGTGATGTTCATGAACTATTCGTACTACTATCCGATGTTCGGCAATCGCGGCGGTGCCGTGGGCGGGGGCGGACTCGGCTCGGGCGCCGGCATCGGCGGTATCGGCGGCACCGGCATTGGCCTCGTCGGGGGCGTTGGTGGCCGCGTGCCCACCGGCACCGGCGGCGGCATCCGTCGCTAGTATGTGCAAACTCATTCGGACGCGGGGGCGTTGACGATTGTTGACGGGACCAAGGAGGGTCACATGCGATTCAGGAAGATGTGCAAGAAGTTGACCGTGCCGCTGCTGATCTTGCTCAGCGCTCAGGCGGCATGGGCCGATCCGTGCGGTTGCCTGAGCGGTAGCTGCGGCAGTTGCTTCAGCCCCTATTGCCGGCAACGCTGCCAGTGGCATCACTGTCCGCCGCACCTGCACCACTGCACGGAGAAGCCGCCGTGCATCAAGTTCAAGTGCCAGTGCCCGCGGCCGACGTGCTGCCCGTGCGAGCACCCGAACTTCGGCTACTATCAGCCGTGCTGGATCCCCTGGCCCTGGCCGCCGGACTGGTCGCACTGCCCGGTGCCGCCGCCCGCCAGCTTCATCCAGGTCCAGCCGCAACCCGGCCCCAGCGCCGATACGACACCCACGCCGTCGCCACGCTTCGACATGCGGCCAGGGCTGTAAGCACTCTGCGTTCACGTTTCGCGCTCGCCGGCGAGCGCGATTTGCATCCTGACAAGCGTGTAAGAACCCCGCTTGGCGGTTTCGCGCGAGATATCTCGCGCGAAACCGCCAAGCGACGTTTCGTCACGCTTGTCTGCGCGACACTGACACGCATGCGGACACCGGCCACGCGGCGGTTCGGCAGGAGCGCATTCGTCCAAGATATTCGTCCAGGATTCGTCCAGAAAGTGACATACACCCCCTCGGCAAATCCCAGGTCGGACGAAGCCGCCACCCACGAGGCTGCCAACTGTCCTGGACCGTGATATGCGAGCGCGAACGTAGCCCCCTCACGGCAGCAGATGCGGCCTCAGCAAACTCGGCCCGAACTCCTTCAGCAGCGCCTGAAAGATCTGCCGGTCGTTCATGTTCTGGGCGATGTACTCGCGGACGATCTTGCGCATGTGGTTGGGCATGGCGCAGCCGTTGGGGTTGCAGCTGGCGAGGGTGTAGAAGTGGCCGGTGCAGCGGTCGCCGCGGACGCCGCACGTGCAGTAGATGCTGGCCAGGAACCATTCGACGCGCTCCTCCTTGTCGCGCGGCCGATCAATGTCCGGCGGCAGCTGTGACGTGTCCACTTCCAGCGACGGTGCTTCCCGCAACAGATGCAAGCGCTGTCCCGCCGATAGATCGGCCAGGTCGAAGCTGTGCACGACCAGCCGGAGGCGCGTCCGCTCCCGCCACGGCTGGACGTCCTTGACCAGCGCCTTGATCGGCGGATCGGCCCGCAGCGTGACCTTGTCGCCCTTCTGCAGGGACCGGGCCCAGCGCATCGTCTCGTGATCCAGGATCAGGTCCATCTCGCCGCTGAACGTGTGCACGAACGCCGCCGTCCCGGGCAGGCCCTCTGCCAGCCAGCGCTTGCGCATGAGAGCCTTCTGTTTCTCGCGCAGCTTTTCCAGGCCGGCTTTGTCGAGAAACCTCCGGATCTTGTTGTCGACGCTCTGAAAGTAGTAGAGGGTCTTGCTCGACTTCGACGCCTCCGTTCCATTTCCTCGGGGGATGAGAGCGGGATCGATGAGCAGCGCCCGCGACTTCTCTTTTTCGCCCTTCTTCGCTTTCCCGGCCGGCACGGTGATGGTGATCGGCTTGCCGGCGCTCGGGACCTTTGCTCCCAGGTCCACCGCCTGG
The DNA here is from genome assembly GCA_016873095.1 of Planctomycetota bacterium. Lineage (GTDB taxonomy): Bacteria > Planctomycetota > Planctomycetia > Gemmatales > Gemmataceae > VGYC01. The sequence continues at coordinate 23,506 of VGYC01000099.1, read as the reverse complement.
CCTTCGCCATGAATGTCCTGTTCGCTGATCTCGTCGGCGATCATGGAGATGGCGACGGCCTGCGTCTTGCGGTCGGTCTTGAACCAGACCCAGACGCGGTCGCCGATCACGAAATCGCTGAGCCGGCCCCACCAGCCGGCGATCTTGACCTCGCCGTCGGGGACCAGCGACCAGACCTTGGGCAGGACCTCGCCTTCCAGCAGCAGCGTGACCTGGCCGTGCGGCGCATCGATGGCCTTGAGCGTGGCGAAGTGCTTGGGGACGGAGCGCAGGAACTCGGCCGAGCCGGCGATCTCCTTGACCCGATCCTTCATCTTCTTGGGGTCCAGTTCCTTTTTCGAGTCCGGCTTCCTGGCTTCTTTCTTGTCCTCCGGTTGTGCCGGCCACAACGGCATGTTGATGATCAGGAACGCAAGGATTCCGCCTGTCCAGCGCAACGTGACGGTTTTCATGGTCGTTCCCCCTCAATCGCCTGGTCGCATGGGAAGGGCCCGTTTGGCCGCATGCTGTCCATGATAATGGACTTGGCAGCAAGAAGGCGAATTCATTCTTCCGATGGCGATACGGGATTGTGTCCTGCGTTGGTTCACGTTTCGCGCTCGCAATGCTGCGCTCGAGGACAGTAACTTGCGAGCGCGAAACGTGAACCGGATAATTGGAGGCATTGCTTGCATCCTCCCGGCATGATTCAGGTGCTTGGCCAGCGCGCGCAGCATGCCCTGGCGTTCCTGGGGGATTTCACGATCTTCTCCGCCCAGACCCTTGGCTGGCTGCTGCGCCGCCGGCCCGCGCCGCACACGCTCCTGCCCAGCTTCTACACCGTCGGCGTCCGCAGCGTGCCCGTGGTTGGCCTGACCGGCATGTTCATCGGCATGGTGCTGGCCGTGCAGATGTACTATCAATCGAGCCGCATGGGCGTGGGCTCGCGCATGGGCGGCATCCTGAACGTGAACATCGTCCGCGAACTGGGCCCGGTGCTGGCGGCCGTCATGCTGGCCGGCCGCGTCGGCTCCGCCATGGCCGCCGAGATGGGCACCATGCGCATCACCGAGCAGGTGGACGCCCTGTCCTGCCTGGGCACGCATCCGTTGCACTATCTCGTCGTGCCGCGCTTGCTGGCGTGCACGCTGCTCGTGCCGCTCTTGACCATCTTTGCCGACTTCATGGGCGTGATGGGCGGGGCCTACCTGGGCACGCGCTACTACGGCATCGAGCCGCATTTTTACTGGTATCACACGGCCAACTTCGTCGGTCTCTGGGACCTGGCCAGCGGGCTCATCAAGTCCGTGTTCTTCGGTGCGGCCATCGGTCTCATCAGTTGCCATCGCGGGCTCAACAGCCAGGCGGGCGCGGAGGGCGTCGGCCGCGCCGCCACCGAGGCGTTCGTCGCCTCGTTCGTCGTCATCCTGATTCTCGATTTCTTCCTGGGACTGTTCCTGATCAATATCTACCATGCGCCGCTGGCGCGACAGCCTCGCTTCAGTTGATGCACGATGAGCCAAGCCACCGCGACAACCGGCGATCTCCCTGGCCTGATCGGGCTGGAACGCGCGAGCGTGGCGTTCCACAGCCAGCGCGTGCTGCGCGACATCACTTTGTGGGTGCCGCGCGGGCAGACGCTGGTCATTGTCGGCGAGAGCGGTTGCGGCAAGACGGTGCTGCTCAAGCTGCTGGTCCGGCTGCTGGCGCCGACGTCCGGGCGCGTCCTCTTCGATGGCCAGGATCTCGCCCTGCTCCGCGAACGCGAGCTATCGCAGCAACGGCTGCGCTTCGGCTTCCTCTTTCAGGGGGCCGCCCTGTTCGACAGCATGACCATCTTCGACAACGTCGCCTTCGGCCTGCGCGCCCGCGGCAAGATCTCCGAGGACGAGATCCGCAGCCGCGTCCGCCAGCACCTGCAAGAAGTTGGCCTGCCTGCCGAGGTCGAATCCAAGAAACCGGCCCAGCTCTCCGGCGGCATGAAGAAACGCGTCGGACTGGCACGCGCTCTCGCCACCAGCCCGGAGGTGATGCTCTACGACGAACCGACCACCGGCCTGGATCCGATCATGAGCGACGTCATCAACGAGCTGATCCTGCTCATTCGCCGCCGTTACCCGGTTACCAGCATTGTCGTGACGCATGACATGAACACGGTGAGGAAGGTCGCCGACCGCGTCGTCATGCTCTACCCGCTGAGCCGCCTCAGGCCGGAGGAAGCGCAAGTGCTCTACGACGGCCCGCCAGGCGACATGGAAGCGCACGCCGACCCGCGCGTGCAACAGTTCGTCGCCGGCAAGGCCGGCGCCGACTGGCTGAACTCCGCATGAGCGATCCACGGAAGGAAGTTGTCAATGATTCACCCCAGAATCACAGCCCGGCCAGGCCGCCGAACCGCACTTGAGGAAAAGAGTGCACCGCCAAGACGCGAAGAACGCCAAGAAAGAAATGCCGGCCCCTTGCATTGTTTTGCATTTCTTGGCGCTCTTCGCGTCTTCGCGGTGCAAGGCGAACCCTAACCCGGCAGCCGGCAATTCTTGGCACGCTGCGAAACTCGAATCCTGAAACCCGAACCTGAAGAGTGACATGAACGAACAAGCCATCCGCTTTCGCCTGGGAATATTCGTGCTGGGGGCGTTCATCCTTCTCGGCGTTCTCGTCGTGCTGTTTGGCGGGTTCCCGGATTACTTTCGCTCCACCGACGAGTACACCATCCTGTTCGATAGTGCGCCTGGGGTGTCGCCCGGCACGCCCGTGCGCCGCTCCGGAGTGCGCATCGGCGATGTCTCCCGCCTGGAACTGAACAACGACACGGGCAAGGTCGAGGTCACCATCCATGTCGATAGCGGGCGCACGCTGCGCCGGCAGGACCAGGCCATGCTGACCCAGGGACTGGTGGGCGGCGACGCCACCATCGACTTCGTCGCTCGTCCCGGCGACAAGGCCGTCGGCACTCTTGAGCCCGGCTCGACCATCGACGGCAAGGTGCAACCCGACGCCGGCAGCGTCGTCGGTCCGGCCAAGAGCACGATGGAACGATTCAGCGAAACCATGGACAAGTTCGGCGAACTCACGCCGATCCTGAAGAGGACTCTGGAGCAGTATCAACTGATCGGCGCGAGCACGAACCAGAACATGCCCGAGATGAGAAAGAAGCTGGACGAGGCGATGGTTCAGTTCAAGGCAGCCGCGGAGAACTGGCGGGCCGCCGGCAAGAAGCTCGACAACATCCTCGGGGACAACCGCACCAAGATCGATTCGTCCATCGACGGCCTGAACAGGATGTTCAGCGACAGGAACGTCAAGAGCTTCACGGAAGCCATGGATGGGGCGCGAAAGCTTGGCGACATGTCGAGCAAGATGGAAGGCGTCGCCACCGATGCCCGCGACATGTTCCGCGCCGGCCGCCGCACCTTCGAAAGCTTCGACGACACCCGTCAGCGCGCCAACGAGGCCGTGGAACTCCTCAAGAAGACGCTCAAGCCGTTCAGCGACCGCAGCGACGCCACCGCCAGGAACATCGACGACAGCGCCGACAAGCTCAACAAGCTGCTCACCGACATGCGCGACCTCATGCAGGTCATCGCCCGCTCCGAGGGGACCGTGCAGAAGCTACTCGTGGACCCGAGCCTGTACGACAACCTCAACGCCACCGCGTGCATGATCACGCGCATCGTTCCAAGACTGGACCGCATTCTGCGCGACATGGAGATCTTCGCCGACAAGGTTGCACGCCATCCGGAATCGCTCGGCCTGGGCGGCGTCATCCGCCCCGGCAGCGGCTTGAAGGACGCGCCCACCGTCTTGCCGTGGCGCGGCGCGCATTGATGTTTCCTGGCCGGCCTTCACCAGTCAAGCGTGGTTGGGCCTTCATCGCGCGCCTTGAGGAGTTGCTTCCACATCGCCGGAGCGATGGTCGGGCTGATGAGGCGGGTACTGCCGTCGGCCAGCGCGATCGGCATGGCGGGATGAGGCGTCTGGGCGCGCCACTTGTCGCATTCACCGTCCCCCTTGGGTCGCGGGTTCACCTGGAACATCGTGTAATCCTTGGGCTGATAGGAGGGATCGTCGCTGGGCTTGCCATCCCAGGTGATGCCGAAGTTGTGCAGGCAGCAGGAGACGAGCGTGCGCCGCGGAATGCCGTCGCAGCTGGCGTAGCCCTCGGCAAAGAGCACGGTGCAGGACAGGCCGTCGCTCACGTCCTTGAAGCGCTGGGCGCGCGTGTAGCAGCCCCATTCGCCGTCGCCGAACACGTACCAGTTCGCCAGGTAATTGGTGGTCGCCAGTCCGGAGGCGACAAAGCTGCGCGAGTGGTCCGAGGGACATTGCAGAAGTTCGAACGGCACATTGTCGAAGTCTCCCCCGGTTGCCGCGGTTACCAGGAGAAGGCCGTTGGGCGTGGGATTCGGCTGGGCCACCTTCATGTACTTGTCGTGAAAGCTCCGCTCGCCGGCATAAGGAGCCAGGTGCACCCACCAGTTGGCCTCGGCAGTTCCATCCTGGCCTGTCGAATAGGGGGGCAGCTTTTCCTTCTCGTCGTGATGGGCATGGCAGGCCAGGGCCAGCTGGCGCAGGTGATGCAAACAGGTGACAGCGCTGGCGGAATCGCGGACCTTCTGCACCGCGACCATTACCAGCGCCAGCAGGATGCCCACCAGCGCGATGACCACGATCATCTCGAGCAGGCTCCAGCCTTCACGGCGTTGTCTCATGGCAACCTCGCGCAGCCGGCCGCCTGCGGCGCAGCGCCACCTTGCGCCAGGCCGCACGCGACTCATGGGCCGATTAGTAGAAAAGCACGGTCCAGTAGTTGCCGTTGCCGGGATTGGCCATGCCCACGCCAAGACGCGTGTAGTTGCCGAGCAGGATGCGGTTCTGCGCCGCCATGGCGTCCATGAGCATTTGCGGATCGGAGTAGCCGCGTGCCAGGTATGCCGCGGCCGTGCCCGTCGGGCCAGGCGGCAGGCCGAGCATGAGCAGACGCTGCGTGAAGTCGCGGCCGTACATGATGGGCGTCAACTGACCGATGCTGGCCATGTACTCCGTATGTTCTTGCGCCACCTTCTGCACCAGAGGATCCATCACCAGCGACGACTGACCATTCGCCACGCGATAGGCATTGACCAGGTTGGCGAGCACTTCCTGCGGCGAGGGCGGCGGCAGGCCGTTGGGATCGTTGCCTTCCAGAGTTGTTACCGGCGGGGGAGGGGGTGCGCTGCAGCCGGGCAAGGCCAGCAGCACCGCCAGCAATAGCAGACAAACCGCCTTACCTCGAGCAAACGAAGGATGCATGATACGCTCCGGTGAGGAAAGAAAGGGCAGCCTTACCGTGCATTTCAAGTTGTTCCTTCCAACTTCCAACTCTAAGATGTACGCATAAGCGTCGGCAAATACAAGTCGAAAATGAAAAAATTTTGCCGGGCGCGCAGCAGCACTGTCAGCGAGTTGTCAATTCCCCGCTGTTCCGCGCCTCTGGTTTGCTCGAAAAGTCACTCGACCGCGGCGCGCGCGTCCGCCGCCACCAGCCGCAACTTGCCTTCCAGCAACTGGCGAAAACGATCGGCAGCCTGGCTGCGGCACGTGTCCATCTCCGCTGCCGCATGGCGGCGTGCTTCGCCTTCCACTTCCTCCAGGGCCGCCTCACGCAGCTGGGCTTCCACGCCGGCGCTCGACCAGCGCAGTCCGGTTCGCTTGAATGCGAATTGCCGCTGCGACAGCAGTGGCTGGACGGCGTAGACCGCCACGGTCGGCGACTTCACTTTCAGGAGCTTGCGGATCGGGTCCCACGACGCCGTCAACGTGGCCGCGGACCCGAGGTCGATCGCATAGCTCACCTTGCACGGGATCGTCATCTTCAGGTGATAATCACCCGTCCACTTCTCGTGCGTCTTGCGGACCGTGACCTGCACCGTGCTGGTGGAGAAGATCAGCTGGCTCTGTCCCTCGGCATGCAGCGTGACGGCCCGGGCGCTCCCCTTGCTGGAAATGTCGCCGGGATCGAGCACCACCGGCAGGAGCTTGATGAGTGGGCCGACGTAAGGCGCGACCTTGTCCACGATGCCCGCCGGCGACGCCGCTCGTCCGGGCGGCGCGGCCACGCCGATCAACAACAACACAGCCAGCAAGCCAGTGCGAATCACGTTTCTTCCCCCTTGTCCCAGCGCCACCTGGCCCCGCGCTCTGGCGAGAAAACCTTTTCCCAGATAATAAACGCGGCGCAACGCTTCAATTCATTATTCGCCCGCCGCCCCCCGCCATTGCAGAAATCTGCCAGGTTTCACCGGCGCTCGCATGGCTCCGGTTGCCAGTCGCGGCCTGCGCGCGAAACCCGGGCCGGGGCTTGCATGCGCCCGCAAGCGCCGCTATCATGTCGGAATTCAACATCGGAGTCCGACATCATGACCGTTGATCCGGTTTCGCGGCACTTCTTTCCCGGGTTCATCCGGCTGCGCGTTCTGTATCACGCCGCCAAGGAGGCGATCTACGGCGCCGAGATTGCCGAGGAACTGACGCGGCACGGCTATCGCCTCAGCCAGGGCACGCTCTATCCGACGCTGCACTTTCTCGAGGAACTTGGCTATCTGAAAAGCCGCGTCGAGTACGTGCTCGGCCGCCGCCGCCGCTACTATCGCGCCACCGCCTCCGGACGCAAGGTCCTGGTGGAGGCGCGGCAAAAACTCGTCGAACTCGTTGCCGAGGTGCTCGACGACCAGGACGCCGCCTTCCAGGACATGCGCCGCAAACGCAGTGGCAAGGGGGCGCGGCGATGAACCCGATCATCTTTGCCTTGCGGCATCCGATCACCGTCATGGTCGCCATGGCCGGCATCGTCGCCGGCAGCGCCCTGGCGGTCTCGCGCATGAAGATCGACATCTTCCCGACCCTGAACCTGCCCGTCATCTATGTCTGCCAGCCCTACGGCGGCATGGATGCCGCGCAGATGGAGGGCCTGCTCACCAACTACTACGAGTATCACTTCCTCTACATCTCCGGCATTCACCATGTCGAGTCCAAGAACATTCAGGGACTCGCGCTGATGAAGCTGTTCTTCCATCCCCGCACGGACATGGTTCAGGCGATGGCCGAGACGATCAACTACGTCAATCGCTCGCGGGCCTTCATGCCGCCGGGCACCGTCGGCCCGTTCGTCATGCGCTTCGACACCGGCAGCGTGCCCGTCGGCTACCTGGTGCTGTCGAGCGAGACCAAGACGATCGGCGAGATCCAGGATCAGGCCCTGTTCAAGGTCCGGCCGATGTTCGCCAGCCTGCCCGGCGTGTCGGCGCCGCCGCCGTTCGGCGGCAACGCCCGCACCATCGTCCTGCGCGCCGATCCCGATCGGTTGCGGGCCTACAACATCTCGCCCGAGGAAGTCATCGCCGCCCTCACGGCCGGCAACAGCATCAGTCCTTCCGGCAACATCCGCGTCAAGGATCGCATGCCCATCGTGCCCGCCAACGCCATGGTCGTGCAACCTGCCGACCTCGGCAAGATCCCCATCCGCCCCGGCTCCAGCGTCCATCTCCGCGACCTGGGCGCCATCGAGGATGGTGCCGACACGATCAGCGGCTACGCCCTGGTCAATGGCAGGCGCGCCGTCTACTTGCTGGTCACCAAGCGTGCCGACGCGTCGACGCTGTCGGTCGTCAACGAGGTGCGGGCCAACCTGCCGAAGATGCAGGCCGTGCTCCCCGACGACATCAAGGTCAGCTTCGAGTTCGATCAATCGCCCTACGTGACCGGCGCCATCTGGGGCGTCGGCAGCGAGGCGCTGCTCGGCGCGATCCTCACCGGCCTCATGGTGTTTCTCTTCCTCCGCGACTGGCGCAGCGTCATCGTCGTCGTGCTCCACATCCCCCTGGCGTTGCTGGGCGCCCTCATCGCTCTCTGGCTTACCGGACAGACGATCAACCTCATGACACTGGGCGGCCTGGCGCTGGCGGTCGGCATCCTGGTGGACGAGTCCACGGTCGAAGTCGAGAACATCCATGCCCAGATGGCGCGGGCCGGTTCCATCGCGCGCGCGGTGCGCCTGGGCAACGCCGAGACCTCTGTGCCGCGCCTGCTGGCCATGCTCTGCATCATCGCTGTCTTCCTGCCGTCATTCTTCATGCACGGCGCGGCGCGAGCGCTGTTCGTGCCGCTGGCGCTGGCCGTCGGCTTCGCCATGGTCACTTCCTATTTCCTGTCCAGCACCTTCGTGCCGGTGATGTCGGTGTGGCTGCTACGGCATCAGCGCCTGGCCGAGGACGATCGCGCCATGGTCGTCCGGCTGCGCGAGCGCTACACGCGGCTGGTGAAGGCCGCCGTCAGCTACCGCCGGTTGCTCTTGCCGGCCTACGTCGTGGCGGCGGGACTGATCATCTGGCTGAGCGGCGGCCTCATCGGTCGCGAGATCTTTCCCAAGGTGGACGCCGGCCAGTTCCAGCTACGCCTCCGTGCCCCCACCGGCACGCGCATCGAACGCACCGAGGAGATCACCCAGAAGGCCCTCGACATCATCAGGGACAAGGTCGGGACGGACAACGTCGCCATCTCGCTCGGCTACGTGGGCGTCGTACCGTCGAGCTATCCCATCAACGGCGTCTATCAATGGATGAGCGGCCCCGAGGAAGCGGTCATGCGCGTGGCCCTCAAGCACGGGCACGGCTTCTCCACCGAAGAACTCAAGGAAGAGTTGCGCCATGAGTTACCGCAACGATTGGCAGACTGGCTGGGTCCCAAGCTCGTCAAGGAAGGCTTTTCCGCCCGGCAGATCGACGAACGGCTACGCGGTTTGAAGCTGTCCTTCGAGCCGGCGGACATCGTCAACGAGATCATGAGCTTCGGCGCGCCCACGCCGATCGAGGTTGTCGTCAGTGGTCCCAACTTCGCCGACAATCGTGCCTTCGCCGCCAGGGTCAAGAGTCGGCTCGAGGCCATTCCGGCCCTGCGCGACCTGCAATATGCTCAATCGCTGGACTATCCGACCGTGGAGGTCAAGATCGACCGTGAAGTGACCGGTCGGAGCGGCCTGACGGCGGAGAATGTGGCACGCGCGCTGCTGGCAGCCACCTCGTCGAGCCGGTTCGTCGTGCCGAACTTCTGGCGCGATCCCAAAAGCGGCATCGGTTACCAGGTGCAGGTCGAGATCCCGATCGAGCGCATGAATTCACCGCGCGAGGTCGGCCTCATCCCCGTGCGCAACGGCCCCGCCCGCGCCGGCCACGACGCCGGCGCAGCCGGCAAGCTGCTGCTCCAGGATGTCGCACTCGTCGGCGAGGGGACGATGCCCGGCGAGCTGGATCGCTACAACATGCGCCGCCTGGTGAGCATGACCGCGAACATCTACGGTGAGGACCTGGGCCATGTCGCCGGGAAGATCAAGCGTGCCCTCGAAGAAGCCGGCGAGAAACCGCGCGGTGTCCAGGTGGACGTGCGCGGACAGGTCGAGCCGATGGACCAGATGTTCACTGGCTTGACGATAGGTCTCTGCATGGCCGTTGTCGTCATCGTGCTGCTCCTGACGGCCTATTTTCAGTCGCTGCGCCTGGCGCTGGCGGCGATGGCCACTGCCCCGGCGGTCGTTGCCGGCGTGGCCCTGACGCTGCTTGTCACCGGCACGACGTTGAACATCCAGTCATTCATGGGAGCGATCATGGCCATCGGCGTGGCCACCGCGAACGCGATCCTGCTGGTCACGTTCGCCGAGCAGCGCCGCCGCGCCGGCGAGTTGGCCGACGTCGCCGCTGTCGAGGGCGCCCGGCAGCGCCTCCGGCCGATCCTGATGACCAGCTTTGCCATGATCGCCGGCATGGTGCCCTTGGCCCTCGCACTTGGCGCAGGCGGGCAGCAGGTGGCGCCTCTCGGCCGGGCCGTGATCGGCGGGCTCATCGCCGCCACCTTCGCGACGCTCGTCATCTTGCCGTGCGTATTCACCGCCTTTCTGAGGACAGCCGGCACTGCCTCCGTGTCGCTCGATCCCGACGATCCAGGCAGCACCCACTTTGACCGAGGTCAGCCATGAAACACATCCGCAACGGACTCCTTGCTCATGGCGGAGTTCGCAAGAACTTCGACGCCGCCACCGGGTCACCCCGGCGGAGCATTTGCGAATTCCGCTACGAGACGATCATCTGCGCGGGCATGCTGTTTCTGGGTCTGGGCTGCCGGACGTCCGTCGATGCTCCACCTGTCAAGAAGGACGAACCGCAAACCGTGGCAGTGACGACCATCAAGCCGGAACGGCGCACGCTGAGCCGTGTCATCGAGCAGCCGGCGCACATCGAGGCGTTCGAGGAGGCGGTATTGCTGCCGCGCATTTCCGGATACGTGCACAAGGTGAACGCGGACATCGGCGACCGCGTCACGGGCCCGCGCCATGACGCCAAGGGCAAGCTCACGCAGGCGGGCCAGGTTCTCGCGGAGATCTTTGTCCCCGAGATGGAAGAGGAACTCAAGCAGAAGCGGGCCCTCGTCGTCCAGGCGCAGGCCGAGGTGGAGCAGGCGACTGCGGCTCTGGAAGCCGCCGAGGCCAACGTGACAACCGCGAAGGCCGGCATCCGCGAGGTCGAGGCGGCACGCATCCGCGCCAGGGCGAACTGTGAGCGCTGGGAGTCGCAGCACAAACGCATGACCGGCCTGGTCACGCAGCGCATCGTCGATCAGCAAAACCTGGAAGAAACTCTCAACCAGTACAAGTCTGCTGAGGCAGCATGCCTGGAAGTCGAGGCCAAGATCCAGTCCGCTCAGGCCACGGCCAAGGAGAGCGAGGCAAAACGCAAGAAGGTCAAGGCGGACCAGTCGGCCGCCAGGGCGAAGGTACACGTCGCCGAGGCGGAAGCGGGGCGGCTTGCCGCCATGCTCGACTACAGCAAGATCCGCGCCCCCTTCGACGGCGTCGTCGCCCGGCGCAATGTGCACACCGGTCATTTCCTGCAGCCCGGCAGCGGCAGCGGCGCCACGCCGCTGTTCGTCGTGGCACGCATGGATGTCGTCCGTGTCCTCGTGGACGTGCCGGAGGCCGACGCCGCGTTCGTCAGTGATGGCGTGCCGGTCCGCATCCGCTGTCAGATGGCCAACGGCCACGAGATCGACACCAAGGTGACGCGCTCCAGCTGGTCGCTCGACCCAAAGTCGCGAACCCTGCGCGCCGAGATCGACCTGCCCAACCGCGCTGGCAAGCTCCGCCCCGGCATGTACGCCTACGCCATTTTCCGTGCCGAGCTGCCCAATCGCCTGTCGCTGCCGGTGTCGGCCATTACCGGCGACAAGGATCAGCCAGGCTGCTACATCGTCGAAAACGGCAAGGCGGTGCGCACGCCGTTACAGCTCGGCATGCGCGACGGTTCCCGTGTCGAGGTGCTCAAGAAACTCGTCCGCGCCGGCGGCGTGGAGACCTGGCGCGAACTCAACGGCCACGAAGCAGTCATTCGGGAAAATGTGGCCGGACTGAGCGACGGGCAAGCTGTGCAATCGTCGGCTGCCCCGTGATCCGGGGCGCGACCGCATGACGTCCTTCACGTCACCTCACGGCACCGTGGGCTCGCCCATCTTCCTCCCGAGCGCCGTCGCCACGGTTCGGCATTCCGCCATCGCCTGGCGATAGAGATGCGGCGTCAACGCCTGGAAGCCGTCGCTGAGAGCCTTTTCCGGGTCAGGGTGAATCTCGATCATCAGTCCGTCGGCGCCGGCGGCGATGGCCGCGACCGCCATCGTGCTGACCAGGCTTGCCTTGCCGGTGCCATGACTCGGATCGACGACCACGGGCAGGTGCGTGGTCTGGTGCAGGTAGGGGACGCTGGCCAGCGGCAGCGTGAAGCGCGTGTGATCCTCGAACGTGCGGATGCCGCGCTCGCAGAGCATCACCTGCGTATTGCCGGTCTTGAGGATGTACTCGGCCGCCAAAAGGAACTCATCCATGGTTGCCGAGGGCCCGCGCTTGAGCAGGATCGGCATGCCGCTCTCGCCGGCGACCTCCAGCAGAGGATAATTCTGCATGTTGCGGGCGCCGACTTGCAAGATGTCGGCATAGCGGGCCACCAGCGGCACGTGCTCCGCTGCCATGACCTCGGTGACGATGGCCAGGCCCGTCTGCTCGCGGGCCAGGGCCAGCAGTTCCAGTCCCTTCTCCTTGAGCCCCTGAAAGCTGTATGGACTGGTGCGCGGCTTGAAGGCGCCGCCGCGCAACCCCTGAGCGCCGGACTCCTTGACGATACGCGCGACTTCGAGGATCTGCTCGCGGCTTTCGACCGAGCAGGGCCCCGCCATGACACCGATGTGTCCCCGGCCGACCTGCAAGCCGCGAACCGTCACCTGCGTCGGCTCCTTCTTGACCTCGGTGCTGGCCATCTTGTACGGCGCTAGGATGGGGACGACCTTCTCGACGCCGCTGCCGGTTTCGAGTGCTTGCTTGGCGCCGTCGCGCTTCTCGCCGAGCGCGGCCACCACCGTCCGCTCCGTGCCGACGATGACGTGGCTGCGCAGACCCAGCTGTTCGATGCGCTCGATCACGTGTTGCACCTGCTCCTCGCTGGCGCCTTGTTTCATGACAACGATCATTGACTAGCTCCTGTCCCAGGAATGAACCGTCGGGGCGGCGACGAGTTAACTTTACGCTCACGGCGCAAAAGAACCACGGATGCCGCGGATTGTCGCCTCAGCCGATGATGACGCGCGGCTGCTTTTCGGTGCTCGCCTCGGTGCGGCGGATCAGTTCCCGGACCTTCCAGGGAACGTTGCCCTCGCCGAAAGCAAAATAGCTCCAGCTCGCGGCCATGAGGTCCATCTCGGACCAGCCGAAATGCAGCGCCGGCGGCTTGCTGACTTTCGACATTTCCAGGGCGATGGCCGCGATCGCATGGGCCACCGACACGCAGCGCGCCACCCTGATCACGAAGCGCTTGTCCTCCTGGAACACCTCGATCAGCAGGTCCTGCATGAAGTTGCTCGGATCTTCCAGTTGGATCTCGATGAACACGACATCGGCGCCGGGATCGAGATTGTGGTCTCGGCGGATCTGCTCTTCCTTCAGGTCGCGCTCGTGCCGGCCTGGACGATGCGGCACCAGCACCGGAAAATCCGCCAGCACCAGGCTGTTCCAGAGAAATCTGGAATGCTCGTCCTTGAAATCGAAGCGAATGGTGCGCAACTCGTTCGTGCGAATGGCACGTGAGATGATCGACATGAGGAACAGCACGGCGATGAAGCCGCCGGCGATCAGCAATCCCTGCGGCGCTCGCGCGATGATCGCCGCCGTCGTGAACAGGAATACCAAACTCGCCAGTCCATACCAGTTCCGCATCGTCCCAAGCAACGAGGTTCTCCCCTCTCCCTCCGGGAGAGGGGCCGGGGGTGAGGGGGTCTGCGCGACCGCACGCCAGCGATGGCGGGCACACGTCAGGCTGGCGGATGTGAACAGCACGAGCACGGCCGTGGCGTAGGCGCCACGCTGGGCATCCACGCTGGCCTGAAACCACAGCGTGACGGCGACGTTCACCATGCCGAACAGCACCAGCAACACGCCCCAGCGCTGGCTCCAGCCCAGTTCCATGCCAAAGCGGAACAGGAAGCGCGGCAGCAGGTTCGACAGCGCCGTCATCACGCTCGTGCCGGCGAGACTGAGGATGAGCACGGTGACGACATCGTAGAACGTTCCAAAGGCCGGGCCGAACATGTCGTGCAACGGCAGCCGATCGCTGCCGCGAGCGCCGCCGTGCGCGAGGTAGGCCAGCGCGCGGTTGGCCGCCTGCCCGCCGTGCCGCAGTTCCTCGGCCGGGATCAGCAGGTTGGTCACGAACGTGCAGCCGAGCAGGTAGACGGACATGATGACGGCCGCCGTCGCCAGCGCCTTGCGCGTGTTGCGAATCCGCCCGCGCGGCTGGTGGGGATCGTCTCCAGGCTGACCCTTCACCTGCGGCATGAGTATCAAGCTCATCTCGAATCCGGATAGTCCCAGCGAGAGCTGCGGAAAGAACATCAGGCACAGAAGAATGATCAGTCCCCAGTGTCCCAGCACGCTGCCGAGGCTGATGAGCCGCGACTCGTGCGTCAGGTCCCAGTCGCCGGCCACCACCTTGTGCCACCAGCCCGTCACGATCTCCGGTTGTTCGAGCAGACTGGCGATGCCGCAACCGACGATCAGCGCATTGCACAGCAAGTACAGGACAACCAACGGCACGGCGATGACGATGACGTTGCGATTGAACCCCTTGCGGAGCAGGAACCAGAAAAGAAAGCCGAGCGCGCCGATGATGAGCGTGACGACCAGCTGTTTGTTGAAGAACTCGGCGACAGCCAGGCCGAAAACGTCGTGAAACAATCCACCCGTCGCGCGCGTCAATGCATCGAGGTTGTGCTGCCAGGAGGCCGACGGATTGCCGATGATGTGCACTGCGGCGTCGGCCACCGAGACGGTCTTGACCATGATGAAGTCAGTGGCGGCGAAGCCCAGCAGCAGCAGCACCAGGCTCTTGCCGCGCCAGCCATGCACCACCTGTTCGAGGAGCGCGATGGAACCCTGTCCGCGCGGCGATCGCCCGGCAACATACCAGTACACCGGCAAGGCCGCCGCCAGCGTCACCAGCACGACCACCAGCGTCGCCAGCGGCCCCAGACGCCCCGCCACGGCATAAGCGTGCGCCGGCTGATACGACAGCGTGCTGAAATAGTCCACGCCCAGAAGGCACATCACCCAGAGCCAGTGATACTCGACCGGTTTCTTGAGGGCAGCGGCAGCCGCCGTGGCGGGCGTTCCAGACTCATTCACAGATCTTCCTCTGATCGCGACTCCTGAACAGGCCGTCGAGATGACAACGGCCTCTTCGATTCTATGGAGCGAAGCAGATTACCGGGGGTTTGGGTAGGGACGCCGAAGCAGAAGAAAAGATCGCGAAGTCAAATGGTGAGGGCCGGAGTTGAACCGGCGACTCAAGCCTTTTCAGGGCAGGCTAGATGGAACGGTAACCGTTCGCGTGCCGGTTACCTGGTTTTCTCGACTGTCAGATGGAATGGGCCGTGTTTGTTGCGGATGGCTTCGTGGGAGCAGGTGGCGATGATGCGGTACTGGCCATCGGCGGGAATCGTCACCACCAGTTTGGAATCGAGAATCTTCTGTTGATAGTCCTCATCGTCATTGAAGGCGATGATGTTCTTCCTTGAGTCCTCCAGGGCCACCAGGGGATCGATTTTCCGATCCTGGCTCCGCAGGCGGATGACAAGCTTGTCCCCCTTCATCAGGTTTAGCGTGTAGACCTTGTGTGGATTGCCGGAAACGAGCTTGAGAAGGCGGTCCAGCTTGGGGTTGGCCGGCATCCATCCGGGGTCCTTGTCCGTGAGACTTTCCTTCTTGTCAACAAGGGTTGCAGCGACCGGATTGCTTCGGGGATCAGGTGGTAAAGCAGTAAAGCTGCCAAGCGGTAAAGTCCTCGACGGCCGAACGCCATAGCTGGCGGTCCGGGCCGACGGCACCATGATGTAACGGTAGGACGAGCGGACGACCGACGCACGATAGCTGAACGAGCCGCCACGCAACACACGGCCTGTTGTAGGAATAATACTCAAGGCATCTTCTCTATCATCCACACCCCAGTCGGTGTCGTAGCTTTCCTGGCACCACGTGAACACGTTTCCTTGTGCGTCGAACAAGCCGAGATCATTCGGCTTCAAACTTCCGACCGGCCACGGCTGCTGCTGCGAATTCTTGTTGTACCAGGCATACTTCGGCAGCAACTCTTCCGTCTCGCCATAGTAACGAGCCGTCAACGCCCCGGCTCTCGTCGCATACTCCATCTCCGCTTCCGTAGGCAGGCGATAGCCGCTCAAACTCAGATAGCCCGCCTTCAGGCTGATTGCCTTGCCCTTGATCTCATAACACCAATCGTCTTCGGGAAGCCCCTCCTGCTTGCTCAACCAGTTGCAATACTCTGCCGCCATGTACCAATCGATCGCCACCGCCGGCAAATCCGCCATCCGATGGTATTTCGCCTCGGCAACATTGTAGCCCGTGCTGACCCTCTGATACTGCTCCATCGTCACCGACTTGGCGGCGATGGCAAAACTTCGTCCGATCTTCTTCTTGTGCTGCGTTTCACTGCTGCGACGGTCCTTTTCCGTGGGCGGCGAGCCCATCAGGAACTCGACCGGACCGGGGATCACCACCATCGTCTGCCCCTGGCCGTTGACGTACCACTGCGGCGGCGTCTTTTCCTTGTTCTTTTGCACAAGTTCTTGGATGGTCTCGATGCGATTGTCCCGCTCCTCTTTGTTCTTCGCCCAGTGCTCGTTGACCTGCTTCAGCCACGCCTCCTCCTTCCAGTGCCGCAGCAGCCATTCCGCCGCGCCGTGCAGCCCCGGATCAGCGTCGGTTCGATAGATGGATTGCAGCTTCGGCAGCAACGCCTGGCGTGCCTCGGCGGTAAGTTCCTTGTCCCCATTTTCGCCAAGGCTCAGAATCAAGGCTCGCCGGATCGTGATGTCTGGTTCCTCATCCAGACGCTTGATGATCGCTGCGGCATCCGCTCCCATTGGCCCAAAACGGTGAATGAGATAGCTGCGCACCCTGGGATCGGGGCTGTGCTTCAACAGCGGCCAGACCTTTTCGGGCCGGCTCAACCGCAGCAAGGCGACCGCCGCATTCGCCTGCCGCTTCGCCAGCTTTTCCTTGCCGTCATCACCGTCGCCGGCGA
This sequence comes from Planctomycetota bacterium, assembly GCA_016873095.1. Classification (GTDB taxonomy): domain Bacteria; phylum Planctomycetota; class Planctomycetia; order Gemmatales; family Gemmataceae; genus VGYC01. The sequence goes on along the minus strand of VGYC01000099.1, from coordinate 6,863 downwards.
AGGTCTCCATCACCTTCAGGTGAAACGAACCCGTCCCCTTGAGCGACGCAGCGAAAACCAGGTACGTGTCATCCCGCTGCGGACTGTAGAGCAACAGCGCGTTCAAATAGCCGCCACCATCATCATCGAACCCCAACTCCTTGCCCGCCTTGTCTTGCAGCACCAGAAAAGAGTCCAGTTCCTTGCTGTCCATCGTCAACTGATAGTTCTTGCCTCCTTGCAAGCGCACCTCGTAGCGCTTGGCGGGCATCGCCGACCCCTGCAACGGCTTGACCTTCGCATCATCGTCGGCAATCGTTCCCATCATCTCGAAAACCATCTTGTCCTTGATTGCCGCGACTTTCACTTGCTTGTCGATTTCAGCGACGAGCGCGGCCTGGGACTTCGCAGGGCGTTTCTCAAGCAGCGGGTAGATGACGGTGAATTGCTTCTCGTCGGCGTCCATCAGCAGGTCGGCCAGAATCTGGGAGTTGTCGGCGGCGTAGTCGGCCAGCAGGCTCGTCGCCAGTTTTCGTTCAGCGACTCGTTCTGGTTGTTGCTCTCGAAAGATGACGGACAACGGGGACAGCAGATGTCCCTTGACAGGCCGAAATGCCTCGCTCCAGAGGCCCAAGTAGACAGGATTCACCGCAACGAAGTCTTCCACGACCTTGCCGTTTGACTTGTCCCACCGGGAGTTGTCCGGATCATACTTCGCCAGCGCCGCCGCCGCACGCAACCGTTGCGACTCCTTGCCCTTTTCCGGCGTTTCCACCACCGTCCACAGCTTGTCCAGCAACTCATCCTTGTGCGGGGCCAGGGCGTCACGGCTCACCGGCACTTCGTGCGGGGCGGCATCGAGCAAGCGACCGTAGAGATAAGCGACCTGCGTGGTGTCCACCGGCAACAGTGCGAGGCTGGTGTGAAGTTGCTTACGGGGGTCGTTGCTGGCTTCGGCTTCGGCAGCGGCGTCACGCAGTAGCGGGTCGAGCCACCGTCGATACGAAGTCATGTCGGCCACGATGGTCGGCACTTCATTGGTGCTGGCGTCCAGCAAACTCCTTCGCAAAGCCTGGGCTTGTAGCCTGCCGTGTCCCTCGTAGACGCCCAAGCCGATAAGACCCAGCAAGACGCCAACGACGACCGCGCGCACCGCATGATACCTTTCCGCCTTGCGCATCATCTTCTTCTGCGGTGGCGACCAGTTCTTCTTCGCCGTCAACCAGCGAATCTGCAGCCACTGGAACAACGACGGCAGTTGGCGGTTCTCCGGGCGGGCATTCCACACCGCCGCCCGATCCGCCAGCAGCAGTTCGGCCCGGCCCCGGCGAGTCCTTTTTGCTTGCGCGTCAGCCAGTCGCGCAACGACGGCACAAGGTAGTCGTGCGTGAGCTGGTAGTATCTGTCGTTTTTTTCGTAGCCACAAGCAGCCTTGCTTGTGGGCTCGTCCGGCTGACAAGCAGGCTGCTTGTCGCCACGGTCATCCGCTCCTTCCGGATCGGTCGGCGTGATCAGACGCAACTCGCTGTCGAGGATGCGGAGCACGTCATCAAATTGCTTGGCTCGGCTGGCGTAACCCGATGCGTCCAGCAACTTTTGCCGCGAGCGCATGTGCCCCTTGATGTCGGTCCCCGCTTCGGGCAGAAGGGCTTTCAGCACCGCCTGTGCCGCCTTCTGGTGGAGGCGATGTTGCGGCGGGGCGGTCGAGGCGGTGAACGTCTCTTCCAGAAACGTGACGCCGACGCCCTCGGTGCCGCCTACTTCTCTCAGGGTGGCAGGGGTCCACGGCTTGCCTTTCACCATCTCGGCAAACAGGGCCAGGCGAACTGAGATCACCTTGCCTTCCTGGGACAGGCCGGCAACGGACTGCTCCACGAAGGTTGTCTGGTCCCGGGTCCGCTCCGTGTTCTCCGGCAAGGCTCCGTATGCCCTGCCGAACGCCGTCAACACTTTCTGTGCATGGCGTAAGTCGAAAAGGTCCACGGCAGCAGAGTTGTCACCTTCCAGCAAACGTATTTCCAGGTCCCGCATGAAGCGGGTGAGTGCCATCCAGAAATCATCTCGCACCATGACGATGCATTGCACCCGTTCGCCATCGCACTGCCGCAACGCCTGAATCAGTTCAGCATTTTCCAGGTTGTGCTTGCCATGCAGCCATTGCTCGAACTGATCCACCACGAGGACCACCTTCTGCCGCAAGCGTTCCTGTCGGCGAAGGTGGGCGACGGCTTCCCGCAACGGCAAATGGTCGGGCAACTCCGGACATGCCTTCTGAATGCCTTTGAGCAGCCGTGTTTCGGTGTCATCGGGAGTTGCCTCGATGTAAACGGCCCGCACCGTGCTGGCCAGCCGCGGCAACAGCCCCGCCTTCACGAACGATGATTTGCCGCAACCCGACGGTCCGTAGATCACGCCCACCCGAAAGGTCCTGTCCCCATCGGCTTCCTCGATCCGTGTCTTCCAGAAACGCAGCGTCTCGGGCAACCCCTCGCGGTCGCGCGGACCGGGCAGCAGTTCCAAGAAGAAGTCGGCATCATGGGCATCAAAGGAACGCAGCCCCTTGGGAATGATCTTGAGAGGGACCGCCTCTGGCACGGCCGCCGTGGGTTCCAGCCAGTGCTGGAGGTCGTCGGCGAAATCCAGGGCCGTGGCATAACGCTCGCTGGCGCGCTTGGCCAGGGCCTTCAAGGTGATGCGTTCCAGTTCCCTGGGCACGGCGGGGTCCAGCTCCCGGGGCGGACGAGCCTCCACGCTGACGATCTGCAACAGCAACCGGTCGAGGCTATCGGCCACAAACGGACGCCTGCCGGTCAACAGCTCGTACAGGACCACGCCCAGGCTGAATAGATCGGAGCGGCCATCGACGAGATGCCCTTCGCCGTTGGCCTGTTCGGGACTCATGTAGCCAGGGGTTCCGGCCAGGCCGCCGCCCTTGCCGAAATCTTCCTCCTTCAAGGCCAGCCCGAAATCGACCAGGAACGGTTTGTCGCTGGCGTCGATGAGGATGTTGCCGGGCTTGACATCCCGGTGGACCAAGCGATGCTGATGAGCGTACTGCAAGGCTTCAGCCATCCGCGCCACAAGAACAACCGACTCGCGGATGGCCAGACGGCCTCGCTTGATTCGCTGGGCCAGATTGCTGCCCTCGATGAATCTCGACACCACGAACGGCAAACCATTCTCGGAGCGGCCCACATCGTAAACCGGAACGATATGGGGATGATCCAGCCTGGCGACAATCTGAGCTTCCACCAGGTACGCCTCGGCGTCCTCGGTCCTGGCGATGCGACGCGCTTGCGGAACCTTGATGGCCACCAGTCGTTGCAGGTCATCGTCATGAGCCAGGTAGACAACGCCGAAGCCGCCCCGGCCCAGGACACGCTCCACCCGGTAGCGACCAATGCGCTCCGGCAAGGACGCGCCGGCAACTGCAGCCGCCCGCTGGTCGCGCTGCTCGGCGGCCGGCTCCGACTGGTCCGGCGGCGGGGCGGCGCTGCGGGTACTCTCCAGGGCGTCACGCACGCAGTTTGACGAAGCCTGTTCCCCGGAAGCCTGCCCGAGGAACTGCTGCAATGACTTGAGGTCCCGCAGTTGCTCCTTCACCTCGTCCAGCAACTCGGGGCAATCCCGGCACAATTCTTCAGGGGTGATCGTACGGCCTTGCTCGCGCCCTTGCTGCCAGCCGAGCAACAAATCGAGCAGACGCGCTGAGGCGGGCATGGCGGCATCTCCGGGCAGGAGAAGGACACGACGTTTCGTCTGAGTCTACCAGCCCTGTTTCGGTTCGCAAGGATTATTTCCGGGCCAGTGACACTTACTTAGGCCGCCAGCCCTTGCCCCAGCGGGACACACCGCAGGCCTCTTGGGTTCTATGGAGCGAAGCAGCTTACCGGGGGTTTGGGTAGGGACGCCGAAGCGCAGGAGAAAAGATTGCGAAGTCAAATGGTGAGGGCCGGAGTTGAACCGGCGACCTAAGCCTTTTCAGGGCTCCGCTCTACCAGCTGAGCTACCTCACCCCGAGGAATCCCTCGGTCCCCGGGCGGGGAAGAATGTATTCTAGCTGTTTTTCCGGCCGCGCCCAGACCTGGGAAGCAGTTCCTGGCAGCGACGAGCCTGGTTGACGCGTTTTTTCGGTAGCGTGCGGAGCAACGGTGCATTCGTGGCCGACCCTTGGCCTGTTCGCACATACAATACTTGGCGATGTCATTCCCTCCCGAGTCGAGTTCACCCATGTCCGACAAGGAAGCCGCGGCTCGCCTGCTGCGCAATGCCAGGCGCGAGATGTTGCTCATTCTGGGTGTCACCGCGCTGGCCCTGGTCTGGACCGTTGGCTACTGCTTCCTGCACGGCTATCAGCATGCTCCGGATAGCTGGGTGGTGCAGAGCGGCCTGGCCAGCACGCGCTCGGCGGAGGACCTCCAGCAGATCGCCGGCTTGCCGGACTGGGTCTTCGTCGGCATCGTGCTGCCGTGGCTCATGTGTACCGCCTTCAGCATCGGCGTGTGTCTGGGCCTCAAGGACGACGATCTGGGAAAAGAAGCGGCGTCCACACAGGGAGCCGCGCATGGGCATTGAGCTATCAACCGACAGCGCCCAGGTGCTGGTGGCCTTCGCCGCCTACCTGGTGGGCGTGGCCCTGCTCGGCTATTTTTCGCATCGCTACCTGACGCGCGGGGCGTTTGTCAACGAGTACTTCCTCGGCAATCGCGGGCTGGGGCCGTGGGTGCTGGCGCTGACCGTGGCCGCCACCGCCATCTCCGGCGGCACCTTCATGGGCTTCCCGTCGCTCATCTACACCAACGGCTGGATCATGGCGCTGTGGATCGCCAGCTACATGGTCGGGCCGCTCACCGGCATGACGCTCATGGGCAAGCGCCTCAACCAGGTCTCGCGCATCTGCGGCTCGGTGACCGTTCCGGACGTGCTCCGCGATCGTTTCAACAGCCCCACCCTGGGCATCACGGCTTCGTTGCTGATTCTGGCGTGCCTGATGGTGAACCTGGTGGGGCAATTCAAGGCCGGCGGTACGGTGATGCGCGAGGCGCTGCGGCTGCCGCCGCTGCGCGCCGATGTCGCCGCCACGGAAGTCGATGACAAGAACAAGGAACTGGTCGTCACGTTCCGACAGGACGACGGCACGGAATTGACACAGCGGACCGCCTTGCCGGCCGCCACGGCCGTCCTGCTTCCCAACAAGACGGAGATCCGCGAGACCGACAATGGGCCCGATCACCTGCTCTTCCACTTCCAGATCGACAAGACCGAGGCGGTGAAGCGTGTCGCCTTTCCGCCGCAACAGTTGCGGCTGCCGTTCAGCGGACAGGCGCTCGACAAGGGTTATCTTCTGGGCCTCATCATCTTCGCGATCACCGTGATCGGCTACACCACCTACGGCGGCTTCTGGGCGGTCACGCTCACCGATGTCCTGGAGGGCCTGGTCATGCTGGCCGGTGTCATCACCATGGCCGTGCTGGCGGTCCGCGCCGTGCCGGCCATCGAAGTCGAGCGCAGCGTGCCCGACCGCGGCGCCGGCCAGGCCGCGACGCGCAAGGTCGAACTGCACGGACTGGCGGCGGCCACCGAACACCTACGCCGGCAAGACCCGCAGCTCGTCTATGGTCCGGGGCCCGGGGATTATCTGCCGCTGGGCATGGCCTTCTCGTTCTTCCTGATGTGGTCGCTGATGTCGCCGGGCCAGCCCAGCGGCATGGTGCGGCTGATGTCGTTCAAGGATTCCGCCAGCGCCCGCCGGGCCACCATGTTGATGTGCTTTTACTTCGCCATCACCTACCTCTGTCTGCTGGCGATCTTCATCTGCGCCCGTGCCATCTTCCCGCGCGACTACCTGCACGAGGCCGGCAGCGAAGCCCGGGGCGAGCCGGACCAGATCATGCCTGCGATGGCCCGGCATCTCGCTCATCCACTCGTCGCCGGCCTGCTGCTGGCCGCTCCGTATGCCGCCATCATGTCAACGGTGGCCGCCTTCCTGCTGATGATCAGCTCCAGCCTGGTCCGCGATCTCTATCAGCGCGTGATCAACCCCAACGTCTCGGAACGGACCTTGAAGATCAGCAGCTACGTGATCACGGCACTGGTCGGCGTCGGCGTGATGATCGGCGCCCTGAATCCGCCGCGCTTCTTGCAATACGTCATCGTTTTCACCGGCAGCGCCATGGGCTGTGCTTTCCTGGTGCCGATGCTCCTCACCCTGTACTGGAAGCGCGCGACCAGATCGGGCATTCTGGCCGGCATGCTGGGGGGCTTCTTCGCCGTCGTCAGCCTCTACGTGCTCGGCTGGACCGATAGTCGCTGCCAGAGGGCCTTGAAGGAGTATGAACAGGCGACCGCCGTCGCCGCCGCGCGGGGAGAAGCGCCGCCGCCCGCCCCGGTGACCGCCCGATGGCTCGATGACACGCTGGGCTGGATCCCCGGCTGGGGCCAGGAGCGCCACGATCCGTTCAACCCGATCTTCGCCGCCGGCGTCGATACCCTCGTGTGGGGCATGCTGGCGTCACTCATCCTCGGCGTCGGCGTCAGCATGCTGGGCCGGCCGGATGCCGAGCAGGTGCGGAGATTCTTCCCGGAGCTGGAATCCTGACGATGGCCCGCCGGGAGGGCGAGGCTCCTGCCGAGCCGTCAAGTGACAATTACCGGGCAGTTTCATGGCGGCACATCGGCGCTTTCGAGGTATTGGTTCTGCCGCTGGAAGATTGACGTGACGCAATGAATCTCGACATGCGATCGCTCAGCCCCGTTCACAGACAGTCTCATTTTTTGGGTGATCTAGGAGGGCTGCGTAAGAACATTGGTCTCCCGGCATTGGCGCGTTTTGGGCAGAGTGGTGTGACATAACCGACTCTGCGACTCGCCAGGCAAGGAGGCCG
>VGYC01000098.1 GCA_016873095.1 Planctomycetota bacterium | reverse complement strand
ATGCCCATCATCCCGCCGCCGCCCATTCCCGACATGCCGCCGCCGCCACCCATGCCCATCATGCCGCCGCCGCCCATGTTACCGCCTTGGGCGCCGCCACCGCCTTGTGCGCCGCCGCCACCCTGGGCGTTGTTGACTGGGGGAATATCGACGATGCGCGGGAAAGGACTGCGGAATCGCTGGGCCGACGCGATATCGGCTGCCCAGAGAATCAAGCCGCCGATGAGAAGAAGAATGATACCCGCCTTGAAGGTGACGATGCGCATGGAAAAACTCCCAACGAAGGAGACAGGCTCGATTTGCACCCGGACCGAGCAACCTTGGCACCAATCCGCCCCAAAATCCGCCGCGACTATTGATTCCCTCCCGCGCGGCAAGGGGCATTTCTTCCCAGTCTCTATTTTCTCGGCTATTTCCAGAGATGTCAAGGACGATTATCAGCTTTCCTTATATTTCAGGTGCGATTCGGCGACAAGAAATGAAAAATTCCCATTCCATGCGGTTTTCACGCTCGGAATGGGAATGATCGCTGGGGTCACAAGATGGAATCTGCTCCGGTGGTCTACTTCTTGACCTCGAATTCCGCGTCGATGACATCGTCCTTGGGGCCGCCGCCATCGGAGCCCTGGCCGCCGGGCGCCGGCCCGCCGGCGGCACCGCTTTCGCCGCCGCGCTGCACATGCTGGGCCAGGGCGTGGATGGCGGTCTGGAGATTGTTCAACGCTTGCTGGATGGCATTCAGATCCTCGCCGCTGGCAGCCTGCTTGACCTTCTCGATGGCGGCGAGAATTGGCTGCTTGTCGGCGTCGGTCAGCTTGTCGCCGGCTTCCTTCATGGTCTTCTCGGCCAACCAGATGGTCTGGTCGGCCTCGTTGCGCGCGTCGGCCAGTTCGCGCTTTTTCTTGTCGTCGTCGGCGTGCGATTCGGCGTCGCGGGCCATGCGCTCGACCTCGTCCTTGCTGAGGCCGGACGAGTTCTCGATGCGGCGCTGCACTTCCTTGCCGGTCTTGAGGTCCTTGGCCGACACGTTGAGGATGCCGTTGGCGTCGATGTCGAAGGTGACCTCGATCTGCGGCATGCCGCGCGGGGCGGCCTCGATGCCTTCCAGGTTGAATCGCCCCAGCAGCCGGTTGTCGGCCGCCATGGCGCGCTCGCCCTGGTACACCTGGACGGTGACCGCGGTCTGGTTGTCATCCGCCGTGGAGAAGACGTTCTTCTTTGTGGACGGAATCGTGGTGTTGCGCTCGATGAGCTTGGTGAACACTCCGCCCAGGGTCTCGATGCCAAGTGACAGTGGCGTGACGTCGAGCAGCAACACGTCCGACTTGCTGCCGAGCAGGAGCTGGGCGCCCTGGATGGCGGCGCCGACGGCGACCACCTCGTCGGGGTTCACGCCCTTGTGCCCTTCCTTGCCGAAGACTTCCTTGACCATCTGCTGGACGCGCGGCATGCGCGTCATGCCACCGACCAGCACGACCTCGTCGATGTCCTTCGGCTGATAGCCGGCGTCCTTGAGCGCCGTCAACACCGGCGCACGGCAACGCTCGATGAGGTGCGACACCAGCTGCTCGAACTTGGCGCGGCTGATCGTCATCTGCAAGTGCTTCGGCCCGCTGGCGTCCGCAGTGATGAACGGCAGGTTGATGTCCGTGGACGTCGCCTGGGACAATTCCTTCTTGGCCTGCTCGCACGCCTCCCTGAGTCGTTGCAACGCCATCGGGTCCTTGCGGAGGTCGATGCCCTGCTGGTTCTTGAACTCACTGGCAACGTGGTCGATGAGGACCTGGTCGAAGTCGTCGCCGCCGAGGTGGGTGTCGCCGTTGGTGGCCTTTACCTCGAAGACGCCGTCGCCGACGTCCAGGATGGAGATATCGAAGGTGCCGCCGCCGAGGTCGAAGACCGCGATCTTCTCGTTCTTCTTCTTGTCGAGGCCGTAGGCCAGCGACGCGGCCGTCGGCTCGTTGATGATGCGCATGCGCTGCTTGGTCTTCTTGCCGGATTTCGGGTCCTCGATCTCCCATTCAGTGTCGAAGCCGGCAATCTGGGCCGCGTCGATGGTTGCTTGCCTCTGGGAGTCGTTGAAGTAGGCAGGGACAGTGATGACGGCCTTGCGGACGGTATGCCCGAGGTAGTTCTCGGCCGCCTCCTTGAGCTTGCGCAGCACCATGGCGGAGATTTCCGGCGGCGTGTACTGCTTGCCGTCGATGTCCACTTTAACCAGCTCTTGCGGTCCGCCGACGATCTTGTACGGGACGAGCTTTTCTTCCGTCTGGACTTCGTTGTGGCGGCGGCCCATGAAACGCTTGATCGAGAAGATGGTGCGCCGCGAGTTGGTTACCGCCTGTCGCTTGGCCGGCTCGCCGACCAGCCGATCCCCCTTGTCGGTGAACGCCACCACGCTGGGCGTGAGCCGATTGCCTTCCTGATTGGGGATGACCTTGACTTCGCCGCCTTCCATGACCGCGACGACCGAGTTGGTCGTGCCGAGATCGATGCCGATGATTTTCTCTTCCGCCATGCTTGCTTGCTCCTCGCCGGAGTTGCCCGGCGCTATGTGAAAGACCGTCGATGTCTATGGTTGATCCGGCCAGCGCTCATACGGAGATACATACCCGGCATCGCTCATTTGGCAACTGCCGTGCCGCGCGGCAATGTCCGAGTAGTTTCTCCTTAAGCTCTCCTGTGTTAGATACTTCCATTTTCTAAAGGATTCAGCGCCGCGGACATCTCGACGACAAATTGGCAGGCTCTCCGAGGCTGTGTGCCGTCAATGGCATCGTGCCTCGGCATGGAACCGGCCAGTCGCCGACTTCGGACTCATCGGCACGTCTTTTGCTACTGCGCGAACTGAACAGGGCGATTGTTCGCCATCGGGCGGGCAGCGGGCGTCAATTTCCAGATGCGTGCGTGCCAAGAACCGACGAGCGATCTACAAATATGAGTGCTGGCGGCGCAGGGGGCAGGCCAGCGAATCCGCCGCGGAGATTGTTCGGGTGGCCGATCTCGCCCGGCGCAGCGGAAATCCTGTCAATTCCCGGGACGTGCATCAGCGAGCGGCGTCTAATCCCATGATGAGCCCGGAGACACTCGCCGAGTTGGTGGACCGGCATGGGCCAGGTTTGACGCTGTACGCGCGTCAGTGGTGCGCGACGGCGGAAGACGTGGTCCAGGACGCGTTCGTGAAGCTGGCCGGCGAAAAGCCTGTGCCGCAACGTGTGGTCCCGTGGCTGTACCGCGTTGTCCGCAACCGGGCCATTGATGCGGGACGTGCGGAGCGCCGGCGACGGCATTATGAAACTCGCGCCGCCGGCCGGTCTCCATCCTGGTTCACGCCGGGCGCGGATTCGGCCATCGACGGCCAGGTGGCCACGGCGGCGCTCTTGGCGTTGCCTCCGGAGCAGCGTGAGATCATCACCTTGCATCTGTGGAGCGATCTTACCTTCGAGGAAATTGCCGCCGTGGCGCGGTGTTCGACGAGCACGGCGCACCGCTGGTACGCCGCCGGCCTGGCCGCACTGCGAGAAAGGTTGAACGTTCATGCCGCGAGCCGATGACCTGGAAGCCGCGCTGCGCGGCTTGACGCCGGTCGCCCCCGCCCTGGATCGTGATCGGCTCATGTATCAGGCGGGCCGGGCCTCTCGTGCCGGCGCCGGCCGTTGCTGGGCCATCGCCGTCGGGCTGCTGGCGGTGGCATTGGCGCCGCTGACCATTCGCATGTCGCTAAACCGTCCAGAACCGCGTGGACAGCGAATGGTGGTCAGGGTCCCAAGCACGGCGCCACAGCCCTTGCCGCACCAACCCATGCCGCCGCCGCAGCCGCCGTTGCCGTACGACCAGCCGCCATACTTGACAGAGGAGCGCGGCGATCATTCACCGGACGTGACGTACTTCCGCGCGGAGAAGAGTGTGCTGCGCTGGGGGCTGGACGGCCTGCCATCCTCGCCGGCGCCGCCAGTTCCAGTGCGTCCCGCCGATCCGCTGCCGCGCGTGCGTGGACGGTTTTGAGGTCTGTTATTCGGGAAATTGCCATGCTTCGCTGCTCACTGTTGACCTTGAGCGCGCTTGCGCTGCCGGTTGCCGCGCAGGATCCTATTCGCCTGTCGGTGCAACCGGCGCGCTCGCCGCAGCCCGCCCTCAAGTTTCAGCTCCTTCCCGAGATCCGCGACCTGAAGCCGGGCAACGCTGCCTTGCTCTATCAGCGGGCGCACAGTCCGGAGTGGTACGATGTATTTCGCCGCAGTCCCGATTACCCGAAGGTGTCCGAGTGGATCGAGCTGCCGCTCGATAAACTGCCCGTGGACCGCGTCAACGCCCTGCTGCCCAGGCAGATGCTCACCGAAGTGGACACGGCAGCCCGTCGCGCCAGCTGCGACTGGGATTTGACAGCGCGCGTGCGTCGCGACGGCTTCGCCATGATGCTGCCCGAGATGCAGTGCTTTCGCGAATTCGCCACGCTGCTGATGCTGCGTGCCCGGCTGGAGATGCGCGCGGGTACCTTGCCGGCGGCAATCTTCTCGCTGCAAACCGGCCTGGGCATGGCCCGGCACATTGCCGAGGGCCCGACCCTCATTCACGGACTGGTGGGCGCGGCCATCGCCAATAACATGCTGGGCCAGATCGAGGAACTGGTGCAGCAGGACGGCGCCACGAACCTTTACTGGGCGTTGACCGACCTGCCCAGGCCCTTCGTCGACATGCGCCGGCCACTTCAGGCCGAGAAGCTGATGTTCGAGTCCATGGTTCCCGGCATCCGTGCGGCGTGGAAGGACCCGCAGCTTGGGCCGTTGCCGGCCGAAAAACTGAACCGCGAGCTGGCCAGGGTGGGCACGCTGCTGAGCATCGGCGACTTTTCCAATCGTGTTTACATCGCCGTCGCCGCGGCCCGTATCTATCCGGAAGCGAAGAAGTACCTGATCGATCAGGGTTATCCGGCGGCACGAGCCGATGCCCTGCCGGTTATCCAGGTCGCGCTGATGTACTCGCTGGCCATGTACGACGTGACCTACGACGACTTTTATCGCTGGACCAACCTCCCGTACTGGGAGGCACAGCCAGGCTTGATGCGTGCCGAGAAACAGCTAGCCCGCGCCAAACAAAAGATCGTGCACGAGGGCGGGATTCCGGTGGCGGAGTGGCTCATGCCTGCGGTTCGCAAGGTTTTGGAAGCCCGGGTCCGCGTCGAACGTCGCATCGCCGCGCTGCGCTGCATCGAGGCGCTACGCCTGCACGCCGCCGACAACCAGGGAGCCTTCCCCGCCAAGCTGGCTGATGTCAAGATCGCCCCCATCCCCATCGACCCGGCCACCGGCAAGAGTTTCGAGTATCGCCTGGAGGACTATCGCGCCTTGCTCATCGGGCCGGGGTTCGCGGGTGAGCGCACCGGCATCCGTTACGAATTGACCCTCAGGAGTAAATCATGAAGAAGTTAGCGATCGTTGCCGTCCTGATGACGCTGTCGCAGACGGCGCTGGCCGGCGACGCCGACCGCAGTCCCATCACGCCGTTCCTTGACGATGCGACCTTCGCGGTCGTCCGCGTCAATCTGGACAAGGTCGACGTGGACGCCATCGCAGCGCGGCTGGCGGACCTGGGTCTGCCAGCTGAACAGATCACTGCTGCCAAGACGAGAGCCAGCCTCGTACTCAAGGCCATTACCGATGCCGGTGGCAAGGAAGCCTACGCGATCTGGAGCATGGCGGATCGGCTCGGCGAGCCATTCTTCGTCTTGCCGGTGAAGGATCAGCAAGCGGCCCGCGAACTGTCCGCGTTCATCCGGCAAGGCAAGACGCTGGATAGCGAGCCAGCGCAGGCGACCGTACTGGCCGGCAGCCCAAAAGCTTTGCAACGGCTGCGCGGCGTGAAAGGCAAGGTACGCGTGGACCTGGAAAAGGCGCTGGCCGGCTCGAGGAATGTTGAGATCCAGGCGGCGTTTGTGCCACCGGCGATTCTGCGCAAGTCGCTACGCGAGGCATTTCCCGAATTGCCCAGAGAACTCGGCGGCGGTTCGACCCAGGAACTCGAGCAAGGCTTCGAGTCTGCGGTGGCCCGCATCAGACTGACACCAAAGTTTTCGCTGGGAATGCTGATCAAGACGAAAAGTCCTGAATCGGCACGCGAGCTGAAGGGGCTCATCGAGCGGTTGCTTGACCTGGCAGGATTGCAGAAGGAGATCATGGATGCGATTCCGGATTTCGCCAAGCTGCAGCGCTTGCTGACGCCACAGATCAAGGAAAACTCTCTCGTCCTGGCCATCGACGATGATACCTTTCAGAGGGCCGTCAAACCGGCACTGGCGAAGATGCGCGCTGCCGCCCAGCGCGTCCAGGACATGAACAACCTCAAGCAAATGGCGCTGGCGCTGCACAACTACCACGACGCCTATCGCGGCTTTCCCGCTCGTGCCAGCTTCGATGCCCAGGGCAACCCTCTGCTGAGCTGGCGTGTTCACATTCTGCCCTTCATCGAGCATGCAGAGCTTTACAAGCAATTCAAGCTCGACGAGCCATGGGACAGCGAGCACAACAAGAAGCTGATCGCACGGATGCCGGACGTGTATCGCTCGCCAGGCCAGAAGAAAGACGACAAGGGCCAGACCGGCTACCTGGGCGTGGCCGGCAAAGGCGCGATCTTCGACGGCGTCAAGGGCGTCAAGGTCGTCGATATCATTGACGGCACCAGCAACACGATCATGATCGTGGAGGTCAACGACAAGAATGCCGTACCCTGGACCAAACCTGCGGACTTCTCGATCGACACCAAGGATCCGCTCGCACGCCTGGTCCGTCCGGGAGCCAAGGGCTTCATCGCCGCCTTTGCCGACGGCTCCGTCCGGCAAATCGCCGGGACCATCACCGCCAGGCTCTTGCACGCCCTGTTTACACGCAACGGTAGTGAGGTCATCGGTGACGTGCCGTGAACTCCGAGATCGCCGCCGGCAGAGTTCTCGGGAACTGGCTCAGGTGGGAGTTGAACCCACAGCATCCGTGATTCTGAGTCACGGTGGTCTGCCGATTGCCTACCGAGCCGGATTGCAGTGCAGGGTTGTCGGACCTCGGCCGCTTCGTGGACTGGAGCGGCCGACCTGCGAACTCGGGGAGAAGGATTCGAACCTTCACAGACAGCTTCAAAGACTGCCGGCCTGCCGTTAGCCGATCCCCGAATAGTGGGGTCGGAGGGAGTCGAACCCTCATCTCATCGCTTAAAAGGCGAGTGCGTTGCCGTTACGCCACGACCCCGGTTGTGGTCGCCGCGTCTGTTTCAGGATGACTCCCATCGTTGCCTCCCATGCTCGGCGATCGCACGAGCACATCGCTTACCCCAAAGGACCAGACAAGCTGGCGAAGGGTTCACGCCAGCGCACCTGAATCCTCTCAAGAAACGGCCTGACCGGTTCCTGAGCGGAGTAGAGCGGTGTTGGAAGGGTGAATTCAAGTGCGGCGACTGGTCAGGTCAGACGGCCCAGGGGCCGCGTCTGGCGCTTGCGGTTCAGAAACCGGTGACTGAGCCTGATAGGCTGGGAGGCGAAACGAAAAGCTTGAGCCCAGCCCAAGCTGGCTTTCACACCATATTTGCCCGCCGAGCTTTTCCGCCAGTTCTTTGGCAACTGCCAACCCGTAGCCGCTCGAAGGCTCGTTGCCTGTGGGTCGAGGGCTGAGACGGACGCCTCGCTGAAAGAGTTTCAATTGGTCTTCCGGACTGAGACCCGGGCCTTCATCGCGGATACAGCAGACGACAGACGCTTCTTCTTGCTGAAGCTGCACCCAGATTCGCTTCCCTGGCTGGGAGTACTTCACCGCGTTGGAAAGAAGATTGTCCAGAATCGCTGCGACCGCCACGGGGTCCGTCCATACAGGAGGAACATCACCCAAGGAATGGCAAAGGATCAGGATCTTCTTGCGCTCGGCGACGCGCTGATAATAGTTGCAGGCACGCTGGACCAATTGAAGCAGATCCCATTTCATCAGATGAAACTTGATGTCCTGAGATGACGTCGAGGTGATGAGCTGATTGACCGTATGTTGCATCAGCTCGGTAGCATGTTCCAGTCCCTCGACCCAGTTCCGAACATTCGCGTCGGGGTAATCTGCCAGTGACAGCAGCAGCAGTTCTACCGTGCCACCCGTGACTGTCAGGTAGTTGTTCAGGGCATGCGCGGTGAAGGCAATCACGCCTGGATCGAAAGCGGGCAACTGGTCCAGTTCGTCCAGCGCTCGCTCCAGTTCGGCCTGAGCCCTGGAGATGGCGGCAGCAACTTGATCCTTATCGCTCAAGCAATCACCTCGCTTCGAGCTGTGTCGCCATTCGGGAGCGCGAGGGGCCGTTCGGGAGGGCGAGGCTCCTGCCGAGCCGTGGAGCGACAAGAACCAATTGGGTTTGCGGCTCGGCCTGAGCCTCGCCCCCCACGACAAGCAATTATCAAGCCTGCCGCGGCGCTGTTCAACGTCCCGCTGCGATTTCAAACAAAACCTACTATTACCCTATGACAAGTTGGGATTGTGGAAATAGGAATTCGTGACCTCGTCCCGGCGAAGGCCGACAGGTACTTGCGCAGACTGACGATGTAGTCATGGCCGTGGCCGCAGGCTGTGCGGCACTTCGAGGCCGTGCGCTTCCATGAGTTCTGCCTGGGCCATGATCTCGCGCGGCGGGCCGTCGGCGATCAGCCGGGCATGGTCGAGGACCAGGACGCGGCCGCAGGTTTCGAGAATCAGTTCCAGATCGTGGGCCGCGATGATGCGCGTCCCCGGCAGGTCGTGCAAGAGCCGGATGAATTCGCGGCGTCCGCGCGGATCGAGGAACATCGTGGGTTCATCGAGGAGCAGGATCTCTGGCCGCATCGCCAGCACGCCCGCCAGCGCGGCCCGGCGTTTTTCGCCACCGGAAAGATGATGCGGCGCCCGCTGCTCGAAGCCGGCCATGCCGACGCGCGCCAGGGCCTCGGTCACGAGTTGCTTGACTTCCGCCGGTCCGAGACCGAGGTTCAGCGGCCCGAACGCGACGTCGTCCAGCACGGTTGTCTGGAATAGCTGGTCGTCGCTGTTCTGAAAGACGATGCCCACGCGTGCCGGCAGCAAACGTCTCTGGGCGGCGTCGCTGGGATCCAGGTCGCCGACCCGCACTTGCCCCGTGGTATTGCGCAGGACGCCCGCGAGGCAAAGGAAGAGCGTCGTCTTGCCGGCGCCGTTCGGTCCAACAAGACCGACGCTTTCGCCTTGGCAGACGGCAAAGCTCACCCCATCAAGGGCGACGATGTTGCCCGGATAAGAGAAGTTGAGGTTTTCGACCTGGATGGCGAGTTGTGGTGGCACCGACGCGATCCGTGGGTTGGTACTCGTCAGATGGCATCTTATGGCCTGGAGCGCGGAGCGTTGTTAATTAGCATGGCGAATGCGGACAGTCGCGGCTGTGGTTTCGATAATGACTTCCTGATTGCAACAACCTTGACTCTGGAGGGACCACCATGATCGTGATGACACGCGGAGCCCTGCTCGCCTTGCTGGCAGCCGTGCTGCTTGGCAATGCCGGAACGGCAATCGAAAACAGTGACAACGTGCCGCCCAAGGGCTTCACCGCCCTGTTCAACGGCAAGGACCTGAGCGGTTGGCAGGGCCTCATCGAACTGCCCCGCCGTGACAAGATGTCGGCCGACGAGCGCAAGAAGGCTCAGAAAGCGGCGAACGACAAGTTTCTGCCGCACTGGACCGTCAAGGACGGCGTCATCCACTACGACGGCAAGGGGCAGAGCCTGCAGACGGTCAAGGACTATGGCGACTTCGAACTCTACTGCGACTGGAAGATCGAGGCGAGGGGTGACAGCGGCATCTACCTGCGCGGCAATCCACAGGTGCAGATCTGGGACAACCCGGTCGGCTCCGGCGGGCTGTTCAACAATCAGAAGTTCCCGAGCAAGCCGCTGGTCGTGGCTGACCGCCCTGTCGGCGAGTGGAACACGTTCCACATCATCATGAAGGGGGACAAGGCGACCATCTTCCTCAACGGCAAGAAGGTCGTGGACAACACGCCGCTGGAAAACTACTGGCAGCGCGGCAAGCCGCTCCCCGAAAAGGGCCCCATCGAACTGCAGCACCACGGCGACCGTCTGTGGTTCAAGAACATCTACATCAAGGACATCAAGGAACTGTAGGATGCATGTTTCGGCGTGCCATGCTCACAGCTTTGCGTGAGCATGGCGACGCAAAGCCATGCCTACATCTGGCAATGCCTAACTGTCTGACGGCCAGGGCATCAGCATGATCGTGAACGCCTGAAGGCGGAACTACGCGAGCTATCTCCCGCTGCTGAATCGCGCACGCTGATTTCGCGAGTAACGGTCGTCTGCCTGCAGATGGCTGTTCGTCGGCCGATTGACCGCGTGAGGCGCACGCCTGCCAGTCGCTCAAGACGCGCGTAGCATCGGACAATCGTCTACAATAGGTGCTGCCGTCGCGGGAATCGCGGCGGGTACGCTCTCGGGGTCGAGACGATGTCCATGTGGCCGCGGATGTCTGGACGGCTGGTGCTGGCGCTCGGCGGGCTAACAGCCGCCGCGCTGGCCGGCTTTCTTCTGCTGGGCGGTTGGCCGCGGGCGGCGCCGCCAGTCGATCCTCGCCTCGCCTATGCCGGTCCGTACCGCAACATCCATCCGGATGTGAAGTACGTCGGCTCGGAAATGTGCGGCAACTGCCATCTGCAGATTGCCGAGGATTACGCCCGCCACGCCATGGGCCGATCGCTCACCGACAATGGAGCGCGACACAGGTCCACTGCGGCCGCCAAGGACATGGACGCCGCGGACCGGCACGTCTTCGAGCGCGACGGCGATCGCTTCATCGTCGAGCGCCGGGATGGCCGCACCTGGCACGTTCAGCAAAAGATTGCCAATGGCAAGGTGTACCTGGACGCCGAGGATCAGGCGGCGTACGCCATCGGCTCGGGCGTTCGCGGTCATTCGTATCTGTCCATGAAGGACGGCTACGTTTTCCAGATGCCGATCAGCTGGTTTGCCCAGACACGCAAGTGGGACCTGTCGCCGGGGTTTGCGCCGCAAGAGTTTTCGCGGCGGGCGGTGCCGCACGAGTGTCTTTATTGCCACGCCAACTCGGTCGAGCCGTGGGAAGGAACGTTGAATCGCGTGCACAACAAGGACCTGCGCCATCAGGCCATCGGCTGCGAACGCTGCCACGGGCCGGGGGAGCGGCACGTGGCGGACCCCGGCCGTTTCGACGCCGCCACCGGCATCGATTACACCATCGTCAACCCGGCCAAGCTGCCGCCGGACCTGCGTGAGGCCGTCTGCCAGCAATGCCATCTCGAAGGCGCGGCGCGGGTGCTGCCCTGGGGCCGGGAGCTTGCCGACTTCCGGCCGGGTCTGCCGCTCGAATCGTGCTGGTCGATCTTCGTGCATGCCCACGAGGGCGGCAAGGACGACAAGGCCGTCAACCACGTCGAGCAGATGTACCTGAGCCGCTGCTTCACGCAGAGCGAAGGCAAGGACAAGCTGGGCTGCATCTCCTGCCACGACCCGCATCGGCCGATCGCGGCAAGCGAGAAGGTCGTGTTCTACCGCGAGCGCTGCCAGCGTTGCCATGCGGACGGAGCCATGCCGGGCAAGCATGCCGGCAAGCAGGCTGCCTGCACGCTGGCCGAAGCGCAGCGGGTGGCGAAGGGCAACGACTGCGCAGCGTGCCACATGCCGCGCTACACGACCTCGGACATCGCACACACGGCTGCGACGGATCATCGCGTCGTGCGCCGGGCCGCGCCGGAGAAGAAGGGCAGCGCGATCGCGCGGGCACGGCGGCTGGCGCTGGTGCATTTTCACCGCGGCGCGGCCGACGACGACAAGGGCGACCGCGCCGCGCTGCGCGACCAGGCCATGGCGCTGGTGGATGTCGCCTTCCAGAAGTCCGCGGGACACACCCAGCTCAAGCAGGCCATCGACATGCTCGACCGCTCACGGCCGGATCCAGCGGACTGGCAGGCCCATGAGAAAAAAGCCCTGGCGCTGGTGATGATCGGCGAGAAGGCCAGGGCCCTGGACGTGCTGCGGACCATCGTCGCCGCCGATTCGACCCCGGAACGGCCGCTGTTCATGGCCGGCTGGATCGCGCAGGACCTGGACCGTGACGACCTGGCGGCCGGCTACCTGGCTCGCGCCATCGACATCAACCCCTGGCACCCCGAATATCGCTTGCGCATGACACACCATCTGGTGAAGCGTCAAGAGTGGTCGGCGGCCCTGCCCCATGTTCGCGCCTGGGTGCGCGCCCAGCCCTTCAACGGCAAGGCGCGCGGCACCCTTGTCCAGATTCTCGCGCACACAGCGACCAGGCAGGAGGCCTACGCCGAGTTCAATGTGCTGCAACGCCTGAGTCCCAGCGACGCCGCCCTCGTCAAGCCCGGGCTGGACCACCTGTTTCGAGGACGCAGATAGTCATGGTGCGCGTGCGCGAACCTGACACGTTCCTGGGAAGGGCACTCAATGCAGCAAGGAAGGCGGGCGATATCAACTAACCCAGCCGCTTCCTGACGATCATGGCGTCGGTGTGTGGACCAGGATATTGTAGCAGGACGGCGCGATCCGGTTCGACACGCATGCGTCTTCGCCTACAATTGGCAAGGATCGTTCGACGACATGGCGCATGCCATCTGCCATCTGCCTTGGTTGCAGGTAAAACATCATGTTTCAAAAACGATTCTGGTCGTGCCTTGTGTCGATGGTGCTCGTGTTGGGTATGTCGGCGACGGCCACGCCGGCACGGGCGGACGAACTGGACAAGCATTCGGTCCCCAAGGGGCAGCGCGTCTTCTCCGCTGGGCATAGCTTTCACGTATTCGTGCCGGGAATTCTCTCGGACATGGCGAAATCGGCCGGGATCAAGGACCATGTCTTCGCCGGCCTGTCGTCCATCGGCGGCTCGCGCGTCGTTCAGCACTGGAACGTGCCAGACGGCAGGAACAAGGCCAAGGCCGCGCTCATGAGCGGCAACGTGGATGTGCTCACGCTTTCACCCATTCATCTGCCGGATGAAGGCATCGAAACCTTCGTCGAGCTGGCCTTGAAGCACAACCACAAGGTCCGCGTCACCGTCCAGGCATTCTGGCTGCCGTTCGACATCTATGACACGACTTTCCGGCAGCGGCCCAAGTCAGTCGATCACAACGCGCCGACCATCAAGGCGCTACGCGAGCGGCACGCCCCGTACTTCAAGAGCATGGACGAGCATGTTGCCGAGCTGAACAAGAAGCATGGCAACGGCAGGTCGGTCGTCGTGGTGCCGGTCGGACAGGCGGTCCTTGCCCTGCGCGAGCAGATCGTCGCCGGCAAGGCGCCCGGCCTCAAGCAGCAGTCGGCCCTGTTCACGGACGCCATCGGCCATGCCACGGCACCGTTGCAAGTTTTGAATGGCTACTGCCATTACGCCGTCATCTATCAGCGGAGTCCCGTCGGCCTGCCGACGCCCGCCCTCCTGAAGAAGACCAAGGCGGGCGCCGACCAGCTGGCCGCGCTTAACCGCTTGCTCCAGGAACTCGCATGGCAAGCGGTCACACAGCATCCACTGAGCGGCGTGCCGATGGCGACGAAGAAACGGTAATTCATCCTCGTTGTCGGGCTTGCCCGCGGGATTACTCGCAGCCACTATGAGTGGTATCATGTCAAACTCCGTGCGCTTACAATTGACACAACTGGGAGAGCGAGGCTCCTGCCGAGCCAGTACCGCCCTTGCCAGGATCGGCTCGGCAGGAGCCTCGCCCCCTCAGTATGTTGCCGGCCGTCCTCTGAAAGTGTCAGGTTTGACCGTGCGGAGAATGAGCGCGATGGCTCTGTTCCTCCTTCCAGTCGCCGCCGCTGCGCAGGTTCCCGCCAAGCAGGTCGCGTACTCCCCTGAGCTGGTCGCCCGACTGGTCGCGGAGGCGAAATCGTCCGGCGATGCACGGCGTGGCGCGGAAGTGTTCCGTGCCGCCCAGTTTGCATGCATCTCGTGTCACGTCGTTGGCAAGCAGGGTGGGACGGTCGGGCCTGAGTTGACGTTGCTCAGCCGGTGCCTGTCGCCGGAACAGATCGTCGAGGCCCTGCTCTGGCCGAAGAAGCAAGTCAAGGATGAGTTCATTGCCATCTCCGTGACACTGGTGGACGGCAAGACCGTGCAGGGCTACAAGGAACGCGAGGACGGCAATGAGCTGGTGCTGCGCGACCCGGCCACGCGGACGCTCGTCAGCATCAGGAAAGGCAACATCGAGGAACGCACCATTGTCGGCACGCTGATGCCGGAAGGGCTTGCGCAGTCGATGACGCCAGGCCAGCGCCGGGACCTGGTCCGCTTCCTCATGGACCTTGGCAAGGAAGGAGTGTCGGCCGAGTTGCTGCTGGCGCATGGCCACGCGGCCGTGAAGTTCCCGTACATCCGCGCGCCATTGCGGCCGGAGCTGTGGCCGAGCTGGCGGCATCCCGTCAATCGCGATCGCGCGTACGACTTCTATGCCCGCCAGGCCGAATACTTCATGAAGCAGCCGACGGTGCCATTGCTCCTCTCGGAATTTCCGGGACTGGATGGCGAGAAGCACGGACACTGGGGCAACCAGAACGAAGCGTACTGGCGCGACGGCCGCTGGAACCAGACCGACCTGGGCAGCGTGCTGGCCGGCGTGTTTCGTGGGAAGGGGCTGACCGTGCCGCGCGGCGTCTGCGTGCGCCTCGGCGACAACGCGGAGCTTTCCGCTTGCTTCAATCCCGACACACTCTGTTACGAGGCGCTCTGGCAAGGCGGCTTCGTCAAGTTCTCTGCCGTACGGCACGGTTTCCTCGATGGCCTGATCATGGACGGCACGCCGTTGCCAGGGCCCGAAGGCAAGAGGCCCGAGAGGCCGTTCAAGTACCATGGCTACTACCGCCATGGCAAGCGCATCATCTTTTCCTACCGAGTGGGCGACGTGGACATGCTCGACGCTCCTTGGTTTGTACACGGCAAGTTCACGCGGCAGGTGGCGCCGGCGCGCGTGCATCCGCTGCGCGAACTCCTCGGCGGCGGGCCCGCCCAGTGGCCCAAGCCGTTGGTGACGCGTGGAACCGTCGGCAAGGGCGGGCCATATGTCGTCGATACCATCGAGCCGCCGTTCGACAATCCGTGGAAGGCGCCGCTGTTCTTCGGCGGGCTCGATTTCCTTGCCGATGGGGCCGCGTTGCTGTGCACCATCCAGGGCGACGTCTGGCGCGTCGATGGGCTGGACGACAAGCTCGACCATGTCCGCTGGCGGCGCATTGCCTCGGGCTTGCATCAGCCGCTGGGCCTCGTGGTGTCCGGCAAGGAGGTCGTCGTCCTGGGCCGCGACCAGATCACGCGGCTGCACGATCGCAACGGCGACGGCGAGATGGATTTCTACGAGTGCGTGAGCAATGCCTTCGAGACGTCGCCGGCTGGCCATGATTTCATCTGCGGGCTGGAGCGCGACGCCGCCGGCAACTTCTACACCGCGTCCGGCAACCAGGGCGTGCTGCGAATCGCGGCCGACGGCAAGAAGGTCGAGGTGCTGGCGACCGGACTGCGTAATCCAGACGGACTCGGACTATTTCCCGATGGGTCGATCACAGTCCCGGCATCCGAGGGCGAATGGACGCCGGCATCGATGCTGTGTCTGATTCGGCCGGGAAAGAACAAGCCCTTTCTTGGCAAGATTGGCGGGACCGAGCCGGCGTTCTTCGGCTATCGGGGTCCGCGAAACGGCAAGGCGCCGGACCTGCCGTTTGTCTATCTGCCGCGCGGGCTGGACAACTCCAGCGGTGGCCAGGTCCACGTCTCCAGCAAGCGCTGGGGACCGCTGTCCGGGCAGATGATTCACTTCTCCTACGGAGCGTGTT
Source organism: Planctomycetota bacterium (assembly GCA_016873095.1). GTDB lineage: Bacteria > Planctomycetota > Planctomycetia > Gemmatales > Gemmataceae > VGYC01. The sequence continues at coordinate 11,387 of VGYC01000098.1, read as the reverse complement.
CGCATTTCCTGGTGCTGCGCGACGCGGGGCAGGACGCCGGGGCGGCAGGATCGGAGTCCCGCCCCACCTGTCTTCCGCAGGGCGCGGTCGTGCCGTTGCCTGGGGAATTTCTGTCCGGGGCGCATCGCGGGCGGTTTCATCCGCGGGATGGGCAGCTATACGTAGCCGGCATGGCGGGCTGGGGGACCTACGCCGTCGCCGATGGCAGCTTTCAGCGTGTCCGCCACACCGGGCAGCCCGCGCAGTTGCCGGTCGGCTTTGAGGTCCGCGAGAACGGCGTGCTGCTGCGTTTCGCCCGAACGATCGACGCCAGGATTGCCGGGCAAGTAAAGAGCCATTTCGCCCAGGCGTGGAACTATCGCTACAGCACCGGCTACGGCTCGCCGGAGTTTTCGCCACGACATCCGGGCACGCCGGGGCACGATCCCTGGCCGATCAGCAGAGCCCACGTCCTGCCCGACGGCAAGTCGCTGTTCCTCGGGGTCCTCGACTTGCAGCCGGTCAACCAGCTGCACTTGCATGTACGCGTGGACGGCGGCCCGGCACACGATGTCTACGCGACCGTGCATGCGCTCGGCGCGCCGTTCCGCGACTTTCCCGGGTACAGGCCGATGGAAAAGATCATCGCGGCCCATCCAATCCTGGCCGACCTGAGCCGCCAGGGCAAGGCCCTCCCCAATCCCTGGCGAACCAAGCTGCCGAAAGCTCGCGCCATCACGATCCACGCCGACAAGAACCTCACCTATGCCACGAAGACGCTCACGGTCCGAGCCGGCGAACCGTTGCGGCTGACGCTTGCCAACCCGGATGTTGTGCCGCACAACTGGGTGCTCATCAAGCCAGGATCGCTGCCGCGCTTCGGCGAACAGGTAAATCGCATCGTCGCCGACCCGGACGCCGCCGTCCGGCAGTACATCCCCAAATCGGCGGATGCCCTGGCCTGGACCGACATCGTGCAGCCGCACGAGCGCTCCACCATCTACTTCCATGCTCCGAAGGAACCCGGCCGCTATCCGTACCTGTGCACCTTTCCTGGGCACTGGATGGTGATGAACGGAGTGATGGTTGTGGAGTGATGAAGTTCCCAGCTTGCACGGCGGCCATGTTGTGTCGCGCTCTCACGCCAGGATCTCTCGAACCACGCGCGCCGGCCTGCCGTCCGTCAAGCGATGCTCGCGGCCATTGGCGTGATAGACCAGCCGTTGATGGTCGAGGCCCAGCAGGTGCAGGATGGTGGCCTGGTAATCGTTGGGGGTGAGGACATTGACGGCGGCGCGGTGGCCGACCTCGTCGGTCTCGCCGTAGGTGATGCCGCCCTTGACGCCGCCGCCGGCCAGCCAGATGGAAAAGCCCTGGCCGTTGTGGTCGCGCCCGGAACTGGCGTCGAGCGGGCCCTCGCAGACCGGCAGCCGGCCGATCTCGCCGCCCCAGTGCACCAGCGTCGTCTCCAGCAGGCCGCGCTGCTTCAGGTCCTTGACCAGGGCAGCGGCTGGTTGATCGGTCCTGCGGCAGATGGCCGGCAGGTTGGCGCGAATGTTCTGGTGCGTGTCCCACGGCTGGCCGCCGAGGAAGAGCTGCACGAAGCGGACGCCGCGCTCGACAAGCCTGCGGGCGATGAGGCAGCGGGCAGCGTACTCCTGAGTCTCCGGGCGATCCAGTCCGTAGAGCCGGCGGATGTGCTCCGGCTCACTCGCTAGATCGAAGGCCTCGCGCGCGGCGGTCTGCATGGCGGCGGCCAACTCGTAGCTGGCGATGCGTGTCTCGAGGTCGGCTTCGCCGGGCCGTTGTAGCTGATGCCGGCGATTGAGCTGCTGCAAGAAGTCGCGGTTCTGCTGCTGCAACGCGCCGCGCAGGTGCGGCGGCGGATCAAGGTTGAGGATGCGTGGCTCCTGCGGCCGCAGCACCGTCCCCTGATAGAGCGGCGGCATGAAGCCGCTCGACCAGTTCCACGTCCCGTCGACCGGATGTCCGCCCGGATCGGACAGCACGAGATACGCGGGCAGGTTGCGCGACTCGCTACCCAGGGCGTAGGTGATCCAGCTGGCGAGGTGCGGCCTTCCAGTCACGCCGGGCAATCCGCCGTGGAAGTAGCGGATCGAAACCTCGTGACCATTGTGTCCGGTGTGCATCGAGCGCAGCACGCAGATGTCGTCGGCGATATTCGCAATGTGCGGCAGCAACTCGGAGACTTCGGTGCCACAGTGTCCGCGGCGCTCGAACCGCCAGGGACTGCCGAAGAGCTTGCGGCTGGCGCGCTGGACGAAGCTGTACGCGACGTTTCCCGAGTAATCTTGTTCGTGATGCCGGCTCAGCGCAGGCTTGGGATCGAGCAGATCGACATGCGACGGCCCGCCATGCATGAACAGCGAGATCATCGCTTTGGCTTTCGGCGCGAAGTGAGGCGGCCGCACTCGCAGGTCGAGCGGCAGGTTTTCGCCCGGCCGGCCGGGCGCGTCGGCCAGCAGGCCCTCCTCTTTCATCAGGCTCGCCAGCGCAAAGCCGCCGATGCCGAAGGCCGACTGAAACAGAAAACTGCGTCGTGTTGCGGTCATTGTTAGCCGTCCCTAATCGGGAGGGTTCAATCTCAGCGGCTCGGCAGGAGCCTCGCCCTCCCAAACATCCTGCGTCAATCCACGTAAAGAAACTCGTTGGAGCTGAGCAACTGCTGACACAGGTTGGTCAGCACAATGTGCTCGTGATTGCCGGGCGTCTTTTGATTTTGCAAGAGCGTGCGCTGGCGGGCGATGAACCCCGCGGCCAGCTGCAGCTCATCGGCGGTGATTTTGCGTTGATAGGCGATGGACCAGGCCAGTGCGAGGCGGCCTTCCGGCGTGGCCCTGGGCTCTTGCAACAAGCGCTGCGCGAACAACCCAGCGTGCTTGAGTACGAAGTCGTTGTTCATCAACATCAACGATTGCGGCGCGGCCGTGGTGTGCGTTCGGCGATCGCAATTGATACCATTGCCCGGCGCGTCGAACGCCGCCAGGAACGACACGGGGCGCGTGCGACGGACTTGCAGATAGATGCTGCGCCGCGGCGAGTCGCCCTTGGCCGTCACCTGGCCGACAAAATCCTCTTCGACCGGTATCGACTTGCCGAAGGGCTTTGGATCCAGCCGGCCGCTCACCGCCAGGATGTGGTCGCGCAGCGTCTCCGCGTCGAGTCGCCGCAGGGGAAAGCGCGCGTACAGCGATTCATCCGGTGGCGTCGTGCCCGTCCGCGATGACTGGCGGTAGACCGTCGAGGTCATGATCAGCTTGTGCATGCGCTTGAGGCTCCAGCCCTGGCGGACAAGTTCGTCGGCCAGCCAGTCGAGCAGTTCCGGGTGGCTGGGGCGGTCGCCGAGGATGCCGAAATCGCCCGGAGAGTTGACCAGGCCGCGGCCGAAGTGATGTAGCCAGATGCGATTGGCCAGCACCCGTCCAAGCAGTGGATGCGTGCCGCTGGTCAGGTGTCGCGCCCAGGCCAGGCGCCGGCCGCTGCTGTGGCCCTTGGCGTCGGCAATGTCGAAGATGCGCCCGTCGCCGGCGGCGATCGTCAGGTCGCCCGGCCTGACAGCGTCTTTCGGCTGCCGATGATCGCCGCGATGAAAAAGGAACGTCGCCGGCAGCACACCTGGCACCTCGGTGCACACGCTCAGGAAGTCCTCGATCGGTCTCTCGGCGCGCTTGGCTGTGATGACGGCCATGTCCTTCTTCAGCTCATCGGCAGCGGCCTGGTTGTACTGGTAGAGAATGCCCGGCGAGATGTTCACGCTGGGATGCGCGGCGAGGAGTTTGCTTTGCTCGGGGGTGCGCTTGCCGCTCTGATGAGCCTGGCGCAGGCGGGTACGCAGCGGCTCCGCGTACTTGGCCAGCTCCTTCTCGAGGGCGGCGGCCATAAATTTCTGCTGCTTGGCGTCATACGCCGCCTGTAACTTCTGCGCAGCCTTCTCGACCGCGGCGGCTTTTGCACGATCCGCATCCGTGTACAGCGACACCAGCCGCTGTCCGGGCCGGCGCCACTGTGCGGGGCTCAGCGCCGGCTCGAAGATGGCCCGCAACCGGTAGTAATCTGCCTGCGGGATCGGATCGTAGCGGTGGTCGTGACACTGAGCGCAGCCGACCGTCAGTCCCAGCAGCGATGAGCTGACGATCTTGATGGTGTCGGCGACCACCTGATTGGATTCCAGCGCCAGGTCGCCGCCGCCAGTGCTTGTCGGGTCCGGCGCCGTACGCAAGAAGCCCGTTGCGGTCAGCTTGTCGATCTGATCGGGCGTCAGATTCGACCACGGCAGCGTCACCAGCTCGTCGCCAGCGAGCTGCTCGACAATGAATTGATTGAGCGGCAGGTCGGCATTCAGGGCCCGGATCACCCAGTCGCGATACTTGTACGCAAACGGCCGCACGGTATCGGTATTGCCGTCGCCATCGGAATCGGCATAGCCGGCCACGTCGAGCCAGTGCCGCGCCCAGCGCTCGCCGTAATGCGGCGACGCCAACAGGCGGTCCAGCATCTTCTCGTAGGCCTGCTCGCTGGCATCCGTCAGATAAGCGTCGATGTCCGCCTGCGACGGCGGCAGGCCTGTGAGGTCGAAGGCAGCCCGGCGCAGCAGCGTCGGACGATCCGCGTCCGCAGCAAAGTCAAGCTTCTTTTCCCCCAGTCGCGCGAGGATGAAGGCATCTATCGGCGTCCGCACGCGCGCCGACAATTGCGGCGGAGACGGGCGGCGCAGCGGCTGATAAAACCAGTAGGCCCGTTCTTCCGCGGTGATGTGAATGCCCGGCGGCAGCGACGCCGGCTCGCCACGCAACGTCCTGGCTCCGGTGGCGATCCACTTCTCGATGACGGCGATCTGCGCCGCGCTGAGCTTCTTCTCGCCAGGGGGCATCTCGCCGGCGCGCAGGCGCTGCACGATGAGGCTGTCAGCCGGTCTGCCCGCCACCAGTCCGGGGCCAGTCTTGCCGCCCTGCTCGGTTGTTCTTTTGAGGCGCAGGTCCAGCCCGCCACGCAGCTTCTTCTCGCCGCCGTGGCAATCGAGGCAATATGCCTTCAAGATTGGCCGGACATGCTGCTCGAAGTTTGCCGCTTCTTCATTCGACCAGAGCCCAGGGCAATGCCACAGGAAGACGATCGCGGAGAACAGCAAGCGCAGCGGAGCTTTCATGTGGAGGCACCTGGCAGGCAACGAAGGCGGGATCAGACACCGGCTATTCTAGATCAAGTACCGTGCCGGCGACAACCGGAAGTGAGGAACTGAAGGGACTTTGCATGCTCTTGACTTTGCATGCTCTTTCCGGGAATGCGCTCGAGACGCGGCATGCCGGGGCATGGCACAACTTGCTTTTAGTAGCTTGCCTGAAAGGTCGGCGACGCTGGCCCGCGGTAGCGGTGGGCTACCGTGATGGTCCACTGGGCAATGGGTTCGCCACGTTCGCGATGGACGACGCCGAGGGGTGGCTCGATGTCGTCGAACATGGCGCGCGACGCCTCCTCGGGGCAATCGACAAGGATGAATGTCTTTCCGGAAAAGCAGGCGGCGTCGGCGAGCGGATTGGGCCGCCAGAAGTCGTGCTGACTATGGCGGTCGCCCATCGCCGGGCCAAGGCAGAAGACGGCCGGCTGTCCGCGACAGTAAAACGCCAGTTCGCCGGGCAGGTTCCAGCGGCCCGCCGCCAGCACCGGTTCGATGCCCTGTGCATGAAGTTGCCGGCGTACTTCATCGACGGCGGCGGCCAGGCAGCGCCAGCCACGCAGGCGGCACGTCGGGTCCCAGCGCCGTAGCGGCGTGGGCCGTTCCGAACTCGCCGGTCCCGCGATGCGCAGCAACATCGGCCGGGCCCATTCGCTGCGATGCACCAGCGCCGTGATGAGTAGCCCCAGCGAACAGGCGGCGGCGATGGCGACGAGCCGGCCGCGCTTCGGTCCGGGCAAACACACGGCTTCGCTTGCCGAAACGTCTTGCGCAGAGCATTCGTCTTTTTTCAGCATCGGCGCCAGTACGGCTCGCGCCCCCTTGCTTGCACCGCGATCCCAGTCTTGCTGACGGGATATCAGCACGAGGCGAGGATGCGCTCGCCCTCGCGACGCGACTCGAGCGCGGCGGTCGGAATGGTCTACGCGCAAGCCGGCCGCAAGCACCAGCCCGGACAGGTAGGCGGTCGCTGGCCAGTTCAGCTCACCGCCACCGTTCTTGAGGCTGAAAAGCAGGAAGACGCCAAACACCGGAACGGACATCCACCAGAGAAAGGCAATCTCCGGTCGGCGAACGCGCCAGGGGGCGTGGCCAAGAATCACTTCCAGCCAGGCCGTGAACCAGTAACCGAGCAACAGCGCAAACTGCCCGCCGATGAAGAGCAGCGGGCCAAGCCAGTGAATCCGCCCGCCGACGCCGGCATGCCCCAGCGTATGTTGATAGCCGACCCAGCCGTGTGCCTGGTTCCAGAGCAAGATCGGCAAGCAGCACAGTCCCGCGATGGCCGTCATCGCCCAGAAGCCTGGTCGAATCAGCAGGCAGCGCTTGTCCGTACACGTAAGAAGGAACATGCCGAGACAGGGAAACCACAAGACCATCGTGTACTTGGCGAGGATGCCGACGCCGACGACGGCTCCGAGCAATGGCCAGGCCCACCAGCGGCGGCCAAAAATGGCTGCCTGCGCCAGCACGAGCGCCCACCCCCAGCAACATGCATAAGGGGCGTCGATGGTCATGAGCAAGGCCCCGGCGTTCAGCAGCGGGAACGTCATGGCGATGGCAACGACCGCCACAGCCAGCTTCTCCCGGCCAAAAACCTGTAGCGTCAAGACATGGAGGCTGAGCAGGAGCAGGCCGCCGCAAAGCACCGCCGGCAGCCGGACTGCCAGCATATCGTTGCCCAGGAACAGGCAACTGAGACGAATCAGCACGGCAACCACCGGCCCCTTGCTGTAATAGCACCAGTCGAGATGCCTGGACCAGTCCCAGTAATGGGCCTCGTCCGGCGACAGGTCGAGTGGACAGGCAAGGGCGAGGTAGATGATTCGCCCCGCCGTTGCGAGCACGATCAGGGCCAGAGCCAGGCTCCGCCAGGGCCAGACGCGTTCCCTGGTCGCGACCTCGTCCAGCTTTCCGAAGATGTCCGCGGTCATCTCGCTCTCTGGGCCATCGGTTCCTCACAAACCGGGCAAGTCACAAACCTGCCCCTCATTGTGGGGCCGGTTTGCAACGGCGCTATAGCGTTCCGAAGCGGAAATTGAAACGGGAAATGCACTGCACGCCGGTAGCCTGGAAAACCTGGGGAAGGGAACCTTTCCGGCCTCATGAACGTCGCATTCATGGGGTGTTTTCATTTGACACCCCTGCGCGTTACCACCTATGATAGCCAGAGAGTTATCAGGACCTTTTTCTGACGCCAGCAATCCAAAATCAGAGCCTTGAACGGCCCACGGGGAGAATCGAATTATGGCGATGCAGTCCTTGATTCAGCGCGGTTGGCTACGCACGTTGTCGCTCGCGGCAATCATGCTCGTCGCCAGCGGCGTCATCGTCAGCAACCTGCCCGGCCAGACCAAGGGCAAGGGCAAGAAGGAAACTGCCGTCAAGGACAAGGAGGTCAAGGAAGGCAAGGTCGTCAACGACATCATCGTCGGCGGGATCGGCGTCGAGCAGATCGGCTATATCAACGAGGCCATCGCCAATACCTGGAAGGAAAACAAGATCGTTCCCTCGGAGCGCTGCACGGACTATGAGTTCATTCGCCGCGCCTCGCTGGACATCATCGGCCGGATCGCCACCGTCAAGGAAATCGGCGTGTTCCTGAACGACCCGCCGCTGGAGCGACGGTCGCGCCTCATCGAGCGGTTGCTCAAGTCTCCGGAATATGCCACCAACTGGGCGAATATCTGGACGACGCTGTTGCTCACCCGTCAAGGCGTTGGCCGGGTCTATCAGGACCAGATGCGAGCCTGGCTGGAGGACAAGTTCACTGAAAACAAGGAATCGGACTACGTCCCTGACTGGAGTCGAATTGTCACGGAGATTCTGACGGCCAAGGGGCGCACCAACGAAAACGGCGCGGTCAACTACATCCTGGCACACCTCGGCGAGCAGGTCCCGCAAGGGGAGCGCGCCCAGAGCGGATCCTACGACATGGTTCCCGTCACGTCGCGCACCACGCGCCTGTTCCTGGGTCTACGCACCCAGTGCGTGCAGTGTCACGACCATCCGTTTGGTGATCAGTGGGGGCAGCACCATTTCTGGGGCATCAACGCCTTCTTTCGCCAGGTGGACGCTCCGCAAGGCCGGCCCGGCATGATGGGCAACAAGATGAACAAGAAGGGCATGCCTAACCAGCAATACACGCTGGAGGAAAACACGAACCTCAATCCGAAGGGCCTCATTGCCTATGAGCGCCGCAGTGCCGTGCTGCTGTACATCAACTCCACATTCCTTGACGGCAAGAAACTGAAGGTGGATGCCAGCAAGAATCGCCGCGAAGCGCTGGCCAAGTTCATCACGGATAGCCCGTTCTTTGCCAAGGCATACGTCAACCGCACCTGGGGCCATTTCTTCGGCCGCAGCTTCACCAAGGATGCCGTCGATGATTTCGGCGATCACAATGCCCCGTCGCATCCCGAATTGCTGGAGCGCATTTCCGAGGACTGGGCCAAGAAGTACAAGCACAATCCCAAGGATCTGATTCGCTGGATCTGCAACAGCCGGGCCTACGGCCTGTCGAGCACGGCCAACAAGTCCAACGACAAGGTGGATGATGAGGCCTTCTTCGCCCGCATGTTGCTCAAGGCCATGTCGCCTGAACAGCTCTTCGATTCGCTGATGACCGCCACCCAGGCCAAGGTTGCCGAGACCGGCGCCGACCGCCAGAACTTGAAGCAAGAATGGCTGAACCGCCTGATCTCCAACTTCGGCGACGACGAGGGCAACGAGACGAGCTTCAACGGCACCGTCATCCAGGCGCTGTTGCTCATGAATGGACAGGACATCAACAACGCCATCATGGACAAGGAAAACGGCACGGTGGCGGCGGTTCTCAAGAAGCGGGCCTTTTCCGCCAACGCCGCCAAGGCGGCCATGCGCGATCTCTTCCTGGCCGCACTCAATCGGCCGCCCACCGAAGGCCCCAAGGGCGAGTACGCCAAGTTCCTGACCCCGGCCATGTACCGCCTGCCGCGCGTCACCGGCACTCCGAATCCAGAGGCTTTCTGGACCGGCTTTTACCAGGACATGTTCTGGGCCCTGCTCAACAGCAACGAGTTCATCCTGAACCATTGACGCTCATGGCCGAAACGACCTATGCCGAGCCCGACATCGCTGCCAAGCTCAAGGAGCTAGCGCTCGACGACTGGTACATGGAAGAAGGCTGGCTGCGGCGCAAGTACAACACTGACGGCTGGCCGACCACTCCAAAATGAACTTTTCCGCCGTTCCTGGCTTTCCGTTCTTCGCATCCTCCAAAATCAAGCAACCCCAACGGGTTAGGAGTTGAATCATGGCCGAGAAGGAAAAGACATACACCGAGGCTGAAATTCCCGGCAAGCTGACCGAGTATGGTCTGAACGGGTGGTATCTGGAAGACGGCTGGATCAGGCGGAAGTTCACGACAGAAGGATGGCAAACGACGCTCCTCCTCGTGAACGCCATCGGCTACCTAGCTGAAGCCGCTTACCACCACCCCGACCTAGCGGTGACGTGGGGCAAGGTGTGGGTCAAGTTGCAGACCCACTCGGCAGGCGGAATCACCGACAAGGACTTCGCCCTGGCGAAGAAGATCGAGGAAATTGTCCTGTGGCGACCAGCAGCCGGTGGACCGCTCGAAGGCACGCCGAACAAGTTCGTCAAGGGCGGTTAAGTTCGAGGAAGCCAGCCGAAGCTGCGTTTGTCTTCTTGCTGGTGCGGAAACGAACTACCCCGCCCGCCTCACCACCACGAACCACGCCTTCGGCCCGCCCTTACTGAAGGTGAAGTCCTTCAGGTCGGGCCGGACCTCGAACCGGGTCGGCTCGATGGCCTCGATTGCCCAGCCCTGGGCGAAGGCGTCCTCGATCTCCTTTCGACTCACCCGCCGAGGCCCTTGCTCGCCCGGCTCCTCGTCGCTGAAGCAGAGCAGGAACAACCGACCGCCCGGCTTCAGGACTGACGCCAGCCCGTCGATGTAGCGGCGGCGGTCGTCGTCCGAGAAGACGTGGAACAGCCCGCTGTCGATCACGCTGTCGAAGACTTCGGGAAGTTGCTTCAGCGCCAGAGCGTCCATCACGAGGAACGTGACCGTCAGGCCCCGCTCCGCTGCCTTCTGCTTGGCCCTGTTGATCGGCTCGGCCAAGAAGTCGATTCCCATGACCTTCTGGCCCCGGCTGGCGAAGAACAAGGCGTTCTCGCCCGTGCCGCACCCGGCGTCCAGGACCGACCCGGCGATCCGGTCGGCCACGTCCAGGAACGCTCGCTGCGGTCTACCGATTTCCCACGGCGGCTGACTGGCGTAGATGTTCTCGAAGGTGCTGCGGTCGGGGACGGGCATGGCTCACTCTCCTACTTGACGCTGACGGTGTTCTTCCTTTTCCTTCAAGCAGTTGGGACAATACCACGGAGCAGGCGTCTTCACTGGCTTCGGACTTCGTTTGCGGCACTTGGCGCAGACAAATCGTTTGCCCTTCACGGCAGTTTTCGGGCGTGCCTTCTTTCCGCTCCTGAAAATGTTCCTCGCCATTGCAACCTCCAGTCGCATTTTATCGGTTTGCGTGTTGCTCGCCGCTGGACCGAGGCGTGACGCCTCAACACGCAAAAGCGTAAGATGAACGCAGAGAACACGCCGCAGGATTGAGGATCGAGCATGAGCATTACCGCCGAGGAAGCCATCAGCCGGGTCAACGAATCAGTCACGGTGGAAATGCTCGTCCAGCGGACGAAGTGCTGCACCGGCTCCAGTCAGGTCTTTCTGGACTCCGAGACGAGCTACCATAATCCGAAAAACCTGGGTGTGGTCGTCACCGAGAGCGGTCGGGCGCAATTCGCCGAGGCGGGCATTGACGACCCGACCGCCCACTTCAAGGGCAAGACCATTCGAGTCCGTGGCGTCGTGATCCGCAAAGAGAAGGGGCCGTACATCGAAGTCAGCGACCCCAGCCAGATCGAGTTGGTGGTGTGAGTGCTTGCTTTGGTCTTCCTAGGGTCGATCTGTTGCATTTGGGCAAGCGATTTTCTAAGCTGGGAAGGCCGAGCAGCGATCGGTGTTATCCAGGGCTTGCGGATGCGGTTCTCGATTTGACAATCCGATTTATCCTTATCAAGAAGCTGACGATGAATCGTGCCATGATCGGAACCTGTGCCGGTTTAGTTTGTGGTATTTTGGCGTTGGCCGGGTTTGGGGCTTGGGCTGGCTATACGCACGGCGGCGAATGGGTTGTTCGTGCGG
>VGYC01000097.1 GCA_016873095.1 Planctomycetota bacterium | reverse complement strand
CTTTCAGCGCCGTGGCGCCAGCGTCTTTCAGCAGCCGGCGCACGCGGGCCACGGTCCAAGCCTTGCCCGTCGGCGTCTTGCAGCCAGCGCTCGCCAGCTCAGCGACAAGCTCCTCCAGCGTCTTCCCCTGCTGCTGCAGATCGCGAGCGATGAGCACGACGTCAGCCGGCAGCGTGCGGCCAGGATCAGCCGGAGCTGGTTCTTTTGACGCCCGGGCGAGAACGAGCCAGACCTGCGACAGCGTCCACTCGTGGCCCCGCCGCGTGGCAAGGCCCTTGCGGTTCAGCTCCTCGGCAATGGCAAGATAAGTCGCACCGGCCGCCCGCATGGATTTCATGATCGGCAGCACGTCCTTGTACGCTTCCAGGGCTTCCAGGTCCTTATATGGCGTCTCGCGGGGCTGAGCGCGGCCCTGCTCCAGAACCTGGCGGATTCGACTGGCCGACCACGGCTTACCATGCAGTGTCACGGCGCCGTCGGCGTTCAGGCGATCAGCGATGGCCTGGAATGTTGCGCCGCCTTCCCGCATTGCCTTGATTGTGGGGAGGATGCCGGCATAGCGACGGGCAGCCTCGTCGCGCATGGCCTGCGCGCCAGCATTGCTCCGTGGCGGGTCGGGCGGGGCGGCGGCAAGTAGCGGTGCCGGCGGCTCGTCGTCACCAACCTGCTCGTCAGGTGGCGCATCCGGGTGGCCATGAACCTGATGAAGCACGTCGCGCAGGTATCGAGCCCTGGCCCGCGTGCGCCGGCCATACCATGCGATGTACTTCGTGGACGTATGCCCGAGGGCGTCAGCCAGCTGGCGCTCGCCAACGCCGGCCTCCAGGCCCTTCACCGTGAATCCATGCCGTAGGCTGTACCCAGAAACCTCGTCGCGCACACCGGCGAGTCGGGCGAATCTACGAAACAGCGAGACGAACGACGATTTCGACCAGGGCCGGCCGCGAACGGTAATGAAGATATGCTCCTGCTCCGGCCGGCGACGGCGGTAGAGCCAACGAATGAGCCGCCACGCAGGGTAGGACAACGGGATCAGCCGAGACTGCCCCGTGGCTCGCGCCGTCTTGTGTTTCGCCAGAGCTATGACGTGGCGTTTCCAGTCCACGTCCGCGAAGCGGGCTTCGCGCATCTCGCAGGTGCGTGCACCCGTCTCCCACAGAAACCACATGGCCAGCCGGAAGGCGGTCCGTCCGGGCCGGCAAGGGCGAATCATGCCGTTGCTCTCCTTGGCGACGCGCATGATCGCGTCCAACTCGGCCGGCGTGATCGGCTCGCGTGGCTCGGGAGGCTGCCATAGGCGCCGCGGCCGACGAAATGGCACGCGGTCAATCAGGTCTTCCTCATCTGCCCACCGGAAGCAACGGACCACGCTTGCCGATGCGTCGATCTTCGTATGCGGGCTCACCCATTCCGGATGGGCGACGATCCACGCCGTGATGTCGCGCTTGCGGGACTCGCTGATGCGTTGCTCGCCGAACATGGCGGCGAACGAGTTCAGATAGAACGTGGCGGTCTTGAGCGTGGCCTCGGCGAGCGCGCCGGCCTTGTGCTCCAGTTCGATCTCCTCCAGGTATGCCCGGATGACCTCGGCGACGGTCGGGTCCTTGGGCACTGGCGCCGGCGATGGCGCGCTCTTGTTGCCGAAATGCAGGAATGTCGGCTCGTCGGAAGCGTCAGGCTCTCGGAGTGGTTCAGCCATTGATCGGTTTCCTTTCTGAAGTCGTGCCGGTCGGGCGCTTGCCCGACTGGTTGGAAGCGAAAAAGCCCTCTGTGGTCTGCTGGGCGGCTTGCTGGAGTTCGTCACCGAGGAATTCGGTGTGCAGGTAGACACTTTCCGTGATGGCTGTCCTGGCGTGGCCAAGAAGCTCCGATACCAGCTTGAGAGGCACGCCACGCTTGAGCGCTCGCGTCGCGAAGCCATGGCGGCACAGGTACAGCGTCAGGTCGTCTGGTAGGCCCACGCGACGGCGGATGCGCAGTATGGAGCGGCAGAGCGTGTGCCGATTCCAAGGCCCGCCGCGCTCATTTCGGAACACATGATCGGGCGGTTTCTCGACGTGGCGACCTCTTGCTTCTTCGGGCAGCCAGTAGACGCCGCCTTTGCCCTGACCGAGCCAGCGGAAATTTGCGCCAATTGTTTTCTTGGCCCGGCCCAGCATCCGGTACGAAATGCCATGAGGCTTGAGTTTCGCTCGCAGTTCCTTGGCGGTGATCGGCCCCTTGAGCAAGATGTCGCGCAGGACCGTTGAGGTTGTGCTGAGCGTCATTTTCCGGCCGTGCCAGGTCCTGCGTGGATTTGCCTTCATCCAGCGCAACAAGCGGACCAGCAACGGCGGCAGGAACAAACGCCGTGGCCGGCCCGTGCGCGCGGCCGTCTTGTGGCGAGTCAGCTTGATGACTCCGTTGTCGAGATCGACATGCGCCCACGTCAACGACCGGGCTTCTGAGGGACGGCAACCGGTCAAGGCCAAGAAGAGCAGCAGCTGGCGCAGATGCACCGGGCTATTCCGCATCAGGCCGCGCAGCTCGGCTTCGGTAATGGGCCGACGTTGCTTGGCCGGTTCGCCCCAGGCGACCCGCAGCCTCCAGCAGGGATTCTTCTCGCACAATTCCATTTCCATTCCCCAGGAAAACATCCGCTTGACCGAGGCGATGGCGCCTTTTCGCTTGTGGGAACTTCGCCATTCGGAGTGTGATTGGAGCCAGAGAGCGACTTCGATGCGGCGGATGGAGTTCACGAGCCGGCCGGCGCCCAGGTCCCGAACGAATACTTCGACGTCGCGCGACACGTTCACGAAGGCGTCTGGCGACAGCTTCTTCGCGTCCATGTCGAGGTACGCCTTCGACAGTTCGTGCAGTGTGATCTTGTCGGGGGTCGGGAAGGTCATGGCGTGGCCCTCCCTGGCGTGCCTTCGCCTGGTTCGACGGCGCGCGACGGCAGGTGTCGAACGAAATGCGATGGGAACGGTTTCAGGCAATTGGTGATGAATCGGTCCCGCAGCAACAGCACCGCTGGGAAGCCGAGCATCCGCGTGATGCGGCGAAGGCGTTGGTAGAGGGCGTGACGGGACCAGCGCGCCCCCAGGGCGTCTCGAAACACGTACGGCGACGACGGGCCACGTTGTTTGCGCAGCCAGCGCAGCAAGCGAATCGCGTCTGGCCCAAGGGCGAGCACCCGTTGGCAGTGCCCAGCGGCCTTCTGAGCGGCCAGGTTCGCGCGACAGTTTCTCCAGTCGATCGCGTTCCACCGTAGCGAGATCACTTCCACCGGTCTCGCCGCGGTGCAGCCGATGAAATACAGCACGCGCCGCAGATCCGGGCCGGCGCTACGCAGCACGCGGCGATAGTCGTCATCGATCGTCCGGGCCAGTGATTCATCCTTCTTCGACATGACTTGCTCCTTCGGTTTGGGATGTTGGGATGGTCAGTCACACGGGTTCCGCATCACCGCCGTTCTCGCGGCGGTATCTCTCGTCCTCTTCGTTCCAAGCTTCTTCGATCTCCTGGCGGTAATCGGCGTCGTCCTCGCGCTCGCGACGCTTCCAGTGGTGGATCATCACTGTCAGGTCGTCAGCCGATGGGAAACCAGTCTGTTCCAGCTGCCGCAGGTGGGGTTGCAGGACGTACATCTGCGATTCGAGGTTGCTGAGGATCAGGCGGACCATGTGCAAGTCGCCGGAAGCATCGGCGCAAATCCAGCAGTCGCAATTGAGACCGTGGGCCTCGAGGAACTCGATCAGGCCATCGCGAGCCATCCACAGGCCGGCCATGGTCTTTTCGAGCTGCGGCGGGTTGGTGGGGCGTTGAGGCGGCATGGAAAACTCCTTCAAGGCATTGAGCAGCGGGAGAGGGCATCCATGCCCGAAACACCGGCCGTCTTGACCGGCGCACCGACGGCAGAACTTTCACAGGGCGGACAGCAGCGCCAGCATTGCCAGGATGATTCCCGCGTTGATCGCCAGTGCCAGCAATTCGGCGAAGATGAATCGGAGGGCAGCAAGACAGGACATGATCGACTCCTTTCAAGTTGCGAGAGTTTCAACGCGCGTCCGTCTGCCGGCCTGGAAAGACAATCGCCAGGAGCCGGCAAAGCAGCCAGCAACCGAGTTCCCAAGTCACCAGCAAACCCATCAGGTCCACCAGCAACCCGATCCCACCGCGTAACCCTTCCATCACGCACCGCCTTTCACCGGTTCCAGGCACGCGACGGGCAGCCATGAAAACCGCCCGTCGCAGTGCTTCACCAGGGCCGCAGCCGGTCGATCAGCCCGGATACCGGTGTCGGTGACCTCCAGGCCGGCGGGCAGGTCGAACGTCTGGCCGACGATGGCCACATTCGACGCCAGGCCGCCAACGATCACGGACATGGTTTCGGACTTCACGCGCAAGCGCATCGCGCACGCTCCTTTCTTCCCATTGCAGGGTTGGGGTGAAAATGCCGCGATCGGTTCAGCACTGGCCGAAGTGACCGGCCATCAACTCGAAATCGGCGTCGGAATAGCCGTCCCAGGCGCCGTTGCGGCAGGCGTCGCCGAGGCTGCGGTAGACGGGCCCAGCCAGCCGCTCCGTGGGCGGATTGCCGGCCGCCGCTGGCGTGCTCTCCTCGATCATGCCGGCGGCTTGCAACGCGGCGACGTGCGGGCAGCTGGGCGGCTGCGGCTTTCCGAGCCGGCAGGAGCATAGGACCTGGTCGGCCACGCGGATGATGACGGCCATGTCACGAGGCTTGCCGTTGATCTTTTGCAGGACGACGCCTCGCGGGCAATCCGGGCCGGTGCCGCGAACGCGGCGGGCGTCGTAGGAGACGCCATCGACCTCGACGCGAACGGCAGCCGGCGAATACCGGAGCATGGACTTGGCGGACGGGGGGCGGGTGCGGAGAATGGACATCGCTACGACCTCCCTAAAGGTTGTGGCCATGGGCCGGGGTGCTAGTAACACCGCCGGCCCACTTCCTTAGCAAGGCATGGTAGAGCACCATTCTTGCTAACTGGAATACATAGTATCCCAAAGGACGTATATACGTCAAGTGGGATATGGCGTTATTTCTCTTTTTTTGCATCGCTTCCGTAACCCGTTTGACGTACAATCGCTTGTGGCACGGATGTGGGAGGCAAGCATGGCATTCAAGGACAAGCTGAAAGAACTTCGTGAGAAAGCTGGCTTGTCGCAAGCCGAACTGGCGGGCAAGGCCAGCTTGTCGGTGCGATCAATCCAGAATTGGGAGCAAGGGCATCGGGGGCCAAGCACTGATGGCCTCGTGGCCCTTGCGAGAGCGCTTGGCGTGTCGATGGAAGCTTTGCTGGTAGATGGCCAGTCCCGCAATAGGCCGCCTTCCCGCAAGCGGTGAGAATAAGGGATCGCCCATGATCCGCTACACCTGCCCGCGATGCAGCATTCTGTTGGAGTCGCCCGACGACCAGTCCGGCCAGAAGGTTTTCTGCCCGAAGTGCCAGCAGAAGCTCCAAATCCCGGAGCCACCGCGCAACAAGACGATCCTCGCGACATTTGCCGGGAGTAGCGGCGCTCCAATTCCTGCGCAAGCGGAATTCGTCCCGCAGACCAATCCGCCGCCATTGCCGCCGACAGGGCTTCCGGCCTTCGAGTTTTCGCATCTGCCGATGTTCCAGCAACGCAGTGTCGAGTTTTGTTTGTGGCGTAGAGGCGTCCTGGCAAGCGTTTCTAAAGACGTGAAGACCTATGTGTCCGGGGGAGGTGGAGGCGGATCGACTTGGACGGACGGATATGGCCGGGTTCAAGGCTCAACTGCCCCGATCTGGATGCGAACCGAGCATGTGACGACGATGGAATTGTGGATTGTCGATGCCAACGGGGCCGAGAGTTCCGTGCGGATTTACAAGGATATTCCGCTCAGAGAGGGGCAAGAGGTTTCCGTTGTGGCTGCGCGGGTAGACCAGGGCGATAGCTGCCATTGCTTGATCTTGAATCATACGGCGAGAGCGACGCACTTTCTGGGGCGTAGCCGCAGCTTGGTAACGCCCTCCGTGTCGGAGATCACTTCGGCCGTCATCGCATTTCTTGCGCTTGGACTTATCGGCGTCCTCATTAGCTTCGCCGGTAGTGTTGCTGGCTTTTTCGTTGCGGCTGCTGCCTGTCTGGCAATGGTTGTCTACTTTGCGGTACGTAGGGAATTCTTGCGCGGCCGTTTCGCCAATCATTGCCATGGTGTCGCGCGAATGTTGCAATAGCCCATTGCCCGCGCCCTCGACGTGCCGCTTGAAGCGTCGCTCGTGGACAAGCCGGCGAAGGGGAAGGACAAAAAAAAATGACCGCCCGAAGCAGAGTTGTCGTCTACAGCCATTCGATGTTGTTCTACTGGTGGCCCGTCTGGGCAGCCGGTTTCATCATGGCGGGCCTTTGCTTCGTGGACGATCAGCGGCTCGCCGTCGTGCCGGCCGGGACCGTTGCCAAAGACGACGTGCTGACGCCACCCAAAGGCAAGCATCTGCCCGTTGATCCTGTATCCAACGAAGTAGCGCAGCCACACTTGCATACCACGAGCAGCAAGAGCGCCGGCGTCTTGTTCATGACCATCTTGCTCGTCGTGATTTTCAGCACCAACATTCCGCTACGCGGCTTGTGGTCAGTCATCTTCATCGGCACGGCGGTCTTCCTGGCCATCATCTTCGCGTTGCTGCGCATCAACGAGCAAACCGTCTGGGATCACATTATCCACTACGTCAGTTTCCTCGACATTCGCATCAACATGGGCGGCTATCTGTTCCTGTCCGTCGGCCTATTCATCATTTGGTTTGTCGTGACGTTTGTTTTCGACAGGCAGATTTGTATGGTTTTCACGCCAGGCAAGGTCACCGTACAGCAAGCGATTGGGGACGGAGCGAAGGTCTACATGACCGGCGGCATGGTTGTCACCCGACGCCGGGACGATCTTTTCCGTCACGTCATCCTAGGCTTTGGTTCTGGCGACATTGTTATCGCGCCGGCCGGCGCCCATGAAATCGACATGCCGAACGTGCTGTTCTCCGGAAGGCGGCTCCGGGAAATTGAGGCCATCATAAAGGTCATCGTCGCCGTACCAAGCTAACTCGCCGCTCCGGTTGTCGGCGTCCTTACCCGAATCCTCTGATAAGCGGGGCCAGCTCGTGGCTGAAAACACCGACCAACGAATGCTGGTTGTCCAAGGCGACATCACCCAGCTGAATGTTGACGCGATCGTGAATGCCGCCAACTGAGATCGGTCCTGGTAGCTGCTGAGGTCCAACATGCCTCGACGGTCCATGACCCCGATATGAATCCGAAAATGGCCCAGCTTATTTTCGCGAGCCATGATACCTCGGTCTTAAGCCCAAAGATTTTTCGTCGTGACCAAGTCTGGTTTACAGAGAAGGACAAGACAGGCGCCACGGATCTCTATTCGTTGCACGCGCCGGCGGCGACGATGAGATCGCCCTGCTGGCCTGGCGTGCACTGACTGGGCGACGGTGAACGCTGGGAAGCAGGGCCTTTTCGTTTCGGCGGTGCAGCTCCCGGCCGCTCATCCCGTCTCAAGAATTCACCCCTTCGCGTGGGCAATCCCGAGCCCCCCCATAGAATCGAACTCACCGGGACGGCGCGGCGATTGCAAGCGGCGCGACCAAGCGGACCGGGCGATTGGGCGGGCAGCATCCTTCCCCGACCATGAGCCTGGCCCGGCCCGGTATGAAGGATGCCCCAGCATGAGCCCAGTCGCGCGCAATCTTTGCCTATTCGCACTTGAACAGCTTCTCGAAGGCGCCTCCAAGTCCATCGGCATCATTGGCGGCGAGAAAGCTGTTGCGAAACTCTCCCAATTCCTCCAGCAACATTTCTCCGATCACAGCGCCAAGATCGAGGGAGCACTCCGGATGGCCAATGAGCGTGCCTGGAAGTCGCTCGAACTGGCGCTCGAAGGTGACTCGTTCTTGTCCAGGTGCAAGGCGATTCTCGTTCAAGCGGAACAACGAGCCTTTGCCCATCAAGTCCAGACATTCTTGGAGGGCCTTCCGCTTTCCGAATTCAGAGATCAGACGGCGGACATGCGTCAAGAGTGTTTGCGAGACCTGCGTGCGGCGCGGAAGGCAGGTCTGCTGGACATGGGCCATGTCAGGATCGCCGACTTTCCCAGCCAGGTGAGTTCCTTGGCTCGCTATGGTGATCCGCAGCAGCGGGCCAATGAAGGGCTGAAGCTCCTCGCCGGCATCGGTGCCGAACTGAAGTCACGGGGATTTGTTCATCTGGCCTGGCTGGTCAATGCCCAGGCCATTCCTGGTTCGTCATTGCTGGTCACCGCTGTACGCTTCTTTTTTCGGCGCGCCGTGGAATCGGACCGTGAGCTGTTTCAAGGGCTGGCGTGGGCCACCTGGCAACAGATCTCGGAAGTGCAACAGAGGGGCTTCGCTTGCCTGAATGCTGCCATCGTACAAAACGCGAAGCGGCTCGAGGACCTGCTGGCCGGGACGGCGATGGCCGGCGCTTCGTCCGCCAAGTCTGGGCCGCTGTTGCCGAAATTGCGAAAATGCTCGAATCTGACGATGCCTCGGCGTATTTCTCGACCGATGCCAATCCAGGTGACTTTGCGGTCGATGCCCCAGCTTTGCGTTGCCTCTCCAATTCCTCCAACGCCAATGACGGCGCGATACTCCAAGAATCTTCGCTTCCCGGTGCAATGGCGCCATTCCCCGCGCTGGGTTGGATCTCCAAGGTGAGTTTGCTTGTAGATCAGGATTTTCATGCCGAACATTCTATTGGCAACCAAGACTCGCCCCTGGGGAAAGTCGCGGATGAGGCGAGTCCCGCGCTGCATGATCAGACGATGCTCGGCCAGGCTAAACTGGCCCATCGCAGTCTTTGCCGCTCTGCCGATAATGCCCCAGTTCACGATAATGCCTCTTTAGGTGAGCTTTCCATGGGCCGGACGCGCTATCATGTAAGTAGCGTCCCAGGGCACCGAAACGGAGTTCGAGCCCCATGTCCACGTCAACCGCGCTCACCCTTCACCCCGCCATGGCAACTGCCGGCGAACTCGCCCTGCCCCCGGCCCAGCGGCTGCTTGACGCTTTCCTCAGCGGCCGGTCTCCGCAGACGATCCGTGCCTACCGTCAGGATTTGGAAGACTTCCGCGAGTTCATCCAAGCCGACAGCGTCGAAGCGGCAGTCGGCCCCATGCTGGCCTGGGGGCCTGGGGCGGCAAATGAACTGGCCCTCCGCTACAAGGCCGACCTGATGGGCCGGGACCTGGCGTCGGCCACGGTCAATCGCCGGCTCGCCGCTCTCCGGTCCATGATCAAGCTGGCCAAGACGATCGGCTTCGTCCCCTGGACCCTGGAAATCAAGAACGCCAAGGCTGAGCCCTACCGGGATACCCGCGGACCTGGCCGGGGCGGCGTCCGGCAGCTGGTCGATCTGGTCCGGGATCGCGGCGACGCCAAGGGGGCGCGCGACCTGGCCATCATCCGCTGCCTGTACGATCTCGGGCTGCGGCGGGCGGAGGTGGTTCGCCTTGATCTCGAGGACATCGACGTCGCCTGGGGGACCGTGGCCGTGCTGGGCAAAGGGCGGACGCAGAAGGTCAAGCTGACACATGCAATGGGTGTGTTGAGTGTCTTGGGTGTCTTGCTGGGCTGTGGGGACAGGACAGGGGATTTCAATTCTTGGGATTAGTTCTTCCGCAACCGGGTCCAAGCTCGGAAGTTCTTTTGCCGGTAGGGGAATCAGCCATTGGTATTGAGGTCCCGATGGGTGCCGAGACGGAGGAAGCAGGCAATAATGCCCTGAGTCCGCCCGATACTCGCCGTCTTCCAACGACCTGAACCCTTCTGGACCGGTGAAATAGACGTGGAATCCACGGCCCGTGCGGACAGTCGGCAAATCCTTGGCGAGACTGGCGTGCAAGTCCGCCCAGCGCAGATAGGCGTCCGCTTGGTCGAAATCACGACAAGCAAGCCCACCGCTCGCGACGCCAAGAATTACGGCCAGACCGGTAAGGCCTCGGAGGCCAAAGAGTTTTCGAATCACCGCTTCGTCGGGGGGATGCGTCTGGAACCCTTTCCACGCACATGCCGATTTCTTGCCTCTAATGGGCAAGATCGCCCAGCCTCGACGTTCGTAACCAAGAGCAGCCTCAAGCAGCCAATCCTTTGACATGTCCGTGCTCCATCTCACCTGCGTTGGGTTTCTGCAGTGTGGACCATCAATTCTTTCATCTGGAGAGTGTCGTCCCGCCTAGCCGAAAATGGCGCCGATTAGCCGAAAACTGATTTCAGCGCGTCCTGCGAAGTCTTTGGAATCAAGTGCGAGTACCGTCGCCGCATCGTCTCCGTCGAGTGGCCAACCCACTGATCGATGAGCCGCTGATCTATTCCCTTTGCGACACAATTGCTGATGAAGCTATGTCGGAAGCAGTGCCAGCCGGGCAAAACCTCCCATGCTGACTTGCGCAGCACCCGCACAAACGTACGGGCCGCAAGTTGCTTGGAAATTGCTTTGCCGGTGGGCGTGCAGACTGTGAATGGGCCGCCGGAATGCACGGCGAACCACGTTCGCATGGCATCGGTCAGAAGCGGTGTGAGCGGGACGGTACGATAGGTCTCTTCCTTGTCGCGGTCGCGCTTCTTTTCCCGGATCGTCACGACGTTGGCTGAGAAGTCGAAATCGTCAATCCGTGACCGGAGCATCTCGCTTCGCCGGGCGCCAGTATGTGCGGCGAACGCGAAAAGGGGATAGACGAACGCGGGGCATCTCTTCTTACGGAGGAATTCGAGCACCTCGTCGACCTCCGGAAGAGTCAGGAACAGACAATTCCAGAGTGACTGCTGTTCCTCGTCCGACAAGCCACCTCTGCCGATCTGCCGTTCGATCTGCACGCGTGTCTGGAATGGGGGCTTGGCCTTCTCCTTGCCGAACGCCAAGAACTTCGTCGGCAGCGGAAGGGACGCCAGTCCCTGTGGGATAGCCCACTGTAAGCGTCCCCAGTTCCTTCTTGATGGTACGGCTACAGATGGTCGTCCCGCGCTTGCTCTTCTCCTGCGACCGGGCCGTGACATACGCTTGGAGCGTTTTGGCTGAGATTGCATGTAGCTTCGTCCGTGCACCGAGCAGACGCTCAAGATGGGCCATGTGAAGCCGTTCTGTGTAGCGAGTGTTGTCTTCCTTGGCGGCCTTGGGGTAATTGTCGCGGTAGCCGGCGAAGAGTTCGGAGAGCGTCGCGGGCTTCGCGCGATCCTCCTCCTGGGGCCGGCGGTTGATCTTGCCATCGGAAAGGAGGAAAAGCCCGACATCGGCGTCAGCGGGTATCTCCAGCCGTCCGCGTTCTGCGAGCCGGAGATTCTCCTCGAAGCGGGCGAGCCAGCCGTTCGCCTCCTTTTCCTTCTCGGTCTTGAGCGGAGCGACGAGCTTCCGGCCACCGAACCGGAATCGGATGCGAAAAAGGTTCCCTTTGTGTTCGAGCCATGCCATGTTGCGCCTCCCAGTGCAGTGTAAGTGCTGTGTAGGGGAGGGGTCATCAGAACGAGTGCACTACTAGTGCAACGCTGCCCCCCTTTTGCCCCCCCTGGCACGTTGGCGCAACAAAAAAGGCACTCGCGACATTCGCAAGTGCCCGATGCTTGGTGACTTATGGCCGCAGAAATCAAGCTGGGGAACTAGGATTCGAACACCACCAGAGGCCATATTACTTGCATCGAACTTGCAATGCAGTTGAATGGAAGTGCTTTGCCAAAGAGCGGGTTGGGGCAAAACCACGTTGGCATTGTAGCACGCTTGCAGTGCGTTTACAGGTGCAATAATGTGGCAAAAATGTGGCAAAGTCACCTCAAAAAACACTGGAGAAACGAGGGGCGAAACCGAAACCGTTTCCTAGTTCACCTGTGCCGCTGACGCTCTCGCCGTTCTCGTCTTTGCCACATTTTTGCCACACCCAGATGCCCACGAACTGACTCGCCGCCACATCCCTTTGAACCCTGACCACTTCATCCGTGTCCTCTGACAATGTAGGTGGAAGGTCCGTATCGACCCGGAGGCCAGGATGCTGCTGACCATTACCACGACGCACCAACCGGCGAACGAACTGGGCTACCTGCTGCACAAGCACCCGGAGCGGTGTCAGTCGTTCGACATGAGCTTTGGAAAAGTCCACGTCTATTACCCGGAGGTCAGTGTCGAGAAATGCACGGCTTGCCTGCTGCTTGACGTGGACTCGGTGGGCATGGTCAGAGGCAAGAACGCCGATCAGAGTTTCCTGCTGGCGCAGTACGTCAACGACCGGCCTTACACGGCCTCGTCGTTCTTGAGCGTGGCCATCGCCCAGGTCTTCGGGTCGGCGCTTCAGGGCCGCTGCAAGGATCGACCCGAGTTGGCGACGACGGCGATTCCGCTCTCGGCCAGGATCGACGTGCTTCCAGTACGTGGCGGCGAGCGATTTCTGCGAAGTGTGTTCGAGCCGCTGGGCTACGAGGTCGAGGCGGTACAAGGGCCACTGGACGAGCGTTTTCCCGAGTGGGGCAATAGCCCGTACTTCTCGGTGACCGTGCGGAAGACGACGACGATCTCGGACCTGCTGACGCACTTGTACGTTCTGATCCCGGTGTTCGACAACCGCAAGCACTACTGGGTTGGCGACGACGAAATGGAGAAGCTGCTTGCCAAGGGTGAAGGCTGGCTGGCCGGTCATCCCGAGAAGGAAGAGATCACCCGGCGTTATCTGAAGTTTCAGCCGAGCCTGTTCCGGTTGGCGTTGGCCCGGCTCGTTCAAGAAGAAGAGCCAGAAGATGCTGAGGATGAGGACCAGCCGAAGGAGAAGGCCGAGGAGGTTCTGGAGAAGCCGATCAGCCTCAATGAACAACGGCTTGGTGCCGTGGTGGCCTCGTTGCGAGCCAACGGAGCCAAGCGGGTTCTCGACCTGGGCTGCGGCGAAGGGAAGTTGATCCGAGAACTCCTCAAGGAAAAGAACTTCGAGGAGATCGTTGGGCTCGATGTGTCGATCCGCACCCTTGAAGTAGCCCAACGCCGCCTCAAGGTGGACCGACTGCCGACGATGCAAGCGAACCGGCTCAAGCTGATCCACGGATCGCTGATGTATCGGGACAAGAGGCTGGAAGGCTTTGATGCCGCAGCCGTGGTCGAGGTCGTGGAACATCTGGACCCTCCCAGGCTGTCGGCGTTTGAGCGGGTGCTGTTCGAGTTCGCCAGGCCCCGGACGGTCGTGCTGACGACGCCAAACCGGGAGTTCAACGTGACGTGGGAGACGCTGCCGGCGGGGAAGTTTCGACATCCCGACCACCGCTTTGAGTGGACCCGGCAGGAGTTTCAGGGCTGGGCGCAAAGGCTTGGCGAACGGTTTGGCTATGCAGTGAAGTTCCTGCCCGTGGGGCCGGAACATCCTGAATACGGCCCGCCAACACAGATGGCGGTGTTTCAGCGGAAGGAGGACAGTCATGGGCGCTTCCCGTGACGATTTCGTCAAATACCCGAGAACTCCGCATCTGTTCGGCTCGAAGGGCACGGACGACGACAAGCACCTGAGCGAAGCGGAGTCCAGTGAGTTCATTGCGGACGAGTCGCTGATCGTGGAGGAGAAGATCGACGGCACGAACGTCGGCATCCACTTCACGTCGGCTGGGCAGATGGTCCTTCAGTGCCGGGGGCACCTCATCACGCAAGGAATGCACCCGCAGTACGACTTGTTCAAGCAGTGGACGGCGGTGAAACGGGGCGTCATTGAGGAGAGGTTGGAAGATCGCTTCATCCTCTTCGGTGAATGGCTCTACGCCCGGCATTCGGTGCATTACCGGCAGCTTCCGCACTATTTCTTCGAGTTCGACATCTACGACAAGGACGAGGAAGCCTTCCTCAGTCTGGAGAAACGCTTGTCGCTGATCGAGGGCACAGGAATCGAAACGGTGCCGGTGCTGCATCAAGGAGCCATCGGCAAAGAGGGGCTTGAGGAACTGATCGGGCCATCCCTGTTCGACAGCGAATTTGAGAACCCGTTGACGAAGCGAACGGACAACCTGATGGAAGGGCTTTATCTGCGAACCGAAGCGGCTGAGGCGGTGACCGGCAGGGCGAAGTTTGTGCGACCGGAGTTTGTGGAGAAGGTTAAGCAAAGCACCCATTGGCAGCATCAGGCGATGGTGCCGAACCTGCTCAAAGAGGGAGCGGAGATCTGGCAATGATGTGGGACGAGCTTTCACAGGCATCTCTCGATGAGATCGTGGCCTGGGCGAACGACCAGCCCTGGTGTCGAGCGATGGCTGACTGTCAGCAGGATGTCGGGTGGCATGCCGAAGGCGATGTCTGGACCCACACGAAGATGGTCTGCGCCCAACTTCCTAAGCTCGCTGAATGGTCGGCGCTGACGCCGCACGAACAGATGGCCTTGGTCTTCACGGCTCTTTTTCACGACTCGGCAAAGCCGCTCACGTCGCAGGTCGATCCAGCGACGGGACGGGTCACTTCGCCTAAGCACGCCATCAAGGGCGAGCATCTGGCGAGGTCGGCGCTGCGGGATCTGGGATGCGACCTGGGCGCTCGGGAAGAGATCGCCCGGATGGTCCGTTTCCACGGGCGTCCGGCATTCTTGCTGGAGAGATCGAACCCGTCGAGCGAGGTCGTGTCGCTTTCATGGTCGGTGAGCAACAAGCTCCTTTACCTTTTTGCGCTGGCGGACACCCGTGGGCGAAACACTGCCGAGATGGGACGACCCGAGGAGAACTTGCACTACTGGAAGATGCTGGCCGAGGAACACGACTGCTTCGACAAGCCGTACCGCTTCGGCAACGACCATGCCCGGTTCCAGTTTTTCCGGCAGAAGGAACCCAACCTGCATTATGTGCCGCACGAAGACTATCGCTGCACGGTGACGATGATGTCGGGCCTACCGGGGAGCGGCAAGGACACCTGGCTCGCTACGAACCGAGGTGATCTCCCGGTCGTCTCGCTAGACGACATGCGGGATGAGCTTGGGGTTGAAGCGACAGACAATCAGGGCCAGGTCGCCCAGTTGGCCCGTAAGGTGGACCCCATTGTCTAGACCAAAAAATGGCGATCCTTCGCTACTCCCAGGTCCGGTCTTCGTGAGCCGGACCACATGCTGCCCGGTTGCTCTTGCCCGCTCGCTGCGCTCTCGATACTCTCCGCCTGCCGGTGAAACGGAGGTGGGCTCTGCGGGCGCGCAACCCACCAAGGGATAATCCGGCCGACGGTGTACCGAGGGTACATCCCATGGCGGCCCCTGCCCACGCTGGTGGTCGGGGGCCCTTTCTCTCCCCTCGGTCACCGGAGCCATGCCTCCGAAAACGCACCGGCACACCGCCCTTCTCACGCCGATACACCCCGGTAGACTGCCGCCGGGGTTCGGTACTCCAGGGACTGATGGAACCGCTCCGTGTTGTACAACTCAACGAAACAAAACTCACAATACGGACTATCGCGAGGTGTGTTACCCGTGGCACCCCTGGTACGGCCTGAACGTGTTCGTCCTCCAGGCCATCACCAAGGGTGGTCAGACCTCGCTTCGCTGTACCCCGGACGGAGACACATCATCCCGCTTCCGGGACTTCCCGCTTTGGATGTTCGACCGCGGCCTGTGTAGCGGCATGCGGTTGGCGCAGACCCCGTGGGTGCCGGTGGCTGAACTGCGGACGCTACGGCAACTGCTTCAGACGGCCCGCGGCCCCGACTCTGTGGTACAAGATCAGCATCCTCCCCCCAAGTCGAAAGGAGATGCTGATGCACAGAAAGCGCCGGCGACCAACGACCAGCCTGCCGAACCTGTTCCACCCGCTGCCGACCCGGCCGACCTGGGACAGCCTCCCGCAGGCGGTGGCGCAACGGGTCACCGAACTGCTCGCCGAGTTGCTCGGCGGCCAACGCCCCCCACGCCCTCAACCCGGCACGCGAAAGGGGGCCGGCCATGAGTGACAAGATCAAGCCGCACCACCTGCAACGGAAAGCCATCCTTTACATCCGTCAATCCTCCGCCTTCCAGGTTCAGCACAACACGGAGAGCGGCCGCCTCCAGTACGCCATGACCGAGCGCCTGGAACAACTGGGCTGGCGCGACGTGGAGGTCATCGACGAGGACCTCGGCCGGTCCGCCGCCGGTACCGTGGCCCGGCACGGCTTCGAGCGCATGGTGGCCGAGGTCTGCCTGGGGAAGGTCGGCGCGGTGGCCGCCCGCGAGGTCTCCCGCTTCGCCCGCAACAGCCGCGAGTGGCAACAACTGGTCGAGATGTGTCGGGTCGTGGACACCCTCCTCATCGACCAGGACGCCGTGTACGCCCCGCGCCTGGGGAACGACCGGCTCCTCCTCGGCCTAAAGGGGAGCCTTAATGAGTATGACTCGGTATCCCCGTGCGTGTGTTCAAGGGCAGCGAGCGAGGTGAGCTGGCGTCGAGCCAGGACGATGATGCCTGGAATGATCGACTGAAGGCGCGACAGAAAAACTACATCACGCCGAAGATCATCGTGCCGTTTGTCAATCGCCTCATCTCTCTTGGCGTCTTGCCCAAGCCGAAGAACTTCCAGGTTGAATGGCCGGACATCACTAGCGAGTCGGCGCAGATCAAGGCGCAGGTTGTCTCATCTCGCACGACAGCAATGGCAGCGTACATCAGCGGCCAGGTCGAGAGCTTGATGGCTCCGATGGACTTCCTCACGCGCGAGCTGGGTTACACCGAAGAGGAAGCCAAGGCGATCATGGACGGTGCATGTGAAGAGCAACAAGCAAAGGCGCAGGAGCATCAAGACCTCGCTGACGAACACGGCTTCGAGAAAGTACCGCCCCCTGGATTCAAGTCACCTGCGCCGCCGATACCGCCACAAGGCCCCGTTGTAATGCAGCCGGGGGCCAAGCTCGTCGATCCAGCGACCGGCCAGCCCAAGGGACCGGCTGGTAGACAAGACTTCGACAAGCTCCTTGGCAACGTGTACCTCGACTCGTGGGATGCGCACTACATCGCCAATTGCGGCGGACCCGGTAGCGGTGTTCCTGGTCCGTGTCCTACGAAGGTTTTTTCCAAGATACAAGAGGTTGTATCCAGAGCTAAAGGCAATGTCGATGCGCTGACTAACAAAGTCCCTGGCGTCAAGTTCGTCAAGGACAAGATTGCCAAGGCAACTGAGAAGCTCAACGGCTTTCTGGAGAATCGCTACGGCAAGATCGGCGCATCGATCATCATGAAGTCTGCGCTCTACGGCCCGACCTCACTCGCTGGCATGGCCGCTGGTCTCAAGATGCCCGGCGTGCCCGGCTTCAATGACGTGATTGGCGTTGCGGTTTCTGTAGGGGTGGCGGAGACCTTGCTCCAGGCCGGACGCGCCGCCAAGTTCATCAGCCACAAAATCACCGGCAACGAGCTACAACAATTGCTCATTCTCAACGACCTCACGCCTCAAGAAATTGAGTCCATTGCCGATGACGTGCGCCAGTCACTCTTGAAGCAAGTGGCGCAGGCGATCAATCAGTATGCTCCGGAGATTAGTCGGTCGCTGAAAGAGAAGGGCAACGAGAACATCGGCGATGATGCGCGCGCTATTCGCAAGGACTTCGACTCCATCGACGATGTCAAGGAGGACCAGGGTGAACACGAGACGGTAAAGGATACTCCTCCGGTTGACAATTCCAATCCGGAAGGATGCAACCAGCACACAGGACCTGGCTGCGGTGGAGGTGGTGTGCCTGATATCGCCAAGACTCTCGGCAAACTCAAGGCCAACGGTGGCGTCACCTACGTTCCCGGTCAGCACAAGTACCGCAACATCGGCGAGTCTGGCTACTCGGTTTCTCCCTACCCGGAGAGGAGTGCAATCTTCGAGGGCAAGGTCACAAAGGACCAGCTCAAGGCGTATATGATGAAGAATAAGGACCTGATTCAGAAGTCAGGTCACGCCGTAGGAGCGTGGAAGGACCAGAAGTCAGGTAAGACGTTTCTCGATGTTGTTATCACGACGGAGAACAAAGATGAAGCCATCCGACTTGGACAGCAGCACAACCAGCTCGCCATCTTCGACTTCAAGAACGGAAGCGAAATCTCAACCGGAGGGACAGGACACCACGGCAGCACCACGGGTAACGCTGCTCGACTTGGAAGCGACGGATCAGGAGATCGAGCAGGCGCTGGAAGCGCTGGACAAAGTCCAACTGACAATCTGAATCCTGACGGTTGCAATCAGTACACAGGCCCCGATTGCTCCGCCTCGTCTGGTGAAAAGGACAAAGGCGACAAGGAGCCTGGGTCCAAAGACAATCCGATTCACTGCGGCTCGGACATCAAGCAAGCCGCGAAGTTGCTGGCCGAAGGCAAGCATATCTCACTAGCGCAACCTGAGCAAGTCTCCACGCTCGTTGACCGTATCGCCAAGATGGTCAACAAGGATATGGAGAAGGGGCGCAAGGTCCGCGACTTCGATCTCTGCAAGGTCAGTGTCCCTGGCACGAATCTCTTTTGTATTGGATCTGCTGAGGGCGCGATCCGTGGAGGCGCGCCGCGAGAAGGCCCGCCGCGGCGAGTTGCTGGTGGCCGCCCCCGTCGGCTTCGTCAAGACGGGGGACCAACGCCTGGAGAAAGACCCCGACCGCCGCGTGCAGGAGGCCGTCCTGCTCGCCTTCCGCAAGTGCCGCGAACTCGGCTCCGTCCGGCAGACACTCCTGTGGTTCCTGGAAGAGGGTCTGCTCTTCCCCAGCCGGCGGCCCGACGGCAGCACGGTCTGGAAGAAGCCCACCTACTCGGCCTTGCACCGCGCCCTGACACACCCGGCCTACGGAGGGGCCTACGCCTACGGCAAGACCGAGGTGACCGTCCACTACGGCGACGGGCCGCCGCGCCGGCGCAGCCGCCGCAAGCCCCCGTCGGAGTGGCTGTCGTTGCGGCCGCACGCGCACGAGGGATATATTGGCTGGGAGGAATACCAGCAGCTCCAGAAGGTCATCGCCGCCAACGTCCAGGGGGTCGGCTGTCCGGGGGCGGCGAAGCGCGGGGCGGCCCTGGTCGCCGGCCTGGTGCGCTGCCGCCGCTGCGGGCGGAAGTTGACCGTGCACTACACCGGCCGCGGGCACGACATGCTGCGCTACTGCTGCCTGCGCGGCTACCTGGATCAGGGCGAACCTAAGTGTATCGCATTTGGAGGCATTCCGGTGGACGAGGCGGTGGGGCGGGAGGTGCTACGGCTGGTCCAGCCGGCGGCGGTGCAAGCCGCCGTGCTGGCCGCCCGGCAGGCGAGCCGGCGACGTGACGAGGTGTGTGACGCCCTGGGGCGCGACCTGCAGGCGGCGCAGTACGAAGCCGGGCGCGCCCGCAAGCAATACGACGCCGTGGACCCGGAGAATCGGTTGGTGGCCGACGAACTGGAGCGGCGCTGGAATCAGGCGCTGCGGCGCGTGCGCGAAGTCGAGCAGCGCCTCGCTGCGGAGCGGGGCGCGGCGGACCAGGACCCGCCGGCGACGGCGGACGAATTCGAGGACCTGGCGGCCGGCCTGGAGGCCGTCTGGAACGGCGAGGGCACGGACGTGCGCCTGAAGAAGCGCATCGTGCGAGCGCTGATTCAGGAGGTCGTCGCGGACGTCGATGCCGAGGCAGGCGAGGTCATCCTGGTCATCCACTGGCAGGGCGGCGTCCATACCGAGCTGCGCCTGCCGAGGCGCCGCCGGGGCCAGTGCAACCAGGCGGCGAAGGACGTCGTGGCGGCGGTGCGCCAGCTGGCCCGGGTCTGCAGCGACAGGCAGATCGCGGGGGTGCTCAACCGCAATGGGCTGCGCACCGGGCGGGGCAACCGGTGGACGCAGATGCGAGTCACCTCGTTCCGGAACAAGCAGGACATTCCCTGCTATAACCCCCAACGGCGTCATTCCGAAGGGTGGATGAATCTGACGGAGGCGGCACAGTTCCTGGGTGTCAGCGCACGCACGCTGCGCCTGGCAGCAGACCGGGGCGAAGTCGCAGGTGAGCACCCACTCGGTGACGGTCCGTGGATCTTCAACCGTCAGGAGCTGGAAAGTGAGGCGGCCCGGAAGGTCGTGGGGCGGGCCCGCGATCACAACAGGACCCCCGCGGTACCAAACCCCGACCAGAGAACCTTCGATGTTTTCGAGACATAGCGATGGGGGCAGTATGAAGCGCGGTAGTACCCGACGCGTCGTCCAGCTTCCTGGCCAGCCCGAAGTCAGTAATCCTGGGCACGCCGCCCTTGCCCAGCAGCACGTTGGCGGGCTTCAGGTCGCGGTGCACAATCCCCTGTTCGTGGGCCGCGTGCATGGCCGCTGCGAGCGCCCGTACGACCTGGGCCGCATCGGCTGCCGGTAGCGGCGTCCCGTTCAGCTTGCCTGCCAGGCTGCCTCCGGGACAGAACTCCAGGGAGAAGTAGGGTAATCCCCGCTGCTCGCCGACCTCGTAAATCTGCACGATGTGGGGGTGCTGCAGCCGGGCCACCGCCTCGGCTTCGGTCCGGAAGCGCTCGAGTTCATCAGGCCCGGCGTGGGAGCCGGCCAGGATCATCTTGAGGGCCACCAGCCGGTTCAGCCCGACCTGGCGTGCCTTGTAGACGACACCCATTCCGCCGCGACCGAGTTCCCCCAGGATCTCGTACCCGGGGACCTGGATCGAGTCCGTCGGGACATCCAAACCAGACGCCTGAGGTGGCGGCGGCAGCGTTTCCTCCATTGCCGGAGCCATCGCGGGCGGTCCGAGAGTGGGAGCCTCCGAAGAAGAAAGATCAAGCTGCCGGTCCATCGACGCCAGGGCCGCCAGCCGACGCCGCACCTCGTCGAGAAGCTCAGGACAATCCCGGCACAGGTCCTCCGTGGAGACTGGCGCGCCTTGCTCGCGCAGGTGTTCCCAGCGCGAGACCAGCGCATCGACCCGGTCGTCGGAAGACATCTGAGGCTACCTCCGCATCGAGATCACCCGCCCAATGTAACCCGCCTACTGACATCGAGCAACAACCCAGTCCAAGGGAACCGGGGCAAGCAGGCAAGGCAGGTGCCGGTAGACTGGCGAAGCCTGGGGCTGTGTGAAGGCGCGGAGCGTCGCGGCAGTGCGTTCCCACGCGGAGCGTGGGAACGAGGATGCCCTTCCCTTTTTCAGGGCGACCGCCTATGGTCCCGCCCCGGAGGTCATCCCCGAATGATCGGCGTCATCTCTCGTCATCATTGGCGACAGCCAGCCCTCGTGGCGGCGCTTCTGCTCTGCGCTGGCTGCGTCGCGGTGGAGCAGGAGCGGATCCGCGAGTACAACGAGGACGGTATTTACCTGTTCCGGAGGGGGGATTATGTCGCCGCACGCGAGAGCTTCAAGGCCGCCCTGGCGCTGGAGCCCGAGGACCCGGGCCTGATGTACAACATCGGCGAGTGCCACGACCGGCTGGGCAAGGCCGAGAAGGCGGAGAAATTCTACAAGGAGTGCCTGCTGCGGGTGCCCAACCACCCCGACTGCCGGCACGCCCTGACGGTGCTGCTGGTGCGCCAGGGCAGGCGTCCCGAGGCCCAGGGCCTCGTCAACGACTGGATGGCCCGCGAGCCGGGGATGGCGGCACCCTACGCGGAGGACGGCTGGCTGCTGCACGAGGCCGGCGACCTGCCCCGCGCCCGCACCCGACTCCAGCAGGCCCTCGACATCGACCCGCACGACGTCCGCACCCTCACCGAACTGGCCCGCGTCTACGAGGACATGAACCGCCCCGACCGCGCCCTGGTCCTGTACGAACAGGCCCTCGAACGCGATCCACGCCGCACCGAGCTTACCGAGCGCGTCAACTTCCTCCTCGCCAAAGGCGCCGGCCGGCCGAGGCCGGATTGAGCTGAGCATAACGGGTCGTCCACGGACTGTAGCCGAATTCTTACGAATTCGGCTCCGGCGACCGGCCTCACACGCCAAATTCTTACGCGGCGACCTATCCCTCCCAGTTGCCGTCGGCCGGCTGCCCTGATAACTTTTATCAGGCGTCACCGTGTCACCCTGTCACCTTACCACCCTGTCACCCATGACCACCCAACGAGAACTCACCCGCCGCGACGCCCTTGGAGTGCTGGCCGCCTGTCTGGGGGGAAGCCTGACCCTCAACGCCTCTGCTGCGGAGCCTGCGGCATACCGCGTGGCGACCTTCACCGCCGACGTGACCCCGCCCATCGGCCACGCCTGCATGGGCGGCGGCATCAAGCCGGCCGAGCGCATCGAGGACCCACTCTTCGTCCACGGCTTTGTGCTCTTCGGCCTGGGCAAGCCTGTGGTGCTGGCGTCGGTTGACTGGTGCGAGATCCGCAACGACGCCCACGACCGCTGGCGCGAGGCCCTCGCCGAGGCCGCCGGCACCGTCCGCGAGCGCGTCCTTGTCTCGTGCATCCACCAGCACGACGCGCCCATTGCCGACCTGGAGGCCCAGCGCATCCTGGAAAAGCACAAGTGCGTCGGCAGCATCTGCGACCTCGCCTTCCACGAGAAGGCCGTCCAGCGCGTCGCCCGAGCTGTCCGCGACTGCCTGGAGAAGACGAGCAAGATAACGCACATCGGCACCGGACAGGCGAAGGTGGAAAAGGTGGCCTCCAACCGTCGCTACCTGACCGCCGACGGCAAGATCACCTTCGGCCGGACCAGCGCCTCGCGCGACCCGCGTGCCCACGAGGCGGACGAGGGGACCATCGACCCCTGGCTGAAGACCCTCAGCTTCTGGGACGGCGACCGGCCGATTCTTGGCCTCAGTTGCTACGCCGTCCACCCGATGAGCTACTACGGCAGGGGCGGCGTGTCGAGCGACTTCACCGGCATCGCCC
Organism: Planctomycetota bacterium; assembly: GCA_016873095.1. GTDB lineage: Bacteria > Planctomycetota > Planctomycetia > Gemmatales > Gemmataceae > VGYC01. Next base: position 4,631 of record VGYC01000097.1, on the reverse strand, counting down.
GCAAGCGCCGCCAGGCCGACGACCCGAAGGTGTTCCAGTTCTACGCCTCCGGCTGCAGCGGCAACGTGACGGCCGGCAAGTTCAACGACGGCGCGGCGGAGAACCGCCCGGTGCTGGGTGACCGCATTTACCAGGCCATGGCCGCCGCATGGAAGGCGACGGAACGCCGGCCCATCAAGAACATCGAATTCCGCTCGGTCCCCATGAGGCTTGAGCCGCGCGACAGCGCCGGCTTCACCGTGGAGGACCTGACGAAAAAGCTCGCCCCCGGGCCGAGGGGGTTCACCCAGTGCCTGGGCGCCCTGGGCCTGAGCTGGCGGAAGCGCGCCGACGCCGGCTACAAGCTCGACGTGCCCGTGCTCGATTTCGGCGTTGCCCAACTCGTCCTCATGCCGGCCGAGTCCTACGTCGAGTACCAGCTGATGGCCCAGAAGATGCGGCCGGATTCGTTCGTGATGGTCCTGGGCTACGGCGAGTGTGCCCCGGGCTACATCCCGACCGAGAAGGCCGTGGCGGAGAAGGACGGCAACCTGGGCGACTGGAACTGGGTCGCCCCCGGTTCCGAGCGGGCGATGACCGCCGCCCTGGAAGCCGCCCTCGGCAAACCGAAGTGAGCTTCCGCGACGCGCCAAGGATAGCCATGCGCCGCGTCTACCATCTCGTTGCAAAAGCCACCTGGGACCAGGCCCCGGCTGGCCCTTTCCAGGTGGCCTCACTGGCATCAGAGGGTTTCATCCACTGTTCCAACCAGGACCAGGTGGCCCGCTCGGCCAACCGGTTTTACGCCGGCCAGGCCGAGCTGCTCCTCCTGTGCATCGATGTGGACCGCCTCACCAGCCCGCTGCGGGACGAGCCGGCCGCCTCGGGGGAGTTGTTCCCGCACATTTACGGGCCAATCAACCGCGAGGCCGTGATGGAGGTGCGCCCCATGGAGCGCGGCCCGGAAGGGGGGTGGGCGTGCCCGGAGGGCTTGTAGGCCGGATTTCAATCCGGCCTGACACCGCCTGGCCTGCAGCGGATGGATGGATGGCATGCATGGTAGCAGGCTCTTGATGCAACCCATCCCGGTAATTGTGCAACCCATCTCTCTCCGGTGCAACGAAACGACTCGCAGGTGAAAAGCCTTGTCCGGCATCACTTTCCGTCGCAGTTGTCCGGCAGACCGGCGCCCCCCGGGGGCCGTGCGGCCTTGTGTCAGGCGGAGCATATTATGCAAGTCATCTTTGCCGGCGATGGCGGCATGCTGCCACCCCACTGAATGGGTGGTTGACTTTTTCGACCTAGCGTGAACTGGCCCCAACCTGGCCGTCGAGGGCGGCCCGGGCTCATCGCCCCCTTCCGACGGGCCGCCACGATCAGCCCGCTACAGCGGCGTCACCACCTGCTTGGCGTCGGGCGACGATTTGCTGATCAGCACGGCATCGACACGCACCGGTGGCGCCTCGAGGTCGGTGGGGTTCAGCACCCACGTCTCCATCTTCAGAGTCGTCGGCGTCATCGTCACCAGCATCGCCCCGAACACCCCCGTGGCCCGCGCCACGCTGCCGTCCACCGGGGGGCCGAACGGGCTGAACGTGCCGATCGGGAAGTCGAACCCGCCGATCCCGTTGACCACGTACGTGATGCCGTTGGTCTGGATCCGCTCGTAGTTGTGGACGTGCCCGGCCAGCACCGCGTCGATCTTGTTGCCGGCGAAGTCCCACTGCATGTTCTGGATGCTGCCGGACGAGGAGAACGGCTGGAAGTGGTCGCCGGTGAGCTGCCACGCTGCGCCTCCCGGCCGGGTCGCCGCGACGGCCAGGATCGTCTGCGCCTGCAGGCTGGTGCCGTCGGCGTTGCCGATCGCCGCCTGGTAGCCGTCGATCATGTAGAAGTTCGCGAGGTCGGGGTGCACCGTCCCGTTGGCGTCAATCGGGCTGAAGCGGTAGTCGTAGAACGGGTTGCCGTTGCTGTCGCCTTGGTTGAAGGGCGGGGAGAAGACGTACGGCCCGGCCAGCGGGACCACGTTTGCCGACGCCTGCGCGCCGGTGATCGACGGCATGTAATAGGCGTCGTAGTCGCCGCGGCCGGCAAGGATGTTGAATCTGCTGGTAAATGGGTCGTGGTAGTCGTGATTGCCCGGCGCCCCGAAGAAGCGGTTGTACGTCTTGGGCGGCGTGCCGGGGATGCTGTCAGGGTAGTCGTTGCCGTAGGACTCCTGCGGCACGTACGGGTAGATGTACGGTGCGTAGTTCTTGCCCGTGTTCTCGTCGAACTCCTTCTTCAGGCCGAGCAGGTAGTTGGTGTCGCCCAGGCCGACGATGAAGTCCGGCTGCCAGCTGCGCACCATGTAGCCGACGTAGTCCACCGGGCCGTCGTCCTGGCCGAGCGTTTTCGAGAACGAGTAGCCCCAGTCGCCGAGGATCACGAAGGTCACCCCGTTCGCAGGCGTGGCGTCTCGGGTGGCGAAGGCGGCCAGGTTTACCGGGTCGGGCTCGGGCTCGCCGGCCGGGATCTCCAGCGGGGCGCGGCCGGGGCCGGGCACGGCAGGGAAGCGCTGGACGAACACGTCGAACTGCGTGGCCGGGCCGGCCTGGTTGAAGCTGTCCCAGGCCGCCACCAGGTTGCCCGCCGCGTCCAGCCCGACCGACGGCGACGTCTGCACGTTACCGGTGCGGGCGTTGAGGCGGAACTGGCCGCCCTGCGGGGCGCCGGCGGCGTCGAAGCGCTGGGCGAAAATGCCGGACCGGTCGCCGTTGCCCAGGCCCTGCCAGCCGACGACGAAGCGGCCGTCCGGGCCGACCGCCACCGTCGGGTTAATCTGGTTGCCCCTGGTGGTGACGTTCACCGCAATCTCGGCGCTCAGGGCCACGCCGTTGCTGCCGAAGCGGCGGGCGTAGACGCCCTCACCGTCGCCGTCCTGGCCGGCGCTGTACCACGACAGGACGTACGAGCCGTCCGGGGCCGCGGCCGCGGCGCCGAAGCGCTGGTCGCCCGCGGTGGTGGTGTTCACCAGGAACTCCTGGGCGTCGAGCGGGACGACGGCACCGCTGTAGCGGCGGGCGTAGACGTCGTCGCCGCTACCGGCCGCGACCTGGTCGCGGACGTGCCAGGTGATCAGAAACGCGCCGCCCGGCGCCACGGCCACTGAGGGCTCCTGCTGCTCGCCGGCGGAGACGGCGTTGGCACGGAACACGGTGCCGACGGTCTGGCCGGCGGCGTTGTAGCACTGGGCGTAGATGCCGGAGCCGCCGGCGTCCTCGCGCGTGTCGCGCCAGACGACGACGACGTTGCCGGCGGCGTCCGAGGCCACGTCGGGGGCGTCGAGGGCGCCGGCGCCGGACTGGACCACGACGGCGGGTCCGCGCGGCTGGCCGGCCGCGTTGTAGCGCCGCATGAACACCTGGTCGTCGGGCTCGCCGCGCACTGTCCAGGCGACGACGGCGTTGCCGGCGCCGTCCACGGCCACCGCGGGCCGGTCGAACATGCGGTCGATGCCGGACGCCACGTAGACCGGCTGGCCCAGCGGGTTGCCGGAGGCGTCGTAGAACTGGGCCTTGATGCCGGGCGGCGTGCGTGCGTCCTCGGCGTCCTCGGTCTCCTGGACGCGCCGCCACACCACGACGGACCGCCCGTTGGGCGCCACGGCCACGTCCGGGTCGCTGTCGTTTTCGGCGGTTGCCCGGAGGTTGACCAGGGACTCGGCCAGGGTGACGCGCTCCGGGTTGGCCCGGTCGGGCGTCCGATCGAGGCCGCCGGTCGCCAGGAACCAGTCCGTGCCGGCGCCGCCGGTGAGCCGGTCGTTGGCCGCCCTGTCGTCGAACACGGTGGTGGCGTCGAGCGGGGGCAGCCCGAAGGCGGCGCCACGGCCGAGTCGGTCGATCCGCGTGCCGTAGGCGGTCGAGGAGGCCCACTCGGCGAGGACCTGCCACAGGGCGGCGGGGTCGGTGTCGTAGGCGGTCGTATCGCTGATGAGGAGGTCGTCGCCGGCCTGGCCGAGGAGTTGGTCCGACCCGCGGCCGCCGAGAAGCAGGTCGGCGCCGAGGCCGCCGTAGAGCCGGTCGTTGTTGTCGCCGCCCGAAATGATGTCTTTGCCGAATTCGCCGTAGAGGGCGTCGGCGCCGCCGCGGCCGAACAGGAGGTCGTTGCCGATGCCGCCGCGGAGGACGTCGTTGCCGTCGCCGCCGTCGATCACGTCGTCGCCGCCGCCGCCGAACACGAGGTCGTGGCCCGGACCGCCGCTGACGGACGCCGTCCGGGTTATGCGGGCGTCCAGGACGACGGCGTCGTTGCCGTAGCCGGCGTTGACGATGATCTGGCCCGTGGGCGAGTAGGTGCCCCGGTACGCCGCGTTGAGGAACACCCGGACGGAGTTCCCGGAGCCGGCCAGCAGGCTGATGGAGTCGTTGCCCGAGGTGCCGACGACGACCAGGGCGGTTCTGCTAGCGTCGGCGGGGTCGGGCTGCAGGCCGACGGCTCCTGAGAGGAGGGCGCGCGCTTCGAGCTGTTCCAGCAGCAGGCGGGTCGGGCGACGCCGGGCGGTGCGACGGGGTCGGTCGGTCATGAGTTCCCTCGGGGTGTAGGAGCGCCGTTGCCGGTGCGGGGGCGGAACGGCCCTTGGGTGCTAGACCTTAATCAAGCGTAGGCTGAAC
>VGYC01000096.1 GCA_016873095.1 Planctomycetota bacterium | reverse complement strand
AGACGCCGCCGTGTAACGTCCACGCCTCCGACCCGCGCTCACCCCCTGGTCCCGTCCACCGTCCGCATCGCGTGCCCGGCCTCTCCGCGCCCGCGTCGCGTCATCCCATCACCCCGCGGCCCCGCGCCTGCCCCCCCCCGCCGGCCCAGCAACGCAACTGGCTCAGTATTGAGGCACCTCGGATGCTGTGGCCCGCAGCCATCTGTAGGCACTTCCGAGCTACAAGTAAATTCCACGGAGTTAGAAATCGCCTCGCCAGCAGTCTGAACGTCATTTCCTGCTTGAACGGAGTCCAGCGTCATGTGGCTTCCCGCTCGGCCCATCTGTCTGGTTGCTTTTCCCTTGCTCGCACTTCTGGTAGGGGGCTCGAACATTCAGCCGGCGGGCGAGTTTGCAAGAACGGTCGATGAACTCGGGGAGGCAATTCCGGAGGGGGCGATCGCACGCCTTGGAACGCTGCGCTTGACACACGTGGGAGGCATCACCTCAATTGCCGTCTCCGCGGACGGCAAGATGGCCGCATCCGGCGTTCGCCGCGGCGACGAGGAGTACTTTGGCGAGCGAAAAGTGCATGAGTCCGGCGCGTTTTCACTTCACGAAGGTGTCAGAGTTACTCGGGCCACGATCCGACTCTGGAGCACTGGGTCGGGGGAGCTGATCCGCGAATTGCGAACAACTGACGCTCCCGTTTCGTTCCTTCAGTTTGCGCCCGACGGCAAGAAACTCTTTGCCGGGTGCGGCAAGTTCGTATGTTGCTTTGACACAGGAAGCGGTAAAAAACTTTGGGAGCAAGAAGCCATCAGAGAGGGACGGCTTCATGACGGCGGCGAAGCTGTGGGCATGCTGCTCGATAAGAACACGCTCGTCTCGTTGCACTCTGGCCGGCTGATCTGCCCGGTTGATTTGGATGGCGGAGTCTCATTTCACTATCACGTGCAGCAGATTGTCCGCTTCTGGAATGCCAGGACTGGGGCTCCCGTGCTTGTTCCCAAGGTGCTCGACTCGACGATTGTCGCGCAGACTCGAGTGCCAGTGCTGTTTCACGAGATTGCCGTGTCGCCTGATACCAAGCAGGCCGCCATTGTGACCAGCGAAGCGGATCCCCTGCCGCGCCTTTTCGATCGTTCGTTTGAAGGCACGTGGAAGTACTCGAAACGACGGCTCGAAGTCATCGACGTGGCTGCCGGCAAGATCCTGCACACATTTGCTGACAACGACGCCCAGTTCGGCAACCTGGCGTTTGCAAATGACGGGCGCGGCCTGGCGCTCGTGGCCCGGAACAAGAACGAAATCTGGCACATCGGCAAAGACAAGAGTGAGAAACGGCTTATCGCCAGGGAATTGCCGGTTATCAAGGAGATTGCGTTCAGCGATGCCGAGCACATCGCTGCCCTGGTTGGCGACGAGCGGCAGCGGATACACGTCTGGAATGTCCGTACCGGGGCGCGCTTGGAGAAGCACCACGTTCGCAAGCAGATTTTCGAGCCAGGGGCGGTTGGACCCGTGGTTGCCCAGTCGCTTGGCAATACGATCGCGCTGCTTGACAGCAAGTCAGGCAAACCACTGCACGCTTTTCAGGGACACCGCTTGCCCGCGTCGCTGCGTTATGCACTCCACTCCGCCGACGTGCTGATTTCCCGAGACAGCCAGCGGGCGATTCAATGGGACACGCGCACCTGGAAGGTCAAGCAGGTCATGCCCCTGCCAGAGAAGCTTGATCGAATCCAATGGGGTTACCATCTGGACACCGAATTTGACGCCGGCATCTCGGTCGAGAAGGGGCTCTGCGTCCACTCGGACGGCAAGCAACATGAACTTCGCCACCTCCGGACGGGCAAACCGGTTCGGCCGCTCAAGGGCGGTCGCGGAAATGAGTCGAACTTCTATTTCTCTGCTGCGGGTAATCGGCTCATGTCCCGGATGCATCGCTGGTATCAGTTCTACGATGTCGCGACAGGCCAACCACTAGCGAAGGCAAAAGGCGATTCCGCCAATGTTCACTACATGTGGTATCGTCACCCGGAGATATCGGCGCGCGGCAAGTACTTTGCAAACACGAGCACGCGCGATCGGCCGGCCATCGAGCTTTTCGACGTTGCCACCGGCAAGCTCATCCGCAAGCTGACGCCCCGATTTGCAAAAGACCGTGGCGGCAGCATCCTCAAGTTCCACCTTTCGGCCGATGAGCGTTTTGCCTTCGGTGAGGTCCACGAGGCACTCGGCTTAGAAAACGGGTTTTCTGCGGAAAAAGTGTCCGTGACGATCTGGGACTTGGAAACCGGTGAGATCTTGCAAGATGTTGTCGTGGTCCCTTCTACACGCGTTTTTTGGCGTCGCGGCTTGAGCGAGTCGATCATCGATGTCATGGCTCTTTCCAACGACCATCGGCTGCTTGCACTGACTCGCGGCAATCGTGAGGCCTGGTCGCGACCTCACAAGGCTGAACCGATTGAGATCTGGGAAGTGGCCTCAGGCAACAAGCGCGGCGAACTGAAAGGACACGGCCCAGTCGCCGATCTAGCGTTCTCGCCCAACGATCGGCAACTCGCCTCCAGCAGCGATGATTCCACGATATTGATCTGGGACTTGCACAGGCCGCTGCCCACCGCAAAGAAGACGTTCTCTGAGCAGACACTCGATGAATGCTGGGCCAGTCTCGCTGAGCGCGACGCCGTCAAGGCGGAATGTGCTCTCTGGAAGCTCATCACCGGAGATGAGGCAAGCGTCGCCTTTCTGAAGAAGAAACTACGCCCGGCCGCGGCACCGGATGGCAACCGCGTCCACCAACTCTTGAAAGAGCTCGACAATAGTGACTTCAAGACAAGGACCAGTGCACACGAGCAACTTTCTGACCTGGGAGAACTGATCACGGACGCTCTCGAAGCTGCTGTGAAGCAGGACCCGCCGCTCGAAACGCGACGACGCCTGCAAGCACGCCTGGAAAAGTCCCGAGCCGCGGCGCGGCCGCTAGGAGGAAACGAGCGCATGCGCCAATGGCGAGTGCTCGAAGCGCTCGAGAAAATCGGCACTGCTGAAGTACAATCGTTCATCCACGAACTGGCAGGCGGCGCGCCGCCTGCCAGCCTCACGAAAGTTGCGAACGCCGTCGCAACGCGGTTGAACCGAAGACCGAAGTAGGGTGATCCCAGTATTGAGATCGACAGTCTTGCCTTCGCCTGGCGCCATGCGAGCGCGAAACGCAAGCCTCGCCTGGTGAAGTTGTTTCGGTAGATTCATCTACATGAAACGAATAACCATTGCAGCAGTGCTTTTTCTCTATGCCCATCCGCTCGCGCAATCGGACCAGCAGGCGCCGAGCGAGGATGCACGGCTGGCGTCTCACTTCAAGAAGTTTCTCGACGAGGAACTGCGGCATCAGCCGCTGGAGGCGACGCGGCTCGGCGACCATCGTTTCGATCATCTGCTCGACGATCTCTCCGGCGACGCACGCGCGGCCCGGCTGGACCGCATCAAGCAAGCGCTGGCGGCACTGCCGCGCGACATCGATCAGCAAAGACTATCGCGCGACAGCTCGGTCGATTTCAACATCTTCCGCGACGATCTCCAGCGCGAGCTGTGGCTGGCGCTTAACACCCGGCCGCACGCGGATGACCCGCGCATCTACAACGACTACATCACCGAAAGCGTCTACCTGCTGCTGACGCAATCGACGCTGCCCTTGCAGGACAATCTGCGCAACGCGGCGGCAAGGATGAAGCAGATTCCGAGAATCATCGCGGCCGCCCGCGCCAACCTCAAGAACCCGCCGCGCGTCATCCTCGAGACAGCCATCAGCCAGAATCGCGGGGCCATTTCGTTCTATGAGAAGGACCTCTTCGACCTGGCCGGCGAGACGCCCGCGCTCGGCACGCTGCGCGAGGAGGCCAGGAAAGTCGCTGCCGCTCTGCGCGACCATCACAAATTCCTCGAAGAGCTATTGCCGAATGCGAAGGGCGAATGGCGGCTCGGCAAGGAGAAGTTTGCCCGGAAGCTCGAGCTGGAACTGAACGCCGGCATCACCGCAAAGGAGGTCTTGAAGGAAGCGGAGGCCGAGGCCGAACGCGTCGTCGCCGAGATGTACGTCATCGCCCGGCAACTGTGGCACCAGGTCTACCCCGGCGAACCCTTGCCCGCCGATGAGGCCAGGGGCAAGCAGGCCACCATCCGCAAGGTGCTCGACAAGGTCAGTCAGGAGCACGGCACGGTTGACGAGCTGGTGCGCGATGCCCGCGCCGGGGCCGACAAGATCGAGGACTTCATTCGCACCAAGGACATCCTGCGGCTGCCCGATCCGGACCGCTGCAAGATCATCGAGATGCCGGAGTTTCAGCGCGGCAACTCGCTGGCCTATCTGAATCCGGCGCCGCCGCTGGATGCGAAAGCCGCCAGCTACTATGCCGTCAGCCCGCCGCCGCGCGGCTGGGCCCCGAAGCGCGTCGCCAGCCTGCTGCAAGAGTACAACCGCCACATGCTGCAGATCCTGACCATCCACGAGGCATATCCGGGCCACTACGTGCAACTGGAATACGCCAACCGCCATCCTTCGCTGATCCGTCGCGTGCTCTTTTCCGGTGTCTTCGCCGAAGGCTGGGCCGTCTACACCGAGCAGATGATGCTCGATCAGGGCTACGGCAACGGCGACCTCAAGCTCCGTCTCAACCAGCTCAAATTCTACCTCCGCGCTGTCGTCAATGCCATCCTCGACCATCGCATGCACTGCGGCACCATGACCGACGAGGAGGCGCTGGCCCTGCTGGTGACATTCGCCTTCCAGTCAGAGGCGGAAGCGATTTTGAAGATCATCCGGGCCAAGCAGAGTTCCTGCCAACTTTCAACATACTTCGTCGGCCGGATGGCGTTCGTACGGCTGCGCCGACGCATCCAGAACGAGCTGGGCGCCGGCTTCAACCTCGGCCGTTACCACGAAGCCGTGCTGGCCCACGGCACGCTGCCGGTAAGGTATTTGCCTGATCTGGTCACCGAAAGACTGAAGCGATCGCGGTGAACGAACGCGTCGCGCACGCGCCAGACGCCAGCGCGCTCTCACATACCGTGGCTGACGAGGTTGCCGTGCTTGCCGTTCCTGCCGGGCAGCCACGCCGGCCGGCGTTGCACTGCTTCGCGGATGCGGCGGACCACTTGCTCATCGGTCGGATACGGCGACTTGAGCGCCGGTCGAAGCGGTAGCGGAATCTCGTCCATGCGGTAGGCCGTGCCGGGGGCGCTGACGCCGGTGACGGCCGTCGTGATATGCACGCGCGCCAGGCGACTGGTGTGCGTGACCTTCGGGTCCAGCACGATCGTCGGGATCCTGGCCAGGTGGTCGATGGCCGGCTGAGGCATGGTGGCGCCCGGATCGGCGCCGAGGACCAAGCAGGCGTCGTTGTCGCCACGCACCAGCAAGTCCACTGTCGAAAACTCGCCGGGGTTGAATCGCGGATAGCCGCGGCACAGGTTGACGCCGAACGGGTAGCCGGTCGAGTAACGCATGACGACGTCGGCGCCGGTGACGTTGCCATGCCCGCGCATCGGCATGGCCACGAACTTGGTGAAGGCGTTCATCTCGGCGGCGAGCATGAGCACGCCGGCGGAATTCATGTGCTTGCCGCGCGTCATGGACAGGCCCATGCCGAAGAAGATGATGCCGAAGCGTGCCGCCTTCATCATGCCGACAAGGTCGTGCACTTGCTGCATGGGCAAGCCGATCTCGGCGGCGGCATCGGCGCGCACGCGCTGCCCCTTCACCAGCGCTCGCAGGACCGAAATCAACTCGAAATCCTTGCCGGGGCGAATCTGCAGGAACAGGTCGGCCGCCTTGGCGCTGGGTGTCTCGCGGATGTCGACGAGCACCATGGTGCGGTCCTTGCGGCCGTTGGGCGTGAACTTGCCCTTCTGCGTCAGAGAATACTTGGTGAAATGGCGGGGATGGCACTCGGCGGGGTTGCCGCCCCAGTAGATCATGAAATCAGCCCGATTCTTGACTTCGCCCAGCGTGCACGACACCTTGCCGCCCAACTGGGCAGCGATTTCCGTGGGACCGTGTCAGAGGGACGTGTGGCTGTCAATAATGCCGCCGACCAGCTCGGCCAGCGACACGGCTTCGCGCTGCGCCTCGCACGTCACGTTGCTCATGCCATAGACAAGCGGCATGTTGGCGTTCACGAGATAGTCGGCGGCAACCTCGACGGCGGCATCCACCGTCGCCTCCTGGCCGTCGATCAAAGCCTCCGGATAAAGACGCTCGGCGGTGTGATTCTTGAACCACGATTCGCCGAGGCTGCACGCCCGCTTGGTTGCAACGATCTTCTCGGCGTTGGCATGCAACTCGATGTCGTCGCAGACACAGCCGCAGAATGTGCATGTCGCGTTCTTGACAACTGTCAAGCTCATCTCAGTCCTCGCTTGCTTTCGCGTCGCTGCCCGGACCGGGCGGCACCAGGAACGTTCAGCCGAGCACACGGCCGCGCAGGCTGCCGCGGATGCGCCGCGGCATGAACCGGCCCGAGGCGATCTCTTCCCAGGCGGCGACGCGCTCGCCGTTGCCGGCGTCGTCGGTTGTCAGCAGCGGCGGTTCATTGCTGTCCATGTCTAGACCTCTGGTGCTGAATTCTGGACCGGCTGGACCTCGACTTCCCAGCCCTTGGAGGTAGGCATGCCGGTGCCGTCCGTCGTCTGTCCCATGAGCCGGCATGTGGGTGGGCCGTAGGGAACGAAGATCATGCCCGGCGGGACCTTGCCCTCCTTGCAATGAAACTCGGCCTCACCGTTGCCCGAGATCACACGGACCAGAGCGCCGGACTGAATTCCGGCCTCTTTCATGTCGTCCGCATTCATGGTGATCGTTGTCGTGAGCGCCTGATATTCCGGCGACTCCTTGCCGACGTTGATCTGCTGTCCCTGCTTGGTGGTGCGGCCGGCGTTCATCAGGTAGCGTTTTCGACTCATGCAAGACAACCTCTCGCCGGCAGCGCCGCGGTATTTTCATGTAATCTATCGGAAGCACGACGGGTTGCAAACCTCAATAGCTCCGCGAATTGCTGCAAGCTTCTGGCCACTTGCCGTTGCGGCTTCCAGGAAGCAGAATGCCACGATGGGTTTGTTGCTGAACTCGCAGCCGGTCAACGGCGGTCAAAAGAAGGACTCGACGAGTTTTCCTGGCCGCTTCCCGTTTGCGTTTCGCGGTCGCAATGCAGAAAGCATGTATCGCCCCGGAAGCAGCGAACGCGCGACGTAAACATTTCCCAGGGAATGTTCATGTCCACAGCGGGGGATTCGGGCGGTTCTTCGGCCGGCCGTGGCGCCATGCGCGCCGCCCAGGTCATCATCGTCAGTAGCGTGATGTTCACGTTCATCTCGTACTGGCGGACCGCGGCCGTCGTGCTGTGCGACCTGGCGAGCACCGCCTACTACATCGGCGGCATCGTTGAACAGGCGATTGGCCCGGCCGCGCCCTTTTTCATCCTCGGCGTACTGCTGCTCAGTTTTTTCGTCGGCCTGGTCTACATCGAGAGCTGCTCGATGTTCGTGCGCGGCGGTGTCTACCGAGTGGTGCGCGAGGCGCTCGGGCCACTGGCCGGCAAGCTCGCCGTCTCGGCGCTGATGTTCGACTACATCCTCACAGGCCCCATCAGCGGCGTGTCCGCCGGGCAGTACATCATCGGGCTGCTGCTCGATACTTTACAGAGCTTCAACATCGTCATCGCCGACCCGGTGACCAAGGACCTGGTGCGTCGCTGGGGCTCGGTGGCCATCGCCTGCGCCATCGTGCTCTACTTCTATCGGCAAAACGTTCGCGGCCTGCACGAATCCAGCAATCGCGCCTTGCAGATCATGGTCGCCACCACTGTGATGGGCGTCGTCATGCTGGCCTGGTGCGGTACCACGCTGGTCGTGCAAGGCCCCGCGCCCGGCAACCGCATCACTGCCGAGCCAAAGCTGGCCGTACACGATCTGCCCGACGCCGGCCCGCAACTGGACAAGGACCATCAGCATCGCCAGGAGGACCCGCTGGGGCTGCTGCCCTACCTGCTTCCCAAGGACACCGTCGAGCAGATTCGCGAACCAGTCCGCTGGCTCAGCATTCTGGGTTTCATCGGTCTGTTCATCGCCTTCGGGCACTCGATCCTGGCGATGAGCGGCCTGGAGACGCTGGCCCAGGTCTATCGCGAGGTCGAGTCACCCAAGCTGCCGAACTTCAAGAAGGCAGCGTTCATCGTATTCCTGTATGCCTTGATCCTCACCGGCGGCATCTCGTTCCTGGCGATCCTGCTCATTCCCGAAAGCGTGCGCATGTCGGAGTTCCGCGACAACCTGATCGGCGGGCTGGCGATGAACGTGATGGGGCCACACTGGGCCCGGTTGCTGCTCAACGCCTTCGTCACCGTGGTGGGTTTCGCCATCCTGGCCGGCGCTGCCAACACGGCCATCATCGGCTCCAACGGCGTCCTCAACCGCGTGGCCGAGGACGGCGTCCTCCCCGACTGGTTCCAGCGCCCGCATCCGCGCTACGGTACCACCTATCGCGTGCTCAACTTGATCGTGGGCATGCAGCTGGCCACCATCATCGCCAGCCAGGGCAACATGTTCCTGCTCGGCGAGGCATACGCCTTCGGCGTCATCTGGAGTTTTGTATTCCAGGCATTCTCCATGCTGGTGCTGCGCTTTCGCGACTCGCGGCTGCGCGAGTTCAGGGTCCCGCTCAACATCAGGATCGGCAAGCTTGAGATTCCCGTCCTCCTCATCCTCATCTTCCTGTTCTTGCTGGCGACGGCGTTGCTGAACCTGGTAACCAAGGTCATCGCCACTGCAGGCGGGTTGCTGTTCGGCGGCGCCTTCTTCGCCATCTTCTACTTCACCGAGCGCCATCATCGCCGCATGCTGCAGGGGGCCAAGCACGAGCATCTCGAGCAGTTCAACCGCCAGGCCACCGAAGAGATCACGCCCGAGAGCCTGCGTCTGACCATGCCGTACCGCAAGCTGGTGGCCATTCGCTCGCCGCAAAACCTCTTCATGCTTGAAAAGGCCCTGGCCGAAACCGACCCCGATACGACCGACGTGGTCGTCATGACCGCCAAGCTCGCCGTGCAGGGGGACGATCCATCCCCCGGTGCCAACCTGGATCGCTACGATCAGCAGCTCATGACCGCGGTGGTCAACCGCGCCGAGAAGGCCGGCAAGCAGATCAAGCCGCTCATCGTGCCGACCAACAATCCGTTGCACGCCATCCTGCACACCGCCCAGGTAATCGGCGCCCAGGAAGTCGTGCTGGGCGCGAGCAACAAGTTCACGGCCGAGGAGCAGCTCGATCAACTCGCCTTCTACTGGATCAGCCTGCACTCGGGCCATCCGGGGCCGTTGACCGTGCGCGTCCTGAGCCGCAATCGCGACGTGTACTTCGATCTCGAAGGCGGCAACCGCATCCCGAAGATCAGCGAAGTGCAGGCGCGGACGGTGGCGGAGCTGCGCGCCGCCGGCGTCGGTGTCGATCGCGTGCTGCTGTTCCACGACGCCACGCCGGCCGGCAGCGACGTCTTCCAGGCCGTGCTCACCATGCTGGACCCGCAGGTCGTGCTGGACCTGGCTGTCGCGGAGGCCGAAATCAAGGCCCAGGCCTTGCCCGAACCGCCGCCGCAGAAGAGCACCGGCGGCTCCCTGCACTTGCCGCCCCTGGCACACGACCAGGAGCAGGCCCGCAAGCTCGGCCGCGAAATCGAACTGCTGCCGCTCAATGGCGACTGGGGCAACGCCATCGTCCAGCATGCCCAGGAAGGCAAGTACGACCTCATCATCGTGCCCGTGCCGCCGGGTGATTCGCGTAACCAGCTACCACCCTGGGTGGAGCAAGTCCGCCAGAACGCAACCTGCCCCGTGGCACTGTTTGCGCCGGCAGTGATCCCTCGCGAGGTGGATGTGTGAACAGGGCACGCAGCGTGCTTGCGTCGCGCATGGTCGGGCGGAACTCATCCCGGCATGGCGAACGGCTTTCGATAGTTGCGCGTCAGCAAGCGGTTGGCCTCGGCGTCGCCTGGAATGGTTTCGCTTGCGCCGTCGAAGCGCAGGGTGCGGCCGAGACGCCAGGCGATGTTGCCGAGGTGGCACAGACGCGTGCTCTTGTGGCCGTCTTCGATGTCGGCGTTGGGACGTTGCCCGCTGCGAATGCAATCGAGGAAATTGCGCAGATGGGCCCGATCATACTCCTGGGCCTTGTCGGAGGCCTCGATGCCGTCGGTGATGCGCCAGCCACGGTTGTCGAATACCAGCGTGCCGCGCTCGCCATACACGATCACGCCCCATGACTGGCCTTCGCTTCCGGTCCGCGACCAGATGCGATGTTCCCAGGTGACGGCACAGTTTGCAAAGTCGAACGTGGCCACCTGGGTATCCGGTGTCTGCTGATCGTCGTCGTAAAAGTACTTGCCGCCTCCGGCGGAAATGCGGACCGGCGCGTCCAGGCCCATGACCCAGCGGGCCACATCGAGGGCGTGGATGCCGTTGTTGCCCAGTTCGCCCGTGCCGTAGTCCCAGAACCAGTGCCAGTTGTAATGAAAGCGATTGGGATTGAACGGACGCTCTGCCGCCGGCCCCAGCCAGAGGCTGTAATCGACCTCCTTCGGCACGGCAGCGTCTTTCTGCCGGCCGATGCTCGGCCGGTTGCCGGCGATCCAGGTGCGGGCGAACGGCGTCTTGCCAAGCTTTCCCGAGCGCACGAATTCCGCCGCGCTCTGGAAGTGCGCCCCGCTGCGCCGTTGCGTGCCCACCTGCACGACACACTTGTGGCGGCGGGCCGCCTCCACCATGCGCCGGCCCTCGACCAGGTTGTGTGACACCGGCTTCTCGACATAGACGTGCTTGCCCGCCTGGCAGGCCCAGACCGTCGCCAGCGCGTGCCAGTGATCCGGGGCGGCGACGACCAGGCCGGTAATGCTCTTGTCCTCGAGCACACGGCGGATGTCGCGCTCGACGCGCGGCGGCTGCTTCTGCCGCGCCGCGACGGCCTTCAGCGCCGCAGGCACCACGCGTCCATCCACTTCACACAGGCAGCCGATCTCGACACCGTCGATGGCGGAGAAGCCACGGACCAGATCCTTGCCCCGGCCGCGCACCCCCATGACGGCAAGCACGACGCGCTCATTGGGCTTGTCCGCCGCTTTCGCCGCCGCCAGCGCCGACATTCCCGCCAACCCTGCCGATCCGCCGAGAAACCGGCGCCGATTCATGGTCATGATGCTGCCCCCGTTTTGCTTGCGTACGCCAAGATCAACTCCTTTCCAGCGTACACGTCTTCGCTCTTGTTGCAATGAAAAAAACAGCCCGCGTCAATGACCTCGCTGGAATTATTGCTTATTGTCGCGGGGGCGCCGGGAGATCTGTTGTCGCAGTTGCCTTCTCAAGCTCGACACCGTCTTCGTCGAAGTCCTCCAGACGCCACCGCGAGCGGCTAATCTGCCACGTGACGTTCTGTGCAATCCAGAAGAGGGCCAGAAGGATGCCGCCTCCTTTGAACAGTAAGTTGCCGGCACTATCCTCGTGCCTCATTCCCAGGTACCAGCCGAAGCCGATCGCGCCGATCGCCCACACCAGGCACCAGATGAAGGAGTCCCAGGCAAAGGGCACCGGCTGGTTCTTGCCATGTGTCTCGGCAATTGACTTGACGGCGCTAAAGGCCGCGGCCAGGCCGGCGCCGGTGGTTTCTCGATACGTGCGGATTGCTGCCGCCTTGTCTTCGGGCAACAAGTCAACGATGATCTGCTCGAGCGTGGGTCTGGTCTTTCCCGCTGTTGCCGACAGGACTGCGGCTGTGCCCACATTGCTCGCGATCTGCTCAACTTCAGTCTTCACCTCGCTGGCGTGCTGGTAGCGATGCTCCGGCTCGACTTCCAGCGTGCGGATCACGACCTCGTCAAGGCGGACGTCGATCTGCACTTTCTTCGACGGCGCTGCGAACCGGCCCAGAGGCAGTTCGCCGGTCAGCATCTCGTAGAAAGTCACGCCGAGGGAATAAATATCGGCCCGGTGATCGACATCGCGCGTCCCCTGGATCTGCTCAGGGGCCATGTAGTGCGGCGTGCCCATGACCTGGCGAGTGCCGGTCAGAGCATGATTGGCTTTCACTCCCAAGAGCTTGGCCAGACCGAAGTCAGCGATCTTCACTCGTCCACGCTTGTCGAGCAAGATGTTCTCGGGCTTGATGTCGCGATGCACGATCCCTTCATCGTGGGCAAACTGCAAGGCATCACAGATTTGCGGGACGATCTTGAGCGCCTGCGCTGGTTGCAGGTCGCCCTGCTGGATGGCCTGCCGCAGGTTGATGCCGTCAACGAATGCCATCAGGAAATAGAAGAGACCGTCGGCAACGCCAAAATCGTGGATGGCGACAATATGAGGGTGGTTGAGCTTGGCCAAAGCGCGGGCCTCGCGTGTGAAGCGCTCGGCAAAAGCAGGTTCGGCGCCGATTTCGGGAGGCAGGATCTTCAATGCCACCAGGCGATCCAGCGCTGGCTGCCTGGCCTTGTAGACCGCGCCCATGCCGCCCTGGCCGACAAGTTCCAGGATTTCAAGCTGCGGGAAGCAACGTGCCAGTGCCTCGACGGTTGGCGGCACGAAACTCGGGGAAACGGCAAACGACGCAGTTGGTTGACTCGCTTGACTGGCCAGACCCGCCCGCAACAAGCAACGCGGGCACAGCCCTTCCGGAGTGTCCGCAGGGATTTCGGTTCCGCAAACCGGGCAGCGGCGCGATTGGCTCATGGCACGGTCCCTTCGGGCCTTTGGCACATCAAGTCTGGCTACTCTGTTCTAAAGAAGATTCCTCCCGAAGTTACAGACTTTTTTGTTTCATCATTGGCTTGCGCGGTTCAATTCCCAGCTATCCCCCGTTGCGAGCTTCCTCTGCTGCTGACTCGCGCACCCCGATCTAGCTTGCCAGGGCATCGAACAGGGCGCGGATTTCCTCATCGATGGGCTCATCGTCTGCCAGCGTTTGTGCCACTTCGGCACGCAGCAAGGCACGGAAGCGCTTACGCAGGCGATGAGCCGCGGTCTTGATTGCCCCTTCGCTCATGTCCAGCTTGGCCCCGATCTCGGCCAAGGATGCGGACAGCTCACCCGTAAGGAAATCCTTGAGTCGCTCAAACAATTCGTTCTTCCCGGCATATTCCTCGCGTAACCTGGCGAAGACGGCCTCAAGAACCAGAAGCGCCCATCGGCGATCGAAAAGCTTTTCAGGAGTCAACTCATGTGAGGGCTCGATGTTCCAGTACGAATCGTGGGCGGCGAAGTCGAGCGTCAAAATCTTTCGGCCGCCCCCGCGCTTTTGTGCTTGCGCCCGATCTCGGGCATTGGCCAGGAAGTTCATGACTGAAGTCAACAAGAAGGCGCGGAAACAGCCACGCTGGGGATCTGCCGCCGCCAATGCGTTTTTCTCCAGCAGCCGCGCAAAGAATTCCTGGGTAAGATCCTGTGCGAGGTGAAGATCGTTTGTCTGGCGGCGAATATAGTCGTGAACGGGAGGCCAATATGTCTGACACAACTCCGCCAGCGCCCGCTCCGACTCAGGTGAAGCCCGTCGTCCCGCGGCCAGGACCAGACTCCAGTGAGTGCTGCGCAAAGTCGGCATTGGCGACGCGCTCGGGGTCACAGACAGCTTTCATCCAGCATACGCGAGCAACTGCCTGCTGCATAGCGATCATGGAGATTGAAGATTAACAAGAACTGTCAGCCTGCGAGCCCATCAGGCAGGCCCCATCCTGAAGTAGATGGATTGTGAACCGGAGGTACCTGTCATGCCCGACACGATTGACCCGAAACACTCCGCGACGCGCGGCACGCTGGCATCCTTGGCCCGGCCATTGCTCTTTTGGGCCTGATGTTCACCATCGTTGGCATCGGCAGCTTTTTTTCGTCGTTCGGGAGTCTTGAGCCGCCGAGGTACTTCTGGTGTGTTTTCGTCGGCGTGCCGCTCCTGCTGGCAGTGGACATGGGCATCAGCACGTTCGTGTTCATGGGTGCGGTGACGCGCTACATGGCCAACGAGGTGGCCCCGGTAGGCACGGACGTGGTGAACTACATGGCCGAAGGAACACGAGGGGGCCGGGCGCGACATGGCCGCCGCGGTCGGCAAAGGCTTCCGTGCTGGCTCCCCGGCCCGCCTGCTCCGCTATCATAAATGCAACGCCGACAATGAATTGCCTGCCAGCTGCTGCAAGAGCTGCGGCACGCCCCTAGCCAAGACCAGGCCTTGCCCCGGCTGCCGCGAATTGAATGACCCCGGTGCGCGCTTCTGCGATCATTGCGGGATGACGATGGCCTGACACCGGGCGCCGCAACCAGTTCGCAACCGTTCTCAATAACGGAACTCGATGCCCAGGTTGATGCCCTGAGCCAGGAAGTTGGTGTTGTTGAAGCGCTGCAGAGGCGCGGCCGGGCCGACCAGGGCGCCTCCACCGATGAACGGATTCTGCGTCGTATTGATGTTGCGGTCGATCTGGTCGCCGGGGCGGATGACGTTGTTGACGAACAGCACATTATAGCCAACGAATGGCCGAATGCCCGGCGTCACGAAGTAACCGATCTTGCACTGAAACTCCGGGATGACGGTGAACAGGCTGCGCGTGGACGAGCCGATGTTGCTCGGTTCGGCAAACAGGCCGACCGGCGTCGTGCCGTTGGGCAAACCGAAGGCGCCGTTGCTGACACGCGTGAAGCCGGAGACGTTCAGCGTTTCTTGCATACCACCCAGTGCGATCTTGAACCACCCGTCCAATGACCAGCCGTAGTAGTAAGCCCCGCCACGGATGCCGAGTTGCCCGCCATAAAACTGGTTTTGCGTGTTGAAGTTGTCCGTGACGCTGAACACGCCATTGGTCGGGAGGAAGAAGATCGCATCGGTGAGGCTCAGGTTTTCGCGCAGGTCCAGGTAGCGAAAGCCGACCAGGGCAGCGAGTCGGAAAGTCCCATCTTCATACAGGTTGAAGACGCCGTTTCCCTCCGCGCCCCACAGCTGTGCCGTGACGGTGGACGAGATATTGTTGGGAAACGGGGCTGCGACAAGGGCGGCCTCGACGCCCGGGGAAGGCTGTGATGCAAAGAATGGTACGGACAGAGCCGAGTTGGTCCCTCCGAAGGCGTCGGAGTTGAAGATCACGCTACGCGACTCAAGGACAAAGCCACTGGCCTCGAGCCCGAAATCGCCATCACCGAGCCAGCCTCCCAGGGTGAACCGGCCGCCGGAGAACGCGCCGAAGGCCACATCACGGCCCGAGCCAGCGCCCCACAAGATCGTCGTTCCCGGTTGAACGACCGTTGCCGGCGGCGTGACGTTCACGGTGGCGAGCGGCACGGGGATGGGCGAGTTCTGTAGCCACCACACCAGGTATTCCGCGCCCCCCCAGAGAGCAGTGTCGGGAAACGCGCCGTCGCTGGCCGGCACTCCTCCGCCTCCCCAGGGCGGGAACTCGAACGTGGGGATGCGCGGTCCTGGGTTGGGTATGTAGAGCGGATTCTGGGCCGAAGCCCTCTCGGCCCAGGCCAGTCCGAGCATGGTTGCCAAGCCAAGCGCCATAAAGGAACGTCGCATCGGAACTCCTCAGGGGACAGGGTCCAGGCATTTCGCGGACTGCCGAGATCGGGCACAATCGGCACGTTGCACAATTTCGTTTTCGGCAGCAGATCAGGGAAAACTGTTGCAGGCGGTCCCTCCCGTACAACTATTCCTTTCCGACGGGTAGGAAAAACACTCAAAGCTCGCGCAACTCCCCCAGTGTGACACTGGGCAAGTGATTTCCATATCAATAGGGCAGTTCAATCGCCTTTTTCGAGGCAGGCATGACCGAACCCAATAACTTGCTTGGACGATGTGTTGCAGAACTGGTCGGCACGTTTATCCTGGTGTTCTTTGGCTGTGGCGCGGTGCACGTCGCCGTGCTGACCGGGGCGCTGAACGGACTCTGGCAAGTGGCCGTCGTCTGGGGCGTGGCCATCATGATCGCCGTGTTTGCGACGGCCGCCGTCAGCGGCGCCCACATAAACCCGGCCATGACGCTTGGTTTTTTCCTTTGGCGCCGGTTTCCGGCGCGATTGCTGGTTCCCTATGTTCTGAGCCAGCTGGGCGGCGCAATTCTGGCAGCGGCCGCGCTGTTCATGCTGTACGCCCCATTCCTCGAAGAAAAGGAAAACAGCCTCGGCATCGCCCGCGGGCAGCCGCAAAGCGTCGTGACCGCCATGTGCTACGGCGAGTACTTTCCGAATCCAGGCCGGCTGGAGGCATTGTTCAAGGACCGCAGCAAGAGTGAAGACAGCATCTGGAGCGAGCATCACGCGCTCGTGCCAGTGGCGACAGCCCTGTTCGGCGAATTCCTGGGGACGCTGCTGCTGGCGCTGTCCGTCTTTGCCATCACGGATGACCGCAATGCTGCCGGTCCCGGACGGTTTGCGCCCGTGTTCATCGGCTTGACCGTCGCGATACTGATCTGTGTGATCGCGCCGTTGACGCAAGCGTGTTTCAATCCGGCGCGTGATTTCGGGCCAAGGCTGTTCGCCTATTTTGCCGGTTGGGGTGAAGCCGCTATTCCTGGACCCAATGGCCACGGCTTCTGGTCCGTTTACATCTTCGCCCCGTTTCTGGGCGCCATCACCGGTGGCGGGCTATATCAAGTAGCCCTGCGGCCCTTCATGGCGAAACCATCGGCGTCTACTCATAACGCTTGAGTCAGCGCTTGCTGTCTCAACTCTTCTAGCGGAACTCGCAAGTGTTCCGCTGTCTTGTCTCGGACGCCTCTGGAGTGTCGTCCTACATTAAACGCATGTCGCTCGAATCCAATCTGGTTTCGCTGCCGCGCGGCCAGCAGATGCGCAACCTGCTGGTGTTCGCGGCGTGTACGGGTTTGCAATACCTGGCGGCGCCCATCAACTATGTCGGCCTCATGCAGGCGCCACTGTTCCGCGAGTTGGGGGCGACCGACTCCATCGCCAACCTGCCGGCCACTTTCTATCTCGGCTTGACGTTTTCCCCGGTCATCTTCGCCTGGCTCATTCCTTACATATCCTGGCTGAAGCGCAACCTGGTCGCCTGCTACGCGGCGACTGCGGCGGCGCAAGCGCTGGTGGCCATGTGCCTGCACGCGGATTTACCAGACGACGTCAAGATCGTCATGGTCATCGGCCAGAGCGCGCTCTTCGGCATCACGGGGCCGGCGGCGATCGCGTTCTTGTGGGAGATACTGGGCCGCGGCACGGACGAATCGCGGCGCGGGCTGGCGCTTGGTCTCGCGTTCGGAGTGGGGCCGGTGCTGGCGGTGCTTGGATCGCGGCTGTCAGGGGAGATCCTGGCCGGCTCGCTTGGCATTGCCCGAGAGTCGCTGATCGTGCCGCGCTTTGCGATTCTGTACGCCTTCGCCGCCATGTTGATGGCGCTCGCCGCCATCCTGAGCAGCTTCGTCATCGTCCCCCGGCCGCAGGTCGAACTCGATCGCCGGCCCTTCACGCAAGCGGTCTTCGGCGGGCTGCTCGCTTTTCTTCGCAATCCGGTCCTGCGCGCCGCCACGATTGTCACCATTGCGCTCTACGCCGGGAACACCATCATCTCGAACATGAGCCTGTATAGCGAGCAGGTGTACGGCGACTCACCGTCACGACATGCCGGCCAGCAGAGCGAGTGGCGCTTCGCTTTCAAGATGGTTGCCGGCCTGGCACTCGGCCGGCTGCTGACGCAGACCAACCCGAAGGTTGGCTTGCTGGCAACAGGTTCCATCTTTCTGTCTTCCGTGCTGTTCGCGATGATTGCGACAGCGGACAACTACATTCTGGTCTTTGGACTGTACGGCGCCGGCGAGTTGATCGGCGTGTACGCGCCGAACTACATCCTGTCGGCGTCGGGCAAGAATGACATGCGCCGCAATCTCGCCTTCGTGACCATGATGATGGCTCCGGCGGCGCCCGCCGGCTATGTCTTCGGTCTCATCTCGGAGACCGCCGGGGAAGCCTGGAACAAGACCATCGGCTACCAGCTCAGTTTCGCCGCCTGCGCCGCCATCATGCTCGCCGGACTGCTGCTGGCGGCGATCCGGCTACCCGCACGCCCCAGGCCGGAGGCAGGCGACCAGGAACATGACTCAAGACAGGATGGCTGACCTGACAGCGCCCTTGCCCAGGTTTCCCCATTTTCCCGGTCGGCACAGTCTGCAACGTGTCTTCGCGCGTTTGCGTCAAAAACGCAAGTTGCCTCGCCGGGCTTGCCGAACTGAGAACGGGAAAACTCCTCTGGTTTTATGGAGGCTACTTCCCGTATAGCAGTAGCCGGGAACGCGGCCCACGAAGCCTCCCAACGTGACGAGTGCTGAAATGTCGCAGCTTATGTCGCACAGGCAAGCTCCGCAAATTCATCCGACGGCAGTCGTGTCCTCCGAGGCCGAGCTGGCCGACGGCGTCGTTATCGGCCCGCACGTCGTCATCGAGGGCAAGGTCAAGCTCGGTCCGGACTGCGTGCTGCGGCCCAGCGCCGTGCTCGTCGGGCCCATCACCATGGGCTGCAACAACATCGTCTACTCCGGCGTAATCCTCGGCGAGCGCCCCCAGCATCTGCGCTACAACGATGAGCCGACCTCCCTGGAGATCGGCGACAACAATACCTTTCGCGAGCACGTCACCATCCATCGTGGCACGGCCCACTCGCAGGTGACACGCGTCGGCAGCAACAACTACTTCATGGCCAACTGCCACGTCGGGCACGATTGCACCATCGGCAATCGCTGCATCCTCACCAACGGGGCCCTCGTGGGTGGACACTGCGTGATCCAGGATGGCGCGATCCTGTCCGGCAACAGCGCCGTGCATCAGTTCGTGCGTATCGGCCGGCTCGCCTTGCTGAGTGGTTGCTCGGCCACGACCAAGGACATCCCGCCGTTCTTCATCTACCAGGGCATCGACAACGCGGCCGGCATCAACGTCGTCGGCATGCGCCGCGCCGGCATGAGCAACGAGCAGATCAACGCCGTCCGCCAGGCCTTTCGCTTCCTGGTTCGCGACGGTTTGCCGCTGCCAGCCGCCCTGGCCCGCATGGAACGCGACCTGGGCAATGTTGACGTGATTCAAGAGATGCTCGCCTTCATGCGCCGTTGCCCCAAGGGCATCAACCCCATGCGCGACCGCCACTACTTCGAAGCGGCGTGACATTCCCCCAACATGTGTCGTTGAAGCTCGCTCGGCGGATTCGCACAAATGGTCGCGCGCGACATCTTGCGCGAAACCGCCAAGCGACGTTCAGTCGCACTTGTCTGCATTCGATCTCGGCACCTCGTTCAGCGTGTACGCCCCGCCAGAATGCACGAGTGCCTCGCCGGCCTCCGAGCGCACTCCCGGACTCTGGATCATGTACACACGCTCGCCCACCAGCGGCGACGTCGTCACGCTGACACTTCGGCCATCTGCCGATAGCTCGATCTTCTCAACAGATACCTTTGTCCGGTCCAGCTCCGGCGAGCCGTAGGCGCCCGTGTGCTCGTAGCGATAGTGTTCGATGCGATACGATCGGGGATCGAGCGCCGTCTTCCGCGACACCGGTTTCGTGAACACGATGCGGAACCCCTGCGGCAGGGCATGGATCGACTGCATCTCGAATGGCGTCTTGCCGGTGAAGTCGATGCGAAAGAGAGCGCCGCGATCGGGCTGCGCCATCCAGCCGGGCTCGGTGATGCCGCCCACCCACAGCCGGCCCTTGGGATCGAAGGCAAGCGTCAATGGCCCCAGCAGGCCCGGCCCCCAGAAGGGAAAGCAGGCGCCCTGGTATTCGCCGTTCACCTTCTCGACATTGGCGCGGATGATGGCGCCGCCGAACATTAGCTCCGCCATGAAGATCTGCCCGCCGAACGGGCCGAACTTGTCGCCGCTGTGGTTGTAGGTGACGCCGTTGATGGACTTGGCCCAGGCGTACGGCACCCAGACGGCCGTCTTGCCCTTCGGCTTCTTGACATGCTCGCGCTGAGCGGAGTTG
The DNA here is from genome assembly GCA_016873095.1 of Planctomycetota bacterium. Taxonomy (GTDB): domain Bacteria; phylum Planctomycetota; class Planctomycetia; order Gemmatales; family Gemmataceae; genus VGYC01. The sequence continues at coordinate 7,443 of VGYC01000096.1, read as the reverse complement.
GGGAAGCCGTAGAACCGGCCCTCTGAAAGATGGCACAGCTTGTTGGTCGCCACCCATTCGCCCTGGTTATCGGTGAAAAAGATCTCGCCCTCCGGCCCGGCACACCAGCCGACCGGATTGCGGAAACCGAAACCGACCTCGCGCGGCTTCTTGCCGGGCGTCCATTGCAAGGCGCTACCGGAACCGGGCAGTGCCGTGTTGGCATACGGTGCGTAACTGAGCACGAAGGCCCCGGTCTTGTCTTTCGCGAGTCCGTACGCGTAGTCGTACGTATCGGCCACGCCATGCGGCAGCGCCAGCACGCGCTCGAAAAGATGCGGCTTGCCGTCCTTCTCGGTGATCTTCGTCAGATTGCGGCGCTGCAGCACGTAGAGCGCCTCCGGCTCGGCGAGCATGGAATACGCTTCTTGAAACAGGCCGTGGCCGTAGTTGTCGAAACGAGCCTTCTTGCCGTCGCCGGTCGGGTCGTGGACGACAAATAGCTCGCCCGTCTTCATGGAGGCAATGAACACCCGGCCGTCCTTAGGGTTGACGGCGATGGCCGACGGCATGACGCGGTCCTCGCCGGAGATCGTCTTCGGCCGCGGATAGGCGATGACACGAAAACCGGGACGATCCAGCGGCGCATCGATCTTGCCTGGATCGGGCAGGACGGTCTGCACGAAGGATGTTGGTTTTTGCGCCGCTGTCAGATTGGTCGAAATATAATCGCCTGTCGGCAAGATTTCATGCCACACAGCACGCTTATCCTTGGTTCTAGGGTTCTTGAAGCTCAAGACCTCTTCGACCCGCTTGGTTTGCTGTGCGCCAGTAACTACGGTCCAACGCAGACGCACACCATCGGGCAGCAAATCATACCCTTGAAATGTTCGCTGGTCACGAAATGCAACCTGCGACAGACTCGCGTCAACGCCTGTGACGGAGAACCAGCGCAGCCGGCCCTGGACATTGGCGAGAAGCTGCGCGCCTGTCAGAACCGCGCGAAGCTTTTTGGACTGCAAGTCATAGACGATAAGATCGTGCGTGTCGTTCAGCACGCAGATACTCTCGACGGTCTTGCCATCCGGCAGCCGCACCGGAATCTGTGCGACCAGCGGCGGCTCGCCGGGCTTTGGACCGGCGATGGGCATGGGCGGCGGCGGCTTGGGCGCGGGGGCGGCCTTGCCGAGGGCGAAGTAACTCCACAGGGCCTCCTGTTGACGGGCGGCATCGCCGTCGAGGACGCGCGACAGCGTCGCCGGTTTGCCGTGCGGGAAGACGGCCGGCATCACCGTCCCGGGATTGAAGCGGGCCGGATTCTCCAGGAAGCGATGAAACCAGTCGCGCCGCAGCCGGCCGGCGACCCTCGTCAAGTCGGTCCCCACCGCGCCGGGGTCGGGCTCCGAGAATGCCCGGCCATTCCAGATGTGGCACGACACGCACGAGTAACCCTGGAAGCCGGCGATGGCCGGGCCCATGTTCGGCCCGAGCGTCGGATCTGCGGGCTTGCTCTCGGCCGGCTCGGGGCCGGTGTGCAGGTCGCCGTCCGCCTCCGCGAGGGCTTGCACCACGGCATCCGCGTCCTTGCCGAACGCCGGCATGCGATATGTATAGCGCCCCGGCCGTAGTCCGCTCACGCCTTCCCGGATCGTCGAGAGAAGATGGGCACGTGTGTACTTCTGGTGCGGGTTATGAAGTCGCGGCGTGCGCTGGAACGGCACCTCTTGCAGCCAGGCGCCGCCGAGCGTGCTGCCGATGGCCTCGATGGGCGGCGGCCGGTCGCTGTCACGGGCATGACACTTTTGGCAGCCAAGGTGCGCCACCAGCCGTTGCCGGCTCCCGAAAGGGGAAGGATGCCTGTCCTGCTTGGCGACGTTCAGGTACGCGGCGATGGCCTTGCGCGGCGGCGTGTCCAGTTTGAAGCGCGGCCCCGATTTTCCGGAGAGGCAACCGGCGTCCGTATTTGTCAGTGGAACCTGGGCCGGCTCGACCGGGCCGATGCCGGTGTGACAGCGCACGCAGCCGCGATCGCGGAACAAGACGAGGGCCGCGTCCCGGCCATTGAGCCGGCGCTTGCGATAGAACTCGTGCAACTCCTGGGCGGTCGGCGCCTTGTTTTTCTCGGAAGCGCGACGCACTTGTGCGGAAGGGCGAGGCTCTTGTTCGGGAGGGCGAGGCTCCTGCCGAGCCGTCTGATTGTCACGCTTGCCGTCGGTTCTCGACTCGGCGGGAGCCTCGCCCGCCTCGCCCTCCCAGCCCAGCTTCTCTCGAGACTTTGACCACAGGAGCAGATACGCCGCGATGTCGCGAGCATTTTGCGGCGTGAGCGGCAATCGCGGCATCCGGCCATCGGGGTAGTGCGCTGACGGATTGGCGAGGAACGCCGCCAGCGCCGCCGCCGGCCAGCGATCCGCGAGATTGACAAATGCCGTCCGTTCCGGGTCCGGCCTCGCGGCCTTGTCATCGTCGGGAAGCATGTGACAGGTCGCGCAGCCGAGATCGACGAAGCGCCGCCGGCCCATGCGATGATCGCCTGTGGACTCCTTCGACTTGTCGGCATGGTTCCCGTCTGCCAGGAGCATGTCGGCGATGACCCAGCGCTCGAGAAACCCCATGCGATCCGGCGCAAACAACGCCGGCATGTGCGAGTCGGGCCGCACCTTGGCGGGATCGGCCAGCCAGTCGAGCAGCCAGTCGCGCTTGACGCGCCGGCCGATGTCGGCGAGCGACGGTCCAGGCGGCGGCGCGGTCACGCCAGGAAATGCTTGGGAATGGCAACGGGCGCAGCCGTGCCGTTCGACCGCCTTGCGGCCGGCCTCGGCAAGTTGCTCATCCTTCACGGCCGCTGGAGCGTCCGTGATGAGATGCTTGAAATGCCAGGCGGGAATCGGCTCGCGAGCGAATTCTGGGCCTTTCCACCAGAGTTGCAGTCGTGCCGGCAAGTCCACCAGCGACTGATAGTGGATGTCCACGCGATACAATCCCGCCGGTCGGGCCAGTCCTTCCTTGCCGCGGACAAGCGCCGTTTCGCGTTCGCCCCGTCCGGTCAGCACCATCACGCCGTCGATTTCAACCGTCGCTTCGCCGCACAGAAAAGCCTCGAAGCGGATGGGCCCGGCGTCATTGACGAGAATCACGCCGGACCAGCGTGCCTCAAACGGCCCGGGCGGAATGCGCGGATGAATGCTGGAGTGTCCGAGCGTGAACGCCGGACGCGAATCGATGCGCGACAGTGACGCCGCCTTGTCAACCGGCGAGTTGTAGATGGCAACCAGACCGGGGCGCAGGTCTTCCGGTTCGACATCGAGCGGCTTGGCGAAGGTCGTGCCGGCGGACAGCAGCAGGACGGCGCCACCCAGCAGGCCGCCAATCGCTCTCGAAAGAAACGGCCATTGCGTTGCCATGGTCGATGTCTTATTCCGGCTGGGCACCGATGCCGAACTCGTTCAAGAACGTCTCGAGGAATTGAATATCCTGGTTTGGCCACTTGTCGGCACGGGCGTGGGCGGCAAGCGTCGCCAGGTCTTCGTGGATGCGCTGCAGGTCCGCGTCTTTGAGTCGCTGCATGTACGCGACCAGGTATTGAGCGGCTTCCTCGGCGGCTTTGCACTCCACGACCTCGTCGGACGAGCCGATGAGAAACACCATGGCGTGCAGCACCGATAGCAAGAGCGGATGGATGCCCAGCTCCTCGGGGATGAGCGGGAAAACGGCGGCCCCTTCCGGAACCATGTCTCCCTCGTGGTCGTCATGCTCGTCGCGGGGTGCGCTCATCTCAGCCCCCCGCCACGGCGGGAATGATGCTGACCTCGTCGCCGTCCTTGACCGGCGTGTCGAGGCGATCCAGGTAGCGGATGTCCTCGTCGTTGAGGTAGATGTTGATGAAGCGGCGCACCTGGCCGTTCTCGAAGATGCGGCCGGCGATGGCCGGATGCTTCTGCCCCAGGCTATCGAGCAAGCCCTTCACCGTGCTGCCGCTGGACTCGACGACAGCCTGGTTGTCAGTGTGCTGCCGCATGGGGGTGGGGATGTGAATCCGTATGGACATTGGTTCTCCTTCGATCTCGAATCACCGTGACAAGTTTACTTCGTCGTGGCATCATCGCCACTAATTAGCTTGTTGGTCCACTTCCAGACGAGCAAGACGACGAGCCACCCCAACAACACAAACCATGCGAAGTCGGCGATCTCCCGCATAACTTGAATCTCATGTAGCCTGGCTTCTTCCACATAAGCAAGCAAGCAAGTCTGACCTCAAAAAACTGGCTGACAATTAGTCAATCCCAAGCTCGCGCTTCAAGTCTTCATGGCTGGTCACCTTGCCTTGTCGCATTTGCTCTCGGGCGCGCTCCATGGATGCCTGGAACTCTGGCGAGCGTTCGCGATTGTACCAGTACAACTCGTCGTCGTCGAAATCACTCAGCAATGCGACCGCATGTCCATGGCGAGTAAAGACCACGTCCTCGTTCTTCAAGTTCTCAATGATCTTCTCCCACTCCAACTGAGAGGAAAGTTCAATGGTCTTCATGATTCGTGTCCTTTCTGGTCGGCTCCTGCCCTTTATCGAAAACATGCAAGACGGTAACGACTCGCTCCTGCACGTCAACGTTATAATACACGCGAAACTCATCAATCCGCAGCCGATACTCGCTCCAGAACGGCTGTTCCATTTGCTTGATCCGCGAACGGCTTTCCTTGGTTGGCTCATTGCTGAGATGGGCCGCTACGGTATCGATGATCTTCTGGCGGTCGAACTTGCGAAGTGCTCTCAATTCATCTTTTGCTTCCTCGACATAGACGATCGTGAACGCGACTTCCGCCACGGCATTCACCTCGCTACACCAGCGCCGGCTCGCGATACCCCTCGACCATCGGCTCGAACTCTTCCAGCGACGGCTTGATGATCATGGGCCGCTCCAGGTAGCCGGCGACAGCGTCCTGCGTCTTGAGGCCGTTGCCGGTGATGCACAGGACGATCTCCTCGTCGCGCGGAATCCGGCCCTGCTCGATGAGCTTGCGGGCGACGGCGAGGGTCACGCCGCCGGCCGTCTCGGCGAAGATGCCTTCGGTCCGGCCCAGCAACGCCATCGACTCGGCGATTTCCTCATCCGTCACGTCCTCGGCCCAGCCGCCGGAATCGCGGATCACCTTGCCGGCAAAGAAGCCGTCCGCCGGGTCGCCGATGGCCAGCGACTTGGCGATGGTGTTCGGCTTGCGCACCGGGCGATGCTGCTCCCGGCCGTTCTTGACCATGTCGCTGATCGGGTTGCAGCCTGCCGGCTGGGCGCCGTAAATCTTGCAAGCCGGCTTGGCGATCATGCCCAGCTGGTGCAGCTCGTTGAACGCCTTCTGGATCTTGCCGATCAGGCTGCCGCCGGCCATGGGGACGACGACATGCTGCGGCGTCCGCCAGCCGAGCTGTTCCGCGATCTCGAAGCCGACGGATTTCGAGCCTTCCGCGTAGTAGGCTCGCAGGTTGATGTTGACGAAGCCCCAGCCGTACTTGAACGCCACCTGCGTGCACAGGCGGTTGACCTGGTCGTAGGTCCCGGTGACGCCGATGACCTTGGCCCCGTAGATGCTCGTGCCGAGAATCTTGGTCTGCTCGAGGTCGGACGGGACGAAGATGTACGCTTCCAGTCCGGCCGCGGCGGAGTTGGCGGCCACGCTGTTGGCGAGATTGCCGGTCGAGGCGCAGCCCACCGTCTTGAAGCCCAGCTCGCGGGCCTTGCTCAGGGCCACCGACACGACGCGGTCCTTGAACGACAGCGTCGGGAAGTTGACGGCGTCGTTCTTGAGCCAGAGGTTCTCGACGCCAATAGCCTCGGCCAGACGGTTCGCCTTCACCAGCGGCGTGCCGCCGACCTGCGAGCCGACCGTCGGCTCGCCGTCGATGGGCAGCAGCTCGCGGTAGCGCCACATGGTGAACGGTCGCAGCTCGATCTTCGAGCGCGACAGGGACTCGCCGATGGACTCGTAGTCGTAATCGACTTCGAGGGGGCCAAAATCCTCCGTGCAGAAGTTGAGGGCCTCGCCGGCGTAGGTCTTGCCGCACAGCCGGCACTTGAGGCCGCGAACGAAAGTTGACATTGCCTTGGGTCCGTTGTCCATGGTGGTCGGTGCTCGCGAGGCGCACACTCGTCTCGCGCACTGGTGGAAAGCAAATCCAGAATGTCGAAAGAGGGATTGCCTCTTTCGGAAGGTTAGAGAAGAAGAGGCGTGTGAATCACACGATCTTATCTCCCCCGGCCGTACCGGGTGGGAGTTAGCACCAGCATCCGTTGCTCTCCGGGGAGGAAAGCAGCCGGATCGGTTGCTGTGGCTTCAACGGGCCCAATCCCTCAGCCACTCTGGATAAGATTCCAGCCAAGTTGTCAAGGATCGATTCTAGAGCATGGCCCGCGCGAGAGCAATGGCTTTCGGGAAAAATCCTCGATGTCAGAGACACTCGAACAAGGTTGCGTTGCGTTGCCACCCCCCTTTCCGTACCCCGGCAACGAATCCGCGAACGGGCGTCACGCCGCATCTTCGCAAAGCCGAGCGACTTGTGGTAAAGCGGCCGCGAACATTTTCATTGCGGGGGGCGCAGGTGGTTGTCGGTGCCCGGATGTCACACCTCAGCGGTCGGCAGCCTGCTCATCTGCCGCCTTCTGCGGATGACGAGAAACAGCAGCGTGCCGCCAAACAATGAACCGGAGGTGACGGCCATGCCCAGGAAGGTTCCACGCAGGCCGGCGCGGGCTCTGGCCACATCGCCTTCCAGCGGGCGGATGATCTCCAGCACGCCGGGGACGTCGCCTTCCTTCCAGTTGCGTTTCGTGCTGTCGTCATGGTGGTTGTGGCAGTCGACGCATGTTTTCTTCATGCGGCGGGCGGTGGCATAGCGCAGCGTCGGCCGATCCTGGTAGCTCTCGAAGCTATAGACAGGGCGGTCCGGATCCTTGGTCAAGCGGTCGAGGGCCTGGCGTTCAAAAGCGTCCTTTGGGCCGCCTTCGCCGCTGCGCAGGCGCGGCTTGAAGGGGAAGTCACTGTAAAGCCGCACTTGCACTCCCGTGTCCCCCTGGCTGAGATGCTTGCCCAGCTCGATCGTCAACGTGGCCGGCAGCGGGATCGAGCCCTTCTTGGCCGTGTAGTTGTGCGTGACGACGATACCAGTCCCCCGCAGGCGATCGACGACCTGCTCATCGTAAAAGTCGTTGACTTGCTCGAGCATGCCGGCTTGCTGGGCGGCGCTTTCCAGCGCTGCTTGCTTCACCAGATCGTCAGAAAGCTGGACGAGATGACCCAGCCCGGCAGCCGAGCCAAGGCTGACCGCCAGCAGCAAGCCAGCTGCTAGCCCTTAATCAAGCGTAGGCTGAACGGTTTGCGGCTTGGGCGCTGGCAGCGGGCCGGGGCGCGGGATCGGCGCATCCCGTAGCCGGGTCGCTTGCGTCGGGTTTTGTCGTCCATGAACACCTCTCAATC
>VGYC01000095.1 GCA_016873095.1 Planctomycetota bacterium | reverse complement strand
CCAACAATGCCGCCGAGCAAGCGCTGCGGCACGCGGTCATCTGGCGGAAGCTCTCGTTCGGCACGCAATCAGCGTCCGGCAGTCAGTTCGTCGAGCGACTGCTGACTGTCATCGAAACCTGCCGCCGCCAATCCTGCAACGTCTTCGACTGGCTTGTCGAGGCAGTCCAAGCCCACCACAATCAACAAAGGGCAATATCTCTATTGCCCGCGCCGTGAACCAATACCGTTGGCGTGACTGAGCTGGGCGATGGTCTTCGATTCCGCCTGGAAACGGGCGAGGGCAGTGGGGTTGGCGGCGAGGTCGCGGCGCAGAACCTTGATGGCGACCTTTCTTTGTAGAGACTCCTGCTCGGCCAGATAGACCTTGCCCATGCCTCCTTGACCCAGCTGGCGCAGCAGGCGAAAACCGCCGAAGCTCATGCCCCCAGCCTCCGCCCCGGTCGCATGCCGGGAATTACCGGGCCGGGGCGGGCGGTTTCGCGTCGCCGGGTCGGTGGCTGCACGCCTGCCGGAACTGCCTGCATCGTCCTTTCTTGCCATGGGGGGTTGAACCCCGCCGTGGAAACGGGGTTCCGCTTCTCATCTCGAATTAACATTTGAGGCTTGTCGGCGCTGGCCGTGACTCCCGCACAACCTGGCCGGGAACTTGCACATATGCCATAACATGATGACATGAAGCACGTTACGACAACGAGCTGCCGGCCACATGGCGTGGGTCATTTTGGCCGGCAACTTTGGCCCGACATGACGCCGGCGTCGATCGACTTGCGATCAGCAGGAGTCGCCAGGTGGGAAAGGCTTCGAGCTCTTGTGCGCCTTGAGCCATCTTGCCATGAGGTCGTCGACCTCTGCTCGTGAAGGCATCGCCGGTTGCGCTCCAGGACGGGTCGTTGCCAGCGCACCGGCGGCACAGGCGAAATGCACCGCGTTGGGTATGGTACGCAGCTCTGCGAGAGCGACAGCCAGTCCGGCGTTGAAGGCATCCCCCGCAGCGGTTGTATCGACAACCGGAACTGGAAACGTCGGTACGGAGATGTTGCCGCGGCTGGAACTCGACAGCAGCGCCCCATCGGCGCCCCGCTTCACCACGACCAGACGGGCCCCCGACTCGCGTAACGTCGCCGCGGCACGCTCGGCTCCTTCGGTGCTGTCGCTGTCAATGCCCGTCAACGCGGCAGCCTCGCTCTGATTGGGTGTCAAAAAGTCCGCACACAGCAGGTCCCGCGGCAGCGCGGCATCAGGCGCCGGCGCGGGATCGAGAATCGTGACAAATTCCTTCGCTCGAGCAAGTTGCAAGGCCGCGGCGACTGTCTCCAGCGGCACCTCGAGTTGCACAAGCATGACGCCGCCGAAACCGATGGCATCTTCATGCCGCAGCACATCGTCCGGCGTGAGCAACTGGTTGGCGCCTGGGACGACCATGATGGAATTCTGCCCCGCGTCATCGACGGCGATGACGGCCTGGCCGGACGGACAACCAGGCGCCACGGCAACATGCTCGACGTTGACGCCTTCGCCTGCCAGGCCCTCTATCAGGCGCGAGCCGTAGGCATCGTCGCCGACCTTGCCGATCATGGTGACGCGCGCGCCCAGCCGCGCTGCCGCCACTGCCTGGTTCGCTCCCTTGCCGCCGGGGATCGCCCGGAAGTCACGGGCGTGCAATGTCTCGCCGGGCCTGGGCAAGCGCGGCACGCGGACGACCAGGTCCATGTTGATCGAGCCGACGACGACGACGACGTGGGGAGGCATGAACGTGCTTTCTGGCGAGCCGGCGGCGTGAGCGACCGAAGGCTATCGCGGCAGGTGCAAACTCCGGTTGCTCACGCTCCCGGCTCGCCTCTTTTCTACTGGGTCGGAATTACCTCGTCGATGCCGACCTGCCATTGTCCCAGGCCGACGCTGACGACGGCAGCGTTCTTCTTGTGATCGATGCGGACGATGCGGCCGACCTTGTCAAAGCGGGGCACGTGCACGGCATCACCTGGCTGGAGACGGGAGCGGGCTTCCCTGAGCGCTGCCGCCTGTTCGGCTTCCTTCTCCAGCGCCGAGACCTTCTGGCGGTACTCCTCTTGCTGGCGTTCGGCCTCATGGCGAGCGAGCAGGGCCTGCTCGCGGGCCTTTTCCGCCTCTTCGCGTTTCTGCTGTAGTTGCGCCAGGTCCGGGCCACGGCGCTGGCGACGCTTGAGATAGTGACGCGCGCGGCGGAGCAAGCCGCGTGGCAGCTTGAGACGGCGGGCGATCTGCAAGGCGTTGCTCATGCCGAACTGGCCGATGTGCAGGCGATACGTGGGCTTCAACGTCTCGATGTCGAACTCGACGGCGGCGTTCTCGGCCCGCTCGTTGGCGAACGCATACGTCTTGAGATCGCCCAGGTGCGTGGTGACCATTGCGAGACAACCGAGACGGTCGAGCTGATCGAGTATGGCTCGGCCGAGCGCCGCGCCTTCCGTCGGATCGGTCCCCGCCCCCAGCTCATCCAGCAAGATCAGGCTGCTCTCGTCGGCTTGCTGGAAGATGCCGGCGATGCGCGACACATGCGAGCTAAACGTGCTGAGCGATTGCTCCAGGCTTTGCTCGTCGCCGATGTCAGCCAGGATATGGCGGAAGACGGGGACCGCGCTGCCCGCGCCGGCCGGGATGTGCAGGCCGGACTGCACCATCAAGCAGAGCAGACCCGTCGTCTTCAGCGTCACCGTCTTGCCGCCAGTGTTCGGGCCGGTGATGACCAGCAGATTGAAGCCGTGCCCGAGGCGGACGTCGATGGGCACGACCTGCTTCGTCTGTCCGTTCTCCGTCGCGACGTTCTGCTGGCGGAACATGCTGTCAAGCAGCGGATGGCGGGCGTCGCGCAGCCACAGTTGCCGCGCGGCGGCGATGTCCGGTGCGGTCATGCTGAAATCGCGGCTGAGGCGGGCCTTGGCCGTGACCAGATCGAGCCGGGCAATGGTGTCGATGGCCAGCGTAAGGTTGCGCGCGACCCGGCCGACCTCGCCGGACAGCCGGCGCAGCACGCGGCGAACTTCCTTGTCCTCCTCGGCCTTGAGGTAAACGCGCTCGGCCCCCAGGCTGGCGACCTCGGCCGGCTCGATGTAGACCGTCTCGCCCGTGCTGCTGGTGCGATGGACGACGCCCGGAATCTTGTGGCGGAAATTGATGGCCACCGGCAGCACCGGATGCTCGCCGCTGACCGTCGCGTTGGGAAAGCGCAGCGCCTTGCGGACCTCGGGATCGCGGAGCAGTCGACGAATCTTGGCTTGCACCCGTTCGTCAAGCTCGGCAAGCTTGCGACGAGTCTGCCCAAGCTCCGGGCTGGCCAGATCGAGCACGTGGCTGCGCGGATCGATGCAGCCGCTGATGGTGCGCGCCACGGTGCCGAGGTCCTCCACCGGCGTCAGCAGGTCGATGAGCCGCTGATAGCGGACCGGCAAGCGCATGCGATAACGATAGACATGTCCGGTGCAGTTGAGCGTATCGCCGACCTGGAGAAGCTGCTCGGCCGTGAGCATGGCGCCGATGGCAGCGCGGCGAACCAGCAAGCGCACGTCGTGGAGTCCGCCGAGCGGCGGCCCTTGACCTTCGCCCAGAGCGTCGGCCATCTCGGTGACGCGGGCCAGCTCGGCGCGGATGAACGCCGCGTCGGTCCCTGGCTCGACCTGCCGCGCCAGCTCGCGGCCCAGCGACGAGGCGGCATAGCCGGCGAGCCACTCGCGAACCTTGTCGAACTCCAGAAGCTCCAGGGTGTGAGCGTCCATTGGAACATTGTACCGTTCGGCAGTTTTCAGTGTTCAGTTTTCAGCAAGAAAGTCAGGGCTTGCTGCTTGCTGAAAACTGAACACTGCTATAACAGTGATATGGCGGATGTTGTCATTGTTGGCGGCGGTGTCATCGGGCTCACGACCGCGTATTTCCTGGCCCGCGAGGGGGCGAAGGTCGCCATCCTGGACAAGGGGGACTTCGGGCAGGAGTCGTCGTGGGCGGGGGCCGGCATTCTGCCGCCGGCAGGCGTCGGCGCGGCACGCAATGCCTACGAGCACTTTCGAGATTGCAGCGCGCGGATGTTTCCGCTTCTTTCGCAGGAGCTGCGCGAACTCACCGGCGTCGATAACGGCTACCTGCGCTCGGGCGGACTCGAATCTGTCCAGGGGAACGCCGACGATGAGTGGCACGCTGCCACGGAAAGGTTGCAGGTGCTGGACGAAGCCGCGTCACGCAAGCTGGAGCCAGGAATCAACGCCGGCCTCGGCAAGATGATCTTTCTCGGCGACATGGCCCAGGTGCGCAATCCGCGACATTTGCGGGCGCTCACCGCCGCGTGCGGTTCGCTCGGCGTGGAACTGCGGGCAGGCGAGCCGGTTTACGATTTCGTTCGCAAAGGCAACAAGATCGACGCCGTGCGGACTTCGTCAGCGACCATGACGGCGGGAGAATTCCTCGTCGCCGGTGGCGCCTGGAGCGACGAGTTGCTGGAGCGCGTCGGCGTTCGCCTTGGCATTGTGCCGATTCGTGGGCAGATCGCGCTACTATCGTTGCCGGCCCCGGTGTTTCGGCGCATCTTGCTGCATGGCAGGCAATACCTGGTGCCGCGGCCCGACGGCCTGATCCTGGTCGGCTCCACGGAAGAGCTAACGGGCTTCCGCAAGCATACCACGACGGAAGCGATCGGTGAGCTGCTCGCGCTGGCGCAACGGCTTGTGCCGTCACTGAACGACGCCCACCTGCAGCGCTGCTGGGCGGGCCTGCGCCCCGGCAGCCCCGATGGCCTGCCGTTCCTGGGCACGGTGCCCGGCTACGACAATTTCCATGTCGCGGCCGGCCATTTTCGCTCCGGCATCTTCCTGTCGCCAGCGACCGGCACGGTGATGAAGGAATTGATCCTGGGACAGAAACTGTCGGTTCCGCTGGAGGCGTTTGCGCTGGATCGAAGGGTCAAACGTGGCTGAATCCATCCAGGAGCTGATCCAGGAAGCCGACGCCGAGTGCCGGCGGCTGTCGATCCCCATGCTCGGCCCGCACAAGGCGGCGTACCTCTGCGAGCTGATCCGCGAGGAGCAGCCGAAGGTCGTCGTCGAGGTCGGCACGGCCATCGGCTATTCTGGGCTCTGGATCGCGCGCACGCTGCGTGAACTCGGCCAGGGCAAATTGATCACGCTGGAGCAGGACGACGCGCGTGCCGACCAGGCAATGCGCTATTTTCGCCGCGGCGGCGTGGAACACATCATCACGCTGCTTCGCGGCGATGCCCGTACGCGGATCGCCGAAATCGACAATACCATCGATTTCCTCTTCCTCGATGGCGGGTTCGAGAATTATCATCCATGCCTGCTGGCGTGCCGGGAAAAGCTCCGCGACGGCGCCATGCTCGTTGCGGACAACGCGGGCATCGGCGCCGCCGAGATGGCAGACTACCTCGCGCTCGTCCGCCGGTCTGGCGAGAGCCGCACGGAGTGGTTCGAGACCGACCTGGAATGGAACCCGCGCGACGCCATGGAAATCACTGTTCTTCGGATGTAACAATGGATGTGGTCGGCAATCGCCTCCTGGTGAGTCAACTGGCCGAGGACCTCGGCTGGCTGGAAGAGCATTGCCGCGGGCAGGACAGCCAGGCGGACCATGTCGGCAGGCTGCGGCTGGCGGCGGCACTGGTCCGCAACCTGATCGGCCCGTTCCTGGAGACACAGGCAAACCTTCCCATCCATGTCGCGGTTGTCGGCGGGGCAGGGGCGGGCAAGAGCACCATCGCCAACATGCTCAGCGGGGCCGTGCTGGCCGAGGCCAATCCACAGGCCGGCTTCACCCGCCATCCCATCGCCTACACCCACGGCAACGGCCAGGTCCACTGGACGACTCACCTCGGCTTCCTGGGGCCACTGCGCAAGCTGCACATCGCCAGCCCGTCCAGTCTTGACGAGGACGTCTACCAGGTCCGTCGCGTCCCAGCCGATGACAGCACGATGACACTGCTGGACGAGTTCATCATCTGGGACTGCCCGGACATGACCACCTGGGCGGCCAGTGGTTACGTGCAGCGCCTGCTCGAAGTCGCCGCCCTTGCGGACGTCATCGTCTATGTCGCGTCCGATGAGCGCTACAACGATGAAGTGCCTACGCAGTTTTTGAAACTGCTGCTCGAAGCCGGCAAGCCGGTCATCACCTGCATTGTCAAGATGCGTGAGGCGGATGCGGCGGCGCTGGTCGCACACTTTCAGAAAGAGGTGCTCGGCAGGCTGCCGGCCGGCGCAGTCGGTTGCCTGGCGGTGCCGCACCTCACGGCCGAGCAACTGGCTGACCCGGCGCGGCAAGCGCCGGCGTATCGCGTGCCGCTGGTCAACCAGGTCGCTGTGCTGGGCAAGCCGGCGTCGACGGCGCGAAGACGCTCCGTCCAGTCCGCCTTCAACTTTCTCATCCGCGGGCAGGACCAATTGCTCAGCGTGGCCAGGAACGACCTGGTAGCGCTCAACGACTGGCGGGCCCTGGTGCAGCGCGGCCAGATCGAGTTCGACACCCGCTACTGGAACGAATACCTGGCCACCGAGCGCTTCGTCCGCTTCGACGCATCGCTGGTCCGCCTGCTGGAACTGCTCGAGCTGCCCGGCCTGGGGAAACTCTTGAGCGGCACGCTCTGGGTGGTGCGCACGCCGTATCGCTTGCTCAAGGGTCTGTTCACGAAGACGCTGAGCCGGCCGGAGGGAGGTGCAATCCCGGAGCGGCCAGTGCTGGAAGCGGCGCTGGCCGGCTGGCTCGACATGCTCCGCAAGGAGACGGCCCGCCGCGGCGAGGCGCACCCGCTCTGGGTGCATCTCGACCAGGGCTTTCACAGCGGGCTGGCCGACCTGGCCCGCGAACGCTTCGACCAGGGCTTTCGCGCCTTTCAGATGGGCCTGGCCGACGAGGTCGAGCGCACTGCCCGCAACATCTACGAGGAACTTGAGAAGAACCCGGTCGCGCTCAACACGCTGCGCGGCACGAAGTTCGCCCTGGACGTGGCGGCCATCTCCGGCGCCGTGATCGCCGGCGGCCTCAACGTCTGGGACATCGTCCTCGTCCCGCTCGCCGCCTCGGTCACGCAGCAGCTTGTCGAACTGCTCGGCAAGCAATACGTGGACAGCCAGCGCGAACGTGCCCGCCTGCGGCAACAAGCGCTGGCGACACAGTATCTCTCCGGCCCGCTGGCCGAATGGCTCGCCCAGTGGCCTGCCTCCGGCGGCAGCGCGTTCGAGCGGCTACATCTGGCGCTGCGGCGCATCCCCGCGTCGTTGCAGAATCTGGCGGCGGCGGTGAAGGAGAAGATGTCGTAGCCGCAAGCTGCCAGCTTGCGCGCTTGGTCCCGCGCAATTGCGTGACGCGATTTTCGGGTCCTTCGGCAAGCGAGACAATCATGTTCTTCCATCACAAGGGTCTGTCAGTTGCGGACCATAGTTCTGGTTTGCGCGAACTGTGCCGACAAGCTGATCTGCTAGTAGCCAGTACGAAAGGAATCGAGTTGTCGAATGTTAGGATCAGCGAACTGCCCGATCAGCTTTTCGCTGCCGTAAACCTCACGTCCTTGATGATTACGGAAACTTTGATCAAGACTCTGCCTCCAGCAATCGGTCGTCTTTCCCGGCTACGCGAATTGACGCTCACCAACAACAAGCTTGAGTCGTT
The DNA here is from genome assembly GCA_016873095.1 of Planctomycetota bacterium. Classification (GTDB taxonomy): domain Bacteria; phylum Planctomycetota; class Planctomycetia; order Gemmatales; family Gemmataceae; genus VGYC01. The sequence goes on along the minus strand of VGYC01000095.1, from coordinate 19,850 downwards.
GCCGCAGGAGATCGCGCAACTGCCCAGATTGGTGGTGTTGGAGCTCGCTGAAAACAAGTTCAAGGCGTTGCCACCGCCGGTCCTGCTGATGCGGTCGTTGCGCCGACTTGACATTTCGAACAATCGGCTGAAGTCGCTCCCTGATGATCTTTGCAGACTGAGACGGCTGGCCGAGTTGATCGTAATTGACAATCAACTGACATCCTTGCCGGCGTGTATTGCCCGCATGCCCTTTCTGACCGTCCTTGATGTCTCAGGCAACCGCCTGGTCGATATTCCAAGACGTAACCCATCATTCTCGGGCATGGAGCAGATGTATCTTGACGGCAACAAACTCTCTCCTGAATGCTTGCGCTGGCGGCGTGACAAGGCTTACTACAAATAGACCTATCCCGGACTGACGTGTGTCCAAACCCGATGAACGAAGCGTGCAACGGCTGACAAGCTGGCAGCTTGTCGCCACGGCTCATTGCCTCGCCGTCTCGCGCGCGAAGCCTTCCACGTGGTTGTCGCGGACCTGCACGTTCCTGGTCTTCGGGCCGATGCGAATGGCGGTGCGGCGGCCGTTCGGTCGCGTTTCGTGAAGGACGTTCTTCTCGATGAGGATGTCCTCGGTTTCGCCCTGGACGTCGATGGCGTAACCGTCGGCGGGGGCGTTGTCAGTGAGGCGGTTGCCGATCAGGCGGTTGCGGTGCGGGGCGAAGGCCTTGCCGCGCTCCGGGCGGAACAGGACGCCGACCTTGCCGCTGGTCTTGATGTCGTTGTCGCGGACGAGGTTGTCGGTGTCGCGATGGCCGATGGAGACGCCGTAGGAGCGGTTGTTCTCGATCATGTTCTTCTCGGCCAAACCGAATTTCACGCCCCAGCAGAAGAAGATGCCGATGTCGTTGTCGTGGATGCGGTTGCCACGCATGATGGGGCGTTGCGAGCCGGAGCCTGGATGCAGGCCGAGGCTGACATTGCCGTGGACGTGACAGTGCTCGACCAGCACGTCGTGGCAGATCTGCCAGCTGATGCCGTCGCCGTTGTAGTTGCGGGCGGTCACCCCGCGAATGGCGACCGCGCGGCAATCCTGCATGAAGATGCAGCCGGCGTAGTTGCCGTCGAGATTGTCGTTCTTGCTCTTGTTGCCGTCGAGGACGAGGTTCTCGACGACCATGTCGTGGGCATTCTCGGCAGTGAGGATCGGCGCCAGCGTGGATACCGTTGCTTGACCCATGAGCCAGAAGTTCTCGCGCAGGGCGCGGTCAAGCTTGAAGCGCTTACCGGTGCGGGCGACGAGGGTGCGCTTGAGGACGGACTGGCCGCCGTTGTGCGGGTTCTGGGCGCGGATGCAGACGCCGTCGCCGATCTGGAAGCCCTTGGCATCGACCAGCGTGATTTCCTGATCGTACCAGTCGGAATCGGCCGCCAGCTTGGTGCTGATGGACGGCTCCTTGATGAGGACCGTGTCCTTGCCGCTGCCGCGGATGCGGACACCGCTGGCCAGGTGGACGGCATTGCGCAGCCGATATGTGCCGGGCAAAACCTGCACAGTGCCGCCGCCGAGCCGGGCGACGTAATCGACCGCGGCTTGCAGCGCCTTGTGATTGGCGCCGACGATGTCGGCCTTGCCCGGGCCGACGGTGACGGTGAGGCGCTCGTCCCACTTCGGCTCCACTGGGTCTCCGGAGGTGGCACGGACGCGGGCTGGGTCAGGCGGGTCGCCGAGGGCCGAGCCGATGAAAGAGGCGAGCAGAAGGAATGCCATGGATCGGCCACACATGATTGCCTCCGCTGAAGGTCGAGTAAATGGCAGCGAGCCAGCGAGCGCGAAACGCAAGCGCGGTTGGTTGCCTGGTATTATGATTCCGAAAATCGTATGATGGCCTGCATGGTGTTCAATCTCTGGGCAGTGCACATCTCCGAGGGGGTGCTCTCGGCGCCGTGGTGGGCCGGCGGCATCCTGCTGATGATTGTACTGGCTGGCATCGGCGCCTGGCGCATCCGCGACGAGGAAATTCCGCGCATCGCCCTGTTGACGGCGCTGTTCTTCGTTGCGTCGCTGGTGCAGCTTCCCGTGGGGCCGACGCATGCGCACCTGCTGCTCAACGGACTCCTGGGCGTGCTGCTCGGCTGGCGGGCAGCGCTGGCCATCCCCATCGGCGTCTTTCTGCAGACGGTCCTGTTTCAGCAAGGCAACCTGTCGACGCTGGGCATCAACAGTTGCCTGATGACCATCCCCGCGATCGGGGCGAGCTACCTGTTTGCCTGGCTGCGGCGCGTGCCGGGAATTCGCCGCCCGTGGCTTCGTTCGGCGCTGGTGGGAGTAAGCGTGGCGGCCTGGGTGTTGAGCCTCGCCGCCAGCGTCGCCATGCTCTTGACACGCGACTGGAGCCAATCCATCTTCGAGGTGGCGTTGCATCCGGCAGTCCTGATTGCTGGGCTCGTGCTGGCGTTCGCGGCTGCGTGGCTGGAGCGGCGCATGGATCATTCCCATGATCTCGCGCTCGGTCTGATCGTGGGCGAACTGGCCGTACTTGGCGCCGTCGCGCTCAATTGCTTCGTGCTGTTGCAAGGCGGCGCCGAGGACTGGACCTACCCAGCCCTGCTCGAAGTCCTGCTGCATCTGCCCATCGCGGTCATCGAGGGCGTGCTGCTCGGCTTCACGGTCGGCTTCCTGGCACGCGTCCGACCGGACATGCTGGGACCGGAACCCGGGCTCAGGAGTCAGGAGCCCGCGGGCACGGGTCAAAAAGCGAGCGTGGCGAACAGTGTCATTGCCGGTCTGACGCTGCTAACCTTGCTGACGTTTCCCGCGGAGGCAGCGGCCCATCGGCTTGAGGGGGAATACAAGCTGCTGCCGGGAGGCAAGGTTCGCGTCGAGAGCTGGTTCGACATCACGGGGGATTCCGCTGAAGGTGCCCGCGTGCGGGCGACGGGCCCAACCGGCCAGGTCGTGGCGGACGGCAAAACCGACGACAAGGGCTTGTTCACGTTCGCGGTCGAAAAGGCGGAGACGCTGCGCGTGATCATCTCCGCCGGCGCGGGGCATCGCAAGGAGTTCACCATCAAGGATAGTGAACTGACGCCAATCCTGGCCAAGTCGGCCAGCGTTTCGACGCCGCCGGCGGTTGCTGATGATGCTGGCCGGGACGCGCCTCCGTCCGAGCGCCGTTCCAGCATTGCGGCGCAGGACGTGCTGGTGGGAGTTGGCTTCATTCTCGCTGTCGCCGCCTTCGTCATCAGCTTGCGAAACGCCCAGGCGATACGCAAGCTGCGTTCATAGAACCCCACATGCAAAACTGCCCGCACCAGGCGAGACTCCTTCGCCCTCGCTGGCGCTTCGGGCTCAGCATTGCTCCGGCCTTGCGAGAACCTCGACCCCGCTGCCAGCGCGGCTCGGCGAAGCCAGAACATTCGGCAGGGTCGCCACATTCTGCGCCGCAAGTCCTGGGTCCCGCGCTTCCTGACGCAAATGTGCGAATTCGTCACAACTGGGGCGGCTCCAGGCAAGATAAAGAATAGACGGAGTTGCGACGAACAGAGGGACGGAATTCATGGTGGGATTGCTCGCGCCATTCGTGCTCGCCTTCTGCCCGCCCGCCGAGCATCTGGAGTGCGATTGCTGCTGCGGATTTCTGTATCAGCAGACGTTCTGTCAGCACGCGCCGCTGTGCGGCCCGCCCAGGCCGTACATTCCGCAACCCGGCGACATCTTCCTCGCCACGGATCAGGGGCTGATTGCCCGCGTCGGCCACAAGATCGCCGGCGCCGACGGCGTGCACCATTCCGGCATCATCATCGCCTTGCCCGACGGCAGCCTGGGACTCCTCGAATCCGGACCGCACAACACCCTGCGCATCAGGGTCATGGACATCTGCGAGCACCTGAGCAGTCATACCTGCCAGGGAGACAAGGTCTGGATCCGCCAGCGCTGCGAGCCGCTGACCTGCGAGCAGTCGGCCTGCCTGACCGAGTTCGCCATGCGCCAGGTGGGCAAGCGCTTCGCGCTGGCGCGGCTGGGCGGACAGCTGACGCCGTTCCGCTCGCGCGGTCCGATCCGAACCCACTGGATGGGCGGCCCACACGGCGACCGGCATAGTTACTACTGCTCGGAACTGGTGACGGAATGTTGCGTGGCGGCGGGTTTATTGCGGGCCGAGAATTGCCGGCCGGCAGCGACGTACCCATGCGATCTCTATTATGGCACGTCGTGCAACCCGTTCATCAATCGCCATTTCGAGATCAATTGCTACTGGCTGCCGCCCACCCGCTGGACCTGCCAGCCCTGTGGCGGTTAGTCAGTTGCTTGCATTTCGCGCTCGTACTTCGCAGTTGCTTTCGCGAGCGGACCTGCGAACGCGAAACGTGAACAATTCTAGAAGAGCACCTTGATCGCGAGAATGAGCGTCAGCAGCGCCCCGAGACCGAACTGGAACTTGTAGAAGATGGCGAGATCGCCCAGCACGTTGAAGGCGTGGATCTTGTCGCAGTCGGGCACGTCGTTGGCGTAGCCAGCGCTGGTGGCAGCGGTCAGCATCACCAGGCCGGAAACCTTGAGCAGGCCGCCGATGACGATATCCAGCAAGCCGGCCCACGAGCCCTGGAAGATCTGCACGATGCCGAGGATGACGCTCAGGCCGGCCAGCGCAAACAGCAAGAACGCGACCAGCTTCATCTGCGCGGCGAGGCCGGCGAAGGTCTTGCGTTGCTCCGGTTGCAGGTCAAGGCTCAGCGATGGACCCGTCGGCGGCATCGGTTACCTCACATTAACGAAAGAGCATGACGAGCATGACGACGGCGACAATTGCGAGGCCGCCGAGAATCGCCACCTGCTTCTTGTAAAGCGCCTTCAGCTGGCCGAACGCGCTGAGCAGGAATGCGCGATCGAGCTGATCGGGCGACAGCTGGCGCAGGACGCCGACCGGCCCGAGCATGACCGCGCCAAGCACGGCGATGAGCGCCCCCTCGATGAGATAGATGCGGCTTGCATGCCGGGCGCCGGCGATGACGGACAGCAACCCGGCCACGATCAAGATCAAGCCAGTGGCCTGCATCCAGGTGCCAACCTCGGCGACGGCGCGCTTGTCCTTGTCGGCCGTGGCCACGACCACGCCGGACGGAGCGATGCTGGCCGGCTCGATGGCGTGCGGCTCGCGCCCCGCCTTCACACGCAGGAAGTTCTTGACGCTGGCCGACTGCGACAGCAAGTAGCCAAGAAACAGATAACAGCCCAGCTTGACGACCGCCAGGCTGATGGCAGTGCCGTTGGTGGGAGCGGCAATGCCGAAGACGCGCATCGACTCATGCTCGCCGTGCGCGGCGAAGTACGCCAGCACCGCGCCGCCGGCGAGGAAGATCTGCAACCCGGTCCAGCCGAGCAGAACCTTGCGCGCCGGACGGTCGCCCGTGTAAATCCAGTTCGACAGATAGAGCGCGACGCAGATGCTGACGATGCCGATAACGACGTGGACGAAGGATAGCTGAATCAAGGCCGCGGTGGCCAGCAGGCTCTCGATGACGAGCATCAGCATCAGGCCCAGCACCAGCAGCCTGCCGCCGAGATCGACCTGGGCGCTATCTTCGTTGGCGGGATCGTGAGTCGAGGCACTCATCAACGAGCAACTCCCTAACGGTCAACTCCCTTGCGGTCGAAGCCTTCCAGCACACAAGCAAACTCTATTCACGGGGCAGGATTGCGACAAGATGCTGCAATCCGGCCCGAGCCGCCAACAACACGAAAGCCGATCAGGAATGCCGGCAATCCGCTGACACACGCAGTTGCCGGAACATTGCCGTCAGCTCCGCGAGCTGGAAATGCGCGTTCAGCCCGCTCGGGTTGGGCAGAACCCAGATCTTCGCATCCGCCAGCAGCTCCTGTTGCAGTCCCAGGCTGGCCTTCGGCCGCCGAAACGCAATGCGATACGCGGCGATGCCAAGAAACGCCACGATGGCCGGCCGATGGCGGCACACCTTGCGTGCGAGTCGCTGAGCCCCGGCAACGATCTCGTCATCGGCGAGTTCCTGGGCCGTGGCCGTCGCCCGCCGGACGAGGTTGGTGATGCCGTAGCCGAGCGTTAGCAACTGGCGTTCGTCGAACGGCGACAGCACGCGCGTGGTGAATCCGGCCGCATGCAACGCCGGCCAGAAGCGATTTCCCGGCCGGGCGAAATGATGCCCCACCGCCCCAGAATACAGGCCGGGATTGATGCCGCAAAACAGTACGCTCAAATCGGGGGCGATGACGTCACGGATGTGCTTGCCTTGCGCGGCGGCGAGCTGCTGCTTGGTTGGCTTCCACGGCCTACGTCGAGTCATCTATTCAATCTAGACAGGCGAGCGTCGCGGCGTGAGCGCGACGTGTCAGGCTCGCGCGCGAAGCGATGCTGATCTCGCGCGACGCACACGTCGGGCTCAGGCCCCGACGCTCGCCTTTCATGTGCTCAATTGCGAAAGCCGTTCAGCTTTGCTATTCTGGCACGAAAGGAAGAAGGGTACGCCATGACCACAGTTTCTTTGCGAAGCAAGCCAAGCGCCAGACTGAAAAACGGCGCCCGGCTCAACCAGCAGACATTTCACACGCTCTACGAGGCCAGCCCACCGGGGTTCAGGGCCGAGCTTATTGGAGGCGTCGTCCACGTGCCGTCACCGCTCAAGAATCCGCATGGGGAACATGGGTTCGTTGTCATCCACTGGCTGGGCGACTATGTGATGCACACTCCAGGCGTCAAGGGCACGGAGAACGCAACACATATACTCGGGCCTGACAGCGAACCGCAACCGGACGTGTCTTTGCGGATTCTGTCCGAGTTGGGTGGCAATGCAAAAATCGACGCCGACGGTTTTCTTGTTGGACCGCCCGAACTCATCGTACAGATCAGCGACAGCACGGAGAAGCTCGACCTCAACGAGCGCAAACACGACCTCGAAGCCGCCGGCGTCCGCGAGTACCTCGTCGTCGCCGTCCGCAAGCAAAAAGTCTTCTGGTTCGTCCGCCGCCGCGGCAAGTTCAAGGAACTCGCCGCCAACCGCGACGGCATCCTCCGCTCCGAAGTCTTCCCCGGCCTGTGGCTCGACCCGACCGCCCTGTTTGCCATGGACTGGAAACGGCTGTCGGCCGTGCTGGGCCTGGGACTGGCGTCGCCGGAGCATGCGGCGTTTGTAGAGAAGATGGGAAAAGGCCGAGCGTGATCAGTTCGCCCCGTACTGCAAGAGGCGCCTATGCGAAGCTGGCCATGTAGTCTGTGTGTTGTCCTTGCCGCAGCCAGTGCGTCGGCAGGGCAGGTGGACTTGCGCCGGATTCCGCGAAGCATTGAGAGACAGCCAGAATACCGCACGAAGCAAGTCAGGTACGCGCTTCTTGTCTTCGGAGCCGAAGCGAGAACCCGCGTCTGGCTGGCGATCGATGGCGACACGCTCTACGTGGACCGCAATGGCAACGGCGATCTCACGGACACAGGGGAGAGAATTGCCGCCGAGAAAAACGACGCCGCCGAAAAGGACACTTATTCATTCCGCGTGGGCGAGATTCGCGCGGGCAACCGGTTGCACAAGGACCTTTACATCTCGGTTTCGCCGCTCAGCCAGTTGAAGGACCGCGGCGCGGCTGTTGAGGACATCTTGAAGAAACATCCGGATGCCTCGGCATACTACGTGTCCTGTGATGTGGATATGCCGCCATGGAGGGGAGGCGGCATTGACGGCCGCGTCCATCAACTGGCCTTCTATCTCGATGCCGAAGGCGTGTTGCAGTTTGCGGACCGGCCGGAGCAGGCGCCCATCATTCATTTTGGCGGGCCGTGGCACATCGCACTGTTTGGGCGGTATCGGCTCACGCGCGGTCGTAGCGGCGATCTCGTTCTCGGCGTCGGCAGCCCGGGTTTCGGGCCCGGCACCACTACATGGATCAACTACGAGGGCGTCATTCCCACCACGAAGTATCCGGTGGCCGAGATTACCTTCCCTGCGGCCAGAGCCGGGGAACCACCGCTGCGCCAGTCCTTCGAACTCAAGCAGCGTTGCTGAGGCGGCAACCTGCACGGCCCAGTTCGGGTCCCCGAGCAAGCAGGCACCGGCATGGCCACGGTCGCCCTCTCATTTGACTCCTGGAAATCCGGCCAGGTTGTTGCCGGCCGGTTTGCTATCCAGATCGTCGCACCCAGGACGCCACTCAAGTTGCAGCCAGTGTCGCCGCGACTCAAAGGGGAACTCATCCATCCCAACCGGACTGCATTCCTCTTAGGCGTCCGCTATTCCTCTGATGGGCAGCGGCTCATCGCCGGCGACTATCCCGGCGGCGTCGTCGTCCTCTGGGACATCGCGTCCGGCAAACAGCTGACCACGATCGAGACCGGTTACGGCTACCGCGGCAGCGACCAGTACTTCTTCCTCTCGCCCGACTGGCGCACACTTTTCGTCTCACGCGATGGTCGCACCATTGAGCGGATCGAGAAAAATGGCAAGCGCATGTATCGCTGGCAGTTCGACGGCAAAGTGCTCGCCTGGGACATGGGCAGCGGCAAGCTGATTCGCAGTTACAGACACGTTCCAGCACGTAATGTCAACAGCATGCGTATGGCGCCGAATGGCGCGCTGTTCGTCACCAGCGAGCAAATTCCCGGCGTGTATGAGAGTAGGCCGCCCAGCACAGCCAGCCTCTGGGAAACGGCGACCGGCAAGTCCAAAGCTCTGCCGGAAGGCACCAAAGCATACGGCATCTTTGCATCGGACAGCCGATTGTATGCCACAACCGTCAGCGACAGCAAATCAGGCGACACGAAGGCGATCCAGATGCTCGATCTCCCGGCCGGCACGCCGAAATGGTCACTGCCCGTGAAACCACCAGGGGCATGGGTGAGCCCGGTAGCGTTCTCGCCCGACAGCCGGCTGCTTGTCGTGAACGAGCGCATATTCCGCGATCCGAAAACGCGCAGCGATGAGTCCAGTCGGCTGATGCTTCTCGACGCGGCCACAGGTCGCGAGGTATCAGAACTCGGTCGCGAGACCGGGGCGACGTTTGACGGAGTATCGTTTGGGGTAGATGGCCGCATGCTTGCGGCTGTCACCTGGCGGCCGCCGCACAACGACCGCAAACCTGCCGCGAGCAAGTTGTACCTGTTCTCGGTGAGCGACAAACATGCGCGGCGCGTGATCGTGCTTGAAACTGAACAAGCTGGCCACCGGCACGTCGTCCGGGCGCCAGCAATCAGTCCTGACGGCAAATGGGTCGCTGTCACCACGCAGATGATGCCTGACGAACGTGGAATCGAGCTGGACGCGCTCGACGTTTCCCAGGCACGGATTCACCTGGTAGACGCGGACGCTGGTGTAATCCGCGAGACGCTCATCGCTCCGCAGGGCTTCATCAGCCGCGGCAGCTTCAGTCCAGACGGCAAGACGCTCGCCACCGGCGGCCTCGGCCGGGTTCTCTTGTGGGACCTTGGCGCTGCGCGGAAATAAACGCTCGGAAGGTTTTCTGTTCAGAGCCGCGACCGGGAGCGGACACGCGAACCACTCCCTTAGAGCGTCCGGGAACATTGACGTAGGCCGGCCTTCCCAGGCCGGCCGGACGGGCTTGGAAGCCCGTCCTACTGCATTTCTTCCGAACGCTCTTACGGTCGTGGCTCTGAAGGAGCAAACGGTACCCTCGCACGCTGCGTCCCGCCACCGGATTTGCCGAGGGGGTATATGTGTCTCCCTGGACGAATAATTGGACGAAAGCCCGAGCTTCCCAGGTCCGTGTCTTCAAATGTGGCGCGCCGTGTTACGGTGAACAGGGGGTGACAGCGCTTTGCACAGCAATCTGCACAGCAACGCACTCACGCCATCTGCTTCGCCTTCCCCTTCGTCAGTTCGCGGAAGCCCTGCACATGTTCGGCGAAGAAATCCTTCAACCGGGCCAGGGGCATGTGTTCGGCTTGCTGGAAGACGAGGCGGATGAGGTCGCCGCTGGTCTTCTCGGCGATATCGGGATGGACGCCGAAGTCTTCGATGCGGCCAAGGTTGAACTGGCCTTTCTTGCCGAGGAAGCAGCACGTGAGGCCGTGCGCGTCCTTGGTGCGCCACTGGGCCCAAGCACGCGAGATGCCGGGGACCTTGAGCATAATGCCGGCGCGGGCATTCCAGACGATCTCCAGGCCCGGGACGGCCGAGCGGGCCACCTCCAGCAAGCGCGGCAGCAGGCTGCGGTCCCAGCGCAGTTTCCTGCCGGGTGGAAAGCCCTTGTCGCCCAGGTGCCAGCGCTCGCCGTTCACCTTCCAGGGCATCACATCCTCGGGGCGGGTCTGCATGCGCTGTAACGCAGAGTGGAACGAAGCGCAGGCTTCCTTCAAGAACCGCTGAAACGCCGGCGTGTCGATCTCGCTGAGCCGATGGACAAGCAGCCAGACTTCCTGCCACGGGCCTTTGCGATTGGCGACGTGGACGCGCTCGCCGCTGCCGTAGACCTCGACGCCCGGCGTGTCGTCGAGCGGCGGGATGGCGAGGCGCTCGACTAGCTCGCCTTGCTTGAAAGTGTTCTTGCCGACGCGGAAGACGAGGCGCACCAGCCATTCCATGCCGGTGTGGGCGTGGAAGAACCAGCCCTGACTCTTCTTGAGGCCGGCGATCTCGACGACGGTCGGCTGGTTCCAGTCGGCGGGACCAAACATGCCGAGATGATGGATGTGCTCGTCGAGCCAGGTGAGGATGCGACCTTCCCAGCGGCACGGCTTGCCCTTGTGCGAGACGCGCAGCTCGGTATGCCAGCGCTGGCCGTCGGTCTCCCAGGGCATGGCGGCGTCCTTGCCGACTTCCTCGAGCTTCAGGTCGCCGGCCTTCGCCGCCTCGGCCGCGTGCGGATCGTAGCGCGGCCGCTCCTGGCTCGGGCCCGCCTTGAGGATGTCCGCAAGGAATGGGGCCGTGTGCGATGTCCTGTTCTTCCCGATCTGCTCCGGCGTCCCCTCGGCGACGATCTGCCCGCCACGGTCGCCGGCCTCCGGGCCAAGCTCGATCACCCAGTCCGCCGTCTTGATGACGTCGAGGTTATGCTCGATGACGATGACAGTATTGCCGAGATCGACGAGCCGGTTGAGCACCTCGAGCAGCTTGCGAATGTCGTCGAAATGCAGTCCCGTCGTCGGCTCGTCGAGGATGTAAAGCGTGCGGCCGGTATTGGGCCGGCCCAGCTCGGCGGCGAGCTTGACGCGCTGCGCCTCGCCTCCCGAGAGGGTGGGCGCCGCCTGCCCGAGGGCGACGTAGTCGAGACCGACGTCGGCGAGCGTCTGCAGCACGCGGCGGATCTTCGGGATGTTGCCGAACAGCTCGAGGGCCTCGGCCACGCGCATGGTCAGCACGTCGGCGATGGTCTTGCCCTTGTAGCGGACGGCCAGAGTCTCCGGGTTATAGCGGGCGCCGCGGCAAGTGTCGCACTCCACCCAGACATCGGGGAGGAAGTGCATCTCGATCTTCTTCTGCCCGTTGCCCTCGCAGGCCTCGCAGCGACCGCCGGGAGCGTTGAAGCTGAAGCGCTTGGCCTGGTAGCCGCGCACGCGCGACTCCGGAAGCTGGGCGAAGAGCTGGCGGACGAGATCGAAGACGCCGGTATACGTGGCCGGGTTCGAGCTGGGCGAATTGCCCAGCGGACTCTGATCGACGTTGATGACCTTGTCGATGTTGTCGATGCCGGCGATGTCGTCGTGGGCGCCTACCGTCAACTGGGCGCGATGCAGCTTGCGGGCCAGGGCAGGGTAGAGGATCTCCTGGACGAGCGAGCTTTTCCCGGAACCGCTGACGCCGGTGACGGCGATGAGCCGGCCGAGCGGAAAGGCGACATCGATGTTGTGCAGGTTGTTGTTGCGAGCGCCGTGGACCAGCAAGCGCGACAGCGAGTCATCGACGGGTCGGCGGTTGGTCGGCACCGGGATGGCCTTCTTGCCGCCGAGATACTGGCCGGTGAGCGAGTTTTTCGAGCGGATGACTTGCCTGGGCGAGCCCTCGGCCGTGATCTCGCCGCCGCGGTCGCCGGCGCCGGGGCCGAAGTCGAGCAGGTGGTCCGCCGCCGAGATGATCTCGCGATCGTGCTCGACCAGGACCAGCGTGTTGCCGAGGTCGCGCAGGTGGCTGAGTGCCTCCAGCAGCCGTCGGTTGTCGCGCGGATGCAGGCCGATGGTTGGCTCGTCGAGCACATAGAGGACACCGGTCAAACCGCTGCCGATCTGGCTGGCAAGCCGGATGCGCTGCGATTCGCCGCCGGACAGCGTCGGCGTGCCGCGCGACAGCGTGAGGTAATCGAGTCCGACATCGACGAGGAACTTCAGACGATTGCGGACCTCGCGCACCAGCTCGCCGGCGACCTGCTCATGCTCCTTGCCAAGCTTGAGCTTGTTGAAGAAGTCGAGGGACTGCCCCAGTGGCCAGGCGCCGACCTCGCCGATGGTGTGCCCTTCGAACCGGCAGGCGGCGGCATCGTCGCGCAGCCGCGAGCCACGGCAGGTCACGCACGGCACGTCGCTGACGATGTGATCCAGCCGGTGACGATAGGTGAAGCTGACGCGCGACGCCTCGTCGATGGCCGGCATCAGGCCCTTGTACTGGAAGTGCACGCCGGTCTTCCTGCGGCCCTTCGCCGTTGGCTCGAGCGCGATCCAGTCGTCGCCGGTGCCGTGCAGGATGGCTTTCTGCTGACCGGCAGAAAGTTGCTCGAAGGGCGTGTCCAGCGAGAAGCGAACATGCTCGGCGATGGCGAGGGCGAATGGCAGGAACGGGCTGTCGTCGCCGAGCGCCGGCCAGGCGGCAATGGCGCCGTCGCGCAGCGATAGCCGAGGATCGCGGAGCAGCACGGCCGGGTTGGCGCCCTTCTGTCCGCCCAAACCATCGCAGGTCGGGCACCAGCCGAGCGGGCTGTTGAACGAGAAGTGATGGGGGTTGAGCGGCTCGAAGCTGCGGCCGCACTGGTCGCAGACGTAGTGCTGGCTGAAGCGCTCGACCTTCCAGTCCGGCTCTTCGCGCTTGTCATCGACGTGGGCGACCAGCATGACGCCCTTGCCGAGCTCGAGCGCGGTCTCGACGGCGTCCGCCAGCCGACCGCGCTGCGAAGGCCGCACGATGACCCGGTCCACCACGACCTCGACATTGTGCTTGCGGCGATGATCGATGGTGGGCGGCTCGTCGACGCTGTAGGACTTGCCATCGACGCGCATGCGGACAAACCCGGTGCGGCGAATCTCGTCCCACAGCTCCTGATACTTCTCCTGGCCGCGGCGTTCCAGCGGGGCGAGCAGGTAGAGCCGCGTTCCCTCCGGCAGTGACAGGATCTTGTCAATAATCTCGTCGGCCGTCTGCGAGCCGATGGGGATGCCGCACGCCGGGCAGTGCAGATGCCCGAGCCGGGCGAAAAGAACACGCAGGTAATCGTAGACCTCGGTGACGGTCCCCACGGTGGAACGCGGGCTCTTGCTCGTAGTCTGCTGCTCGATGCTGATGGCCGGCGACAGTCCGGCAACGTGCTCGACTTTTGGCTTCTGCATCTGGCCGAGGAACTGCCGGGCGTAGGCCGACAGCGACTCGACGTAGCGGCGTTGCCCCTCGGCGTAGATGGTGTCAAGGGCGAGCGAGCTCTTGCCGGAGCCGCTGGGGCCGCAGAAGACGCTCATCTTCTCGCGGGGCAGGGCGACGTCGATGTTCTTGAGGTTATGTTGCTGAGCGCCCTGGATGGTGAGGTGGGTGATGGGCGTGGATGGTTGTGCCGCGCGGGACGACTTGCGCGAAACCGCCGAGCGAGCTTTCTTCACGCTTGTCTGGAGGATCGGTTTCAGCGCTTGCCCGGTGTACGAGCTTGCGCAGCGGGCGACCTCTTCGGGAGTCCCGGCCACGACCAGGGTGCCGCCCTCCGAGCCGCCTTCGGGGCCGAGATCGATGATCCAGTCGGCGGTCTTGATGACGTCGAGGTTGTGCTCGATGACGACAACGGTGTTGCCGGCGTCCACGAAGCCATGCAGCACTTGCAGCAGCTTCTGGATATCGTCGAAGTGCAGGCCGGTCGTCGGCTCGTCGAGGATGTAGAGCGTTTGCCCGGTGCTGCGCTTGCACAACTCGCGGGCCAGCTTGACGCGCTGGGCCTCGCCGCCGGACAGGGTAGGCGACGGCTGGCCTATCTTGATGTAGTCGAGGCCGACGTCGTGCAGCGTTTGCAGCATGGCGCGGATGCGCGGCACGTTGGCGAAGTGCGTCAGCGCGTCCTGCACGTCCATCTCGAGCACGTCGCGGATGTTCTTGTCCTTGAAGCGGATTTGCAGCGTCTCGCGATTGAAGCGGCGGCCCTCGCACACCGGGCACGTGACCCAGACATCGGCGAGGAAGTCCATCTCCAGGCGGTTGGAGCCGTTGCCCTCGCAGGCCTCGCAACGGCCGCCCGGCTTGTTGAAGCTGAACCGCCCCGGCTTGTAGCCGCGAATCTTCGCCTCCGACATCTGCGTGAACAGCCCGCGAATCTCGTCGAAGGCCTTGATGTAGGTTCCGGGGTTCGAGCGCGGCGTCCGGCCAATCGGCGACTGATCGATGTCGATCACGCGATCAATATGCTGGGTTCCCTCCAGACGATCGAAGCGGCTCAAGATTGCAGATTTCACATTTGAGATTTCAGATTGATCATCCGTTTCCTTCTCGTTGTCCTCTCTTTCAATCTGCAATCTTAAATCTGCGATCTGCAATCCTTCTCGCAAGATGTCGTTGATGAGGGATGACTTGCCGGACCCGCTGACGCCGGTGACGCAGACAAACTTGCCGAGCGGGATATCGACATCGATGTTCTTGAGGTTGTTGTGACGGGCGCCGGTGATGCGCAGGCGTTTGCCATTGCCGGGACGGCGCTTCCCAGGAATCGCGATCGCCTTCGTCCCGGAGAGATACTGCCCGGTAACGCTGTCCGCATTGTTCGCAACCTCGCTGAAACCGCCGGCGGCGACAACGTGGCCGCCGCGCACGCCGGGGCCGGGACCGAAGTCCACGATGTAGTCGGCGGCGCGCATCGTGTCCTCGTCGTGCTCGACGACGACGACGGTGTTGCCGATATCGCGCAGTCTTTCCAGGCTGCGCAAGAGGCGGTCGTTGTCGCGCGGGTGCAGACCGATGCTGGGCTCGTCGAGGATGTAGAGAACGCCGACCAGGCCGCAGCCGATTTGCCCGGCGAGGCGGATGCGCTGCGCCTCGCCGCCGGAGAGCGTCGGCGCCGACCGTTCCAGGGTGAGGTAGTGCAGCCCGACATTGAGCAGAAAGCCGACACGGCCGCGAATCTCCTTCAGCACCTCGGCGGCGATGTGCCGCTGCACGGCGTCAAGACTCTTCTCCAGCGTGCCGCGTTCCGGATCGAGCCAGTCGCCAAGCTCGCCGATGGGCATGGCACAGACTTCGACAAGCGTCTTGCCGGCAACGCGTACCGCCCGCGCCTGAGCGTTGAGCCGTTGCGACCGGCACGTAGGGCAGGGGAGGACACGCATGTATTTTTCGAGCTGCATGCGCCGTGGGCCGGCGGCCGTCTTTTTGAAGCTGCTCAGCAGTTGCGGGACGATGCCCTCCCACTTGCCGCCGTGCTTCCAGACGTTGCCGCCGCGCATTTTCCATTCATAGGTGATGTGCTGATCGCCGGAACCGTGCAGCAGCAGATTCTGTTTGTCGATCGGTAAATCCTGCCAGGGCGCCTTGCGGTCGATGTCAAAGGTCCGCGCGACTCCTGCAAAGATGTGCTTGCGCCAGCGACCCATGCCCTTGTGCGGGCCGACCAGCGGGATGGCGCCGGCATGAAAGCTCAGCGACGGATCGGGGATCAGCAGGTCCGGAGCGAACGTGTAGCGCATGCCCAGGCCGTCGCAGTCAAGGCACATGCCCTGCGGGCTATTGAAGCTGAAAAGCTGCGGGCTGGGCGGCTCGTAGCTCCTGTCGCAATGGACGCAGGCGTAATGCGCGGAGAGCAAGATGTCGTCGTAAGCCGGCGTCTTCTCGGCCTTGCCGTCGGGCGGGGCCTCGCTGTCGCGCTCGACGCCGATGACGAGGTTGCCCTCGCCGAGCAGCAACGCCTGGTCCACGGCTTCGGCGAGCCTGGGCCGGACGCGCGGCTCGTTCTTCAGGCGGTCGATGACGATTTCGATGTGATGCTTGATCTTGCGGTCGAGCTTCAGGTCCTCGGTGAGCTTGACGACCTGGCCATCGACGCGGGCGCGGATGAAGCCGCGCTTGAGCATGTCGGCGAACAGGTCCTTGTACTCGCCCTTCTGCCCGCGAATGACCGGAGCGAGGAGCAAGAAACGCGTCCCCTCCGGTAGGGCTTGCACGCGGGCGATGATCTGCTCGCGCGACTGGGCGGTGATGGGCCGATCGCACTGCGGACAGTGTCCCAGGCCGACGCGAGCGTAAAGCACACGCAGGTAGTCGTGGATCTCGGTGATGGTGCCGACGGTGGAGCGCGGGTTCTTGCCGGCCGTCTTCTGCTGGATGCTGATGGACGGCGACAGTCCGCCCAGATAATCGACATCCGGCTTCTGTAGCTGTCCCAGAAACTGGCGTGCGTAGGCGGACAGCGACTCGACGTACCGGCGCTGCCCCTCGGCGTAAAGCGTGTCGAAGGCCAGCGAGCTCTTCCCGGACCCGCTCACGCCGGTGAAGACGATGAGGCGGTTGCGCGGCAGGTCGAGGTTGACGTTTTGCAGATTATGCTCGCGCGCCCCGCGAACGACGAGATTTTGCTCCATACGTCGATTCTATGGGCGCGGGCAAGGGATGGGTTTACCAGACAAGCGTAAAGAAAGCTCGCTTGGCGGGTTTCGCGCGGGACATCGTGCGCGAAACCGCCAAGCGAGCTTCGATCACGCTCGTCTGGTGGATCATTTCGCTGACGCTTGCTTGGCCAGCGCGGCTCGCCAGGCGGCGGCCGTCGGCGGCGCGTTCAGGCCGGTGAGCTGATGCAGGGCCCACAAAACCGCGTCGTGGTACGCCGTGCGCGAACGCCGCGGAATCAAGCCGGCCAAGGCAGCCTCCGTGCTGCTGAGTTCGCGCGTGCGAACAAGAAAATCATAGCGCTGCTCCGCAGTCCACCTGCCTGAATTTCGGACCGTTTGTATCACGGAAAAATCTTGCCGCAAGTAGGTAACGTCGGCGCGGACCAGAACGTCCCCTCGCTGGATGTCGTAGTATGCCTCGCTCGTGCGCGAGGGAAGCGGGCGATCCGGAGCCGGCACCACGGCCAGTACAAACTCCGATGGTTCGGTGGAGCGTGGTGCCGCACCTGGGCTTCGTGGCAGTTCGCGGCGGCTCGGCGCGTGGCACAGTAAGCAGTTGCGATGATGGTTGATGCGGACCAATTCACGGACAAACAACTTCCCCGGCCTATGCGGGTCAGCGAACGGCGCATCGGGCGCCGGTTCGTCAAGCGCAGGGATCAACTCGGCGGTGAAATCGTTCAGCTGCAGCAAGATTGCGGCTTCGAGTGTATTGCGCACCACTGGGAGCCATGGATAGCGCAGCCCCGCGCCCAAGTGCGGCAAAATCTCCTTTGCAGGACGGTCGCGCAGCTCGCGGATGGCCTCCTCGCGCACCTCTGGCGCTGGATCGAACATCGCGAAACGGACCAACGTGCGCGTGGCATCGGCGCCATCAAATGCCCCCACCCGCTGGACGAGAGGCAGCCGATAGGATGCGAATTCCGGGCCGAGGATTTGCAGCATCGCGGGAAGTACCTGTTCCCAGGTCCTGTTCTTGAGAACAGCGGTCGATCCTGACGACCAGAACCTGTAGGCCCCGGAAGGATATCCTGCTTTTGGCCTTTCCGCAGCTCCCAACATGCCACGCACCAGTGCAGAGGCGTCTTGCAGACGCAACGCGGCATCGCGGGACAATTTGCAATCGTCGCCCATCAGGAAAGGCAACCCGACCAAATCGAGCCGCTGTTGGCGCAGCTCGCGAACATAGCCGTCGTGCTTGTCGACATTCCTGGCGCGGATATCGGCCACCAGTTTTTCAATGTCTTTTGTGGATTTTCGCGTGTACTGCGGAATCAGATCGACTTCCGCCACTCGCTCAAGCTGCACAGCGAGTGGTTCGAGCTTGGGCGCGGCGATCTTGTCTTTGGCCTCGGCAAGCAGCCAGCGCGGGGGCAGCAAAGCGCGCGGCTTCGCGCGTGCAAGGTCCACAAGCAAATCGCCATGTCTGTCCTTGGACCAACCGTGGGCGTCTGGACCTGGCTTGGCGTAGCTGCGGGCACCAGGCTTCTTCACAGCCGTGGCGGGTTGCTCCGGTGCGGTCTTGGCCGTGGCAAACAACTGCTTTTTCGAGGATGGAGCGATGGCAGGCAAGCTAGATCCCGCCTGAACCAATCTTGTCGTTGCTCTTGCAGCAGCCGGGACGGGCGCTGGTCGCAACGTCCACTTCAGGACAGCGGCCAGCAATGTGAACGAAAGGCACACACTCGTCACAATCAGGCGCCATCGCGTGCGTTCCGCTTCGCCCTCCACCAACCGATACGTTTGCGACGGTCCGATCCACAATTCCTGCTTGCAGACCGGGCAGCGCGACGCCTTGCCGGCCCGGTGACGGGGCAAGGCAGGCAGGCTCTCGCAGAATCCACAGCGGCTTTGAGCGGACATGAGCGGACCTCCGTGACAGGGGCCACCAAAAACGGGATATGCAACCTCTGGATTGTAATCGGCCAGTCCGGTCCAACGAAAGCATAACGTAAACGGGATCACTTCGCGGACACTTGCTTGGCCAGCACGGCTCGCCAGGCGGCGGCGGTGGGCGGCGCGTCCAGGCCGGTCAGCTCGCGCAGGGTCCAGACGATGGCGTCCTTGAACCCAGAAGTCTCCAGCGGAACCCAGCGCCGCGCCTCTTCCGCTTCTATGCCGGTCAGTTCGCGAGTGCGGACGAAGAAATCGAAGCGTTGCTGAGATCGCCATTTGCCGGGGTCCGGCACGACCTGCACGAGCGAGAAATCCTGCCGAAGGTAGGTGATGTCGGCGCGGACGATGATGTCGCCCGGTTTCGTATTGTAGTAGAGCGGGCTGAAACTGGGTGGCATTGGACCGCTTGGAATCGGCACCAGGGCACGCACGAGTTCGACGTCGTCTGTTGCCGAGTCCCGATTCGGAATCCCGCGCCGCGTGGTCTGAAACGCCGGCGCATGACAGAGCAAGCAGTTACGGTGATGATTGATCCGCACCAGTTCGCGAACCATCATCTTGCTGTGCCCCTGCTTGTCCGCAACCTTGTAAGGTGCGTCGGGATCATGCAGGTCGAGCATGGCCACCAGCTGGGGGACCGTGCCCGTCAAGCGCAGAGCAGCGATGGCTTCGGCGGCATGTCGAGCCACCGGCGCCCAGGGATAGCGAAGCCCCTCCAGGAGTCTCGGCGCGCAATCTTCACGCGAGCGCTCCGCCAGATTCTTCCGCGCCGCCGTGCGGACTCGCTCATCCACATCGAACAAGGCGCGCTGGGTCAGCAGCGGGACGGCTGCCTCGTCCTTGACTTTGGCGAGCTGCTCCGTGAACAGCAACCGAAACGACGAATTCTCTGCAAGGACTGTCTGGGACAAGACCGCCAGGTGGTTGTTCAATCGTAAATGCTTGGCACCGTCGGCACCAAACTCTTGCCAGAACTGGCGGGCCATTGGATCCACGTCGGGTCGCGGATTCGATACGGGGTAGGACGACGAGATATACTGCTCGAACGCAGGACTCGGGATTCTCTCAAGACGTGCCAAGGACTGGCGAACGAGCGTGGAAGACCTCTCAAGATGCATGGCCTTATCTTTGCACAGCTGGCAGTCCTTGCCCAGCAGGAAGGGGAGGCCCGCGAGATCCGGTCGATCTTTTACCAGGATGCGCACAAATGCGTCCTTGTCCTTC